>NZ_JAHMSC010000017.1:0-125935 GCF_018986375.1 Pseudomonas sp. CVAP#3
CCAGCGGGAGCAAGCTCCCTCGCCACAACTGCGGTTGTGCCTGAAACATCGGCTTAAGTGAACAGCATTGCCGAATGATTCGGGGCTTTTCGTACGTGTGTCTCAGACCTCGCTGACTTCAAACACGAACGAGATCTTGCGGCTGCTGGCGCTCTAGACGTAGCGGATGGGCGTACGCACGCCAGTGGTTGTCATCACATCGTTAAACATCGGATACCGTTGCACGGATTCTCCTGGTTCTGATGACCACCGACACATGACTTGCGTTCAGGTTGACACATGCGTCATCTGTGGCAGAAAATCGACCCGAGAGCGCGAAACCGACTGCCTTCAGGTGGTGATAGTCGGCGTTAGGAACCCCGTTGATGGCCTGAAAATCAGCGCTCGGGTGAGACCTCTCCTCCCCTGCTTGAGGGAGCACAATATCAAGCAATCTCATCAAGAAAAGCAGCCTAATCAGGCTAATGCCAGTCAGTTAAGCTGACTGGCATTTTTATTTTTGATCGGATACTTCGGTGATTTCAGCCTGATGGCCCGAGGATAAATGCGCTCCTCTCGCCGATGAGGCAGCACATAGTGCGGGGCTGAGGCATGAAGCTCAGCCAGGTATTTGGGGATGTTCCCGGAGCGGTCGGCCGAGACGCTGTTGATAAACCCTAAAATTGCCCAGGTGCACGCAGTAAAGCTCATTTCGCACGGGTAAATACCCGGACAGTGGCGACTCATCTCCACCATCTGATAACGCAACAGGTTGTAGCCCAGCAACACTCCCCACAGTTCCTGCTCAATCATTTCGGGCGTCTTGCTACGCAACGTATAGCTGCTGTTGAGCAGCGTCTGCTTCATCTCCCGAAACCCTAACTCGATCTCCCATCGCTGGCTGTACAGATCGACGATTTCGTCGGATGGAAAGCGCAGCGGGTCGGTCATCGACGTCAGTATCTGGCACACCTTGCCCTTGACGGTTTTGCTCAGGAGTCGCGCGCTCAGGCGCTCCGGTAACCCCGGCCATTGCTTGCGGGCCTGCGGCGAAGTGCTTAACGAGACCACAGCATCCTGACGCCCCAAACGCTGAACCACTTCGTACTGCGCACCTTTGCGCAGTGGCATCAGCCAATGTCGCTCGGTGCCCGCTTGCTGCCATTGGTGCAGCAACCCCAAGGAGTAGAAGCCGCGATCAAACAGCGTCAGCGAGTGATCAGGCGTGGTGTCGATCAGTTGCTCAGCCAGTTTCATTTCGTTGCTGCGATAGCCGTCAAACGCACTGCCAATGAGCAAATGACTGGTCAACTCCATCTGACACACCATGCGTACCTGAGGAAAACCGGTGTCGCCATGTTGATTACTGGCCGAGTCATAGCGTGCTCGATTTTCTGGCGTATCGGGCGTTCGCCAAACAACGCCATCGACCCCAGTAAACGCAATCCGGCCCAGGTTGGATGGGCGGCTGCTTCATGCCAACTTTTCTGAGTCAGATGGAAGACCTGTCGTACAGCCTCGCAACCCAATCTCTGACGGGCTTGAACCACTGCACTGGGCGCCACCAACGGGCGTTGCCCAGGCAGCATGATGTTCATGCGACTGACCACATCCCAAGCCGACATCCGCCGAAAGAATGCCATGGAGATAACGCACCAGAGCATCATTTCCAACGGCAAGCGCCGCTTGCGCAGGGTCGCTACGCCTGCTTGTTCAAGTGCCTGCTCGACCAAAGAAGGATCGAGCAAGGAATCCAATCCCTCGATTGAGTTGGGAGTGGAGGCAATGTTGTGGGTCAGTTCCAGTGCCCGAGCGAGACGCATAAAAAAATCCGATGCCAATTCAGGCATCGGATTTTGATTTCTTGCGGCCAAAGGTCAAGCAAGAGGGCTTAACTGATCGGCATTAGGCTTGTGGGCGGTATTATTTTCTGATTTTCGCCTTGTTTTGTTGGTTTTTAAGGCGGTTGTTCTTTTTGTCCCCCCATTTGTCCCCCCACCTAGGTCCTGCGTAGGGCGGATTGCAGGGAATAAGTGGACGGCGCCAACACTTCCCCATCCGGGCCGAGAGTGATTCGCTCCACCTATGGGGCGGCAGCTGCGCAATCGCATTCGCCCGCTGCGTTGGCAGCCGCATGAGGGTGTCCTTCAAAAGAGCGGGCGTCAGTGCTATGCGTGATTAACGGTTTTCTATCCTGGCGCCACCTTTTTCAGGTGAAGCCAGGCTGTACTCACCTTCATCACAATGACCCCCAACAGCAGCAAGCCGGTGAGCGTCATGGCGAGCCCTTCCAGCAAGATGTTTGCCGGTACCTTATCGGCCACGACGCCTGTCAGCATGACCGAAACAAGAAAGGCCGCGCCTGTGCCGGTATCCAGCAATGCAATCACACGGGCATAGAAATCCCCAGCAACCTGTTGATAGATGCGCAACAGGCTCAGGGTAATGACCAGCCCCTCCGCCAGCCCCGTCACAGCCACCAACGGCAATGCCAAACCGAGGCTGTCGACTTGCGATACAACCCAGATAGAGGCACATATCAGGGTCAGACTGATCAACATCCATGCGCCATATTGCTGCACGACACGGGACCATGACGACAAAGCAAGTCCAGCCAACATGCCGACACCATAGGCGCCGAATAGCAACCCGACATCGGCCGGTGGACGTTCGAGCACCTGGACCACATAGACAAGCGCAAGAATCTCAAAACTGCCAAGGGCCAGCATCACCAGCATACTGGCCGTCATGGGCAGTATCAGGCTGGCTCCATAGCGTGAAACCGCCGTGCGCAAATCGCGCCAGATACCTGCTTCATCGGCCTGCTCCCGCTTGACATGGGGCGAGGGCAACAACACACACAAGACACTGGCGATGAGCAGCAGCACGCCAATTACCACAACCGCCACCACATGCCCGTAGTGACTGGCCAGCACGCCAGCCAACAGCGTACCGATGGCCATCCCTGACATGCGCGCGGCCATGATGATGGCGTTGGCAGCGGGTAGCCGATCTGCCGAAACCAGTCTGGGTAATAAGGCACTGGCACCCGGCACGAAGAACCGGTTGCATGTCGCCGCCAGGGCAGCGATGGCAAGGATAGGGATAAGCTGCCCACGCATCGCCGGCAGCAAGAGTGCCAGGATGATGAACAGACGCGCCACACAGGCCCAGACCAGTACCCGTTTGAGATCGGTGCGATCGGCGACTGCACCGGCCCATGCGCCGAACAGCAGCATCGGGATCAACTCGCAAATGACCAGCAACATGATGTTGAACGCCGACTGGGTCAGATCGAATACCACGATCTGCAGCAGCACGATCAGCATCCAATCCGCCACCGAAATCACCCACTGCAGACCGGTCAAGAGCAAAAGACCGGCGCCATGTCTGTGTAGCAGCCGCTTCACCGCGGGTCTTCCACAGTCAGGTTTTCCAGCGCGAGCTTGTCCTGGTCGTGCTTGAGCACAAATCGATGCAGGAGCATGCGAAGCAGTCGTCCGAGCCACTTGGGATTGGCTTGCATCCAGGCGTAACAGGCTTGCAGGCGACAGCCCATTTCGACTTTGCCCTGCTCGTTGGAAATACCAAAGTTAATGCTGCGCAATCCTTTGCCGATGGCGTGGCGAACGATCTGGTAGCCCATTGCGCGGTGGATGGACAGGCGACTCGTTGCCTCCAGATCCACGCCGCAATAGGTGGACTCCAGATGGTCGCCCAGAACAAAACAGAGGTCGAACGCATCAATACGTCCTTCCTTGCGCAGCAGCAACCACACCGCATGGTCGAGCTGGCTCATTTGCAGAAAGAAATCTTCGGTGACCATGATTTGGTCAGGCGAGTGATGTTTGCGATACAGCTGTAACCATAAGGCGTGCAAGCGCTGCGCTTCATCAATCGACAGTGCCTGACCCTCGCGAATTTCAAGACGGTAGCCTGCCTTTTCAAGCGATCGCATATCACGGCGTATGCTTTTGCGCTTGGGGTGCTGCTCCAGATACTGCTCAAAGTCTGTCCAGGGCAGCTCCAAATGCGCGCAGCTGTAGAGCTTGTCGAGCGCCTGCTTGTGGAGGTAGTCGGATGTCGGAAAATCCCGCCCGACGAACAATCGGACGCCGCGCTTGATTGAAGCCCGCTCCAGCGCAGTCACCAGACCATATCGCAGGCTTATGGAATTCGCAGTGACCGCTAACATCAGCGGCAACCCAGTATTGACCGGCGTTCCCAGGGTCGTGACGCGCAACGACATCCCATATGGCAGATGAATCCGCCATAGGGTGGCTACAGCAGCGCCGACCAGTTCACCGTTTGAAATGGCCAGCGCATAAAGGTACTGGCATTCCAGACCGCTGGCCTCCAGGGCAGCCATATACTCATGGCTGCAAAACTGATGAGGCTTGCACAGTTGATTCCAGGACGTTCGGTCAATCGTCGCAATCGAGTCCTTGATTTCAATATGTTCCGCCGCCCAAGTGGTGTCATTTGTGCAGGCCGGCAAGCCGATCCGCACCACCTGTTCCATGCGTGTCATATGCGACTTCCTGACCTAGTTCGCTGCCGCTAGCAGACGCTCGCCCAATCGACTGGGTGAGTCATCGCAACCGAGCAGATTTTCCAGACTATGGGCGAACCTCTCGATTTCCGCGTCGGTGTGGTGCCGGTGCAGGATCAGCCGTATCAGTGCCTGATTGGGCTTGACCGCCGGATAGCGGAAGATCGGCACGCAGAAGCCTTGTTGCTCCAACTGCTCCCGAACTTGCTCGGCCTTGCTGTCCTTGCCGATCAACACGGAGGTGATGTAAGACGGTGTGCTATTGAGCTGCAGGCCACTGTCAAGCAATCGCATGCGAAACGCCAAGCTTCTGCGCAGGAAGTCATCCATGATGGAAGGGTCGCGCTTGAGGTGCTCGATGATGGATGCCGCTGCGTCTGCCGTTGGCGGTTGAATGGCGGCAGTGAAGATCGACGTTCCACTCAGTACTTCAAAGGCGTCGATGTACTCCGCGTTGGCGCTGATCGCGCCGCCTTCCAGGCCTACTGATTTCGATAATGAGATCATGATGAAATCGGCGCGGCGAAGGTGCTGGAACTCTTCATAGAAATTGCGCTGCGGCTCGCCATACACCATGAAGCCATTGGCGTCGTCGATATAGCTCAGGGCATTGAATCGTTCACACACGTCCAGGATCGTACCGATAGGCGCCACACTCCCATCGGAGGAGTAGACACTTTCGAAAACCACAATGGCCTTTCGATCTCCGATATTTTGCAGAACACGCTCAAGGTCGGCCACATCGTTATGCTTGAACGACAGCAGCGATTCGCCGTACTTAAGGTGCCCGGCTGCTTTCCAGAGACTCCAGTGGCAATCACGGTCAAAGATCAGCACGGCATCGCGGTTGTCAATGCCGCTGCTGGGGGAGAAATTGAACTTCGCCGTCATGGCATTGATGAAGCCAAGGTTGGCCAGCATGCCTGAGGCAAACGTGAGTGTTTTGTCTTTGCCATGATGCTCGCTGAGCAACGTTTCCAATCGGAAATGTGGCTCGCAGACACCCTGCGTCGCCCGCGACCCACCGGTGGAAAGCCCATAGCGCTTGACCGACTCACAGAACGCATCGAGCACTTGCGGGTCCTGTTGCCAGCCAAGGTAGTTGATCCCCGAGAAATTCACATACGGCAGGCCATTGCGCGTGATACGCGAACCAGACATTCCTTCCATAATGACCGGCTCGCGCAGGAACCCTTCGGACACCGACGACTCAACGAAGCGCTGAAAGCCCCAGCGATCTACATTTGGTGATATTTCCATATGTCCCCCCTCCATTCATCCTGACTGCCAACATTTGATAAATCTTGACAAATGACTAAAAATAAGATTGTCGATTCGTTTTCCAGTAGTAGCAGTTAGTCATCTCAACGATTTACCACCGCATTCAGAAGCGCAATTATCGTTGCACCGCAATATCAAGTAACGATCAACAATCCATCAAGATCGCATGAAGGAGTGACCTGTGAGTTTAGGACGAGTACTGATCGTCGAGGATGATTTCGATGGGGCTGAAGTACTGGAGGCCTATCTTGGCCGGGATGGATTCCAGACGCGACATGCAGCAGATGGTCATAAAGCCCTGGACTACCACGCGCGTTGGCGGCCGGATCTGGTGCTGCTGGACATCATGTTGCCGGGACTCAGCGGCAACGAGGTTTTGACTGCCATTCGCCAACACTCAGCGACCCCAGTCATTATGGTGACCGCTGTTGGGCACGAACCCAGCTGCATCAACTCCCTGCTGTACGGTGCTGATGACTATGTGGTCAAACCCTACAACCCAGGGGAAGTGGTTGCTCGCGTGCATGCGGTGCTGCGGCGTTGGCGTGGGGGTGGCCAGGGTCAGTCGACCTTGCTACGGCATAATCACCTGGTCATTGATTTGAACGCGGCACTGGCGACCATTGAAATCAATGGCACGCGTCAGCCCCTGGAGTTGACTCGCACCGAGTTCAATCTACTGTCCATGATGATGGCAGCGCCATCGCGCATGTACACACGTGCCGAGCTGCTCGCCAACTGCCTGCCCGAAAGTGATGCGATGGAGCGAGTGGTCGATGCCCACCTGTACAACCTGCGACGCAAGCTGGAGCGTGCAGGCATTCACGATGTCGTTCTGACGGTGCGGGGGCTGGGGTATCGTTTCAGCAATCCGGCATGAGCACGGCAAAGAAAGGACTCTCCCGCCAACTCTGGTACTGGATCAGCCTGCGCATGACCGGCCTGGCACTGGCGGCCATACTGGTGGTGGGTGCTGGCATGTGGCTACGCTTCTTCTCGTGGGAAACCAAGCTGCGAAACGCACTGCCCGAGGCCGTGCGCCAGGAACTCAAGGTCCTGGAAGTCGACCATGTCGCCAATGCCGAGCGCCTGCGTGAAATCTATGGGCAATACCTCTATGGCGATTACTTCACGCCAGAGGTCCTCCGGGCGGATCTGCTGTGGTTCAGCGGGCTGGCACTGATTGCGCTCCCCCTGATTATCGGCGGCGGCATCTGGGTCTCGTTGCGCCTGTCGCGCCAACTCAGCGCCGTTGCGATCTCGGCAATGCACATCGCTGGCGGAGACTTCCGGTCACGAGCAGGCAACGTGCGCGATGCACCAGCAGCGCTGCATAGCCTGATGGCCGATTTCAACCACATGGCTGAGCGCCTGGAGCGGCAGGAGCGGGAATTACAGGCATCCAGCGCCGCCATCGCCCACGAGCTGCGCACGCCCCTCACCGCTGCCAAGGGGCGGCTACAGGGTCTGATCGATGGCGTATTCGAGGCCTCACCACAACAGTTGGCCATGATCATGCGACAGCTTGATCAGCTCAATCGGCTCATTGATGATCTGTACTTATTGTCGCTGGCCACAGCAGACCAGTTGCAGTTGACGCCCTCAAGCTTTGCGCTCAAGCCCCTGATGGAAGAGCGAGTGGCCTGGGCGGCACCACGCTTGCAACAGCAACCGGTGAACATCGTCCTCGACTGTCCGGACGGTTTGATGTTGATCGCCGATCGCGACCGCTTAGGCCAGGTACTGTCTATCCTGCTCGACAATGCCCTGTGCTACGCAGCATCCGGGGGCTATCTGGCGCTGCGGGCCAGCAAGCGGCAAGACCGGTTGCTGCTCGACGTCGAGGATGCTGGCCCGGGCTTCGCACCGGAGAATATCGAGCGCTCGTGCGACCGCTTCTGGCGTGCCGAACATTCGCGCTCTCGCCATGCAGGCGGCAGCGGGCTGGGGCTGTCGGTGGCAGTAGCTATCTGCCAAGCCCATGGTGGCAAGCTGAGTGTCCATAATCGTGCCGAGGGCGGCGGTCGCATCCATATCGAGCTGCCTGGCTGATTCAAGGCAAAGGCTGCGCCAGCCTGAAAGCGGGCACAGGCAAAACCTGGCCCGCTGTCCTTGACGAAGTCTTCATCGTTTCTTGGCGCGACCTTGTATCGAGGGCGGCTCACTACCGGGGTACTAAACCTCAAAGGATGAACCGCCATGAGCAAGCCCGTTTCTCGATACAAACACAAGCGGCACATGACCAGCGCTGTCTCGGTCTTCATTGCCGGCAGCCTCTGCTTGCTGATGCCGCTGAAAAGCCAGGCCCAGCAGCAAGTCGCTGACGTATCCACCAGCTTGTTTGGCGAAAAAACCGAGGTCACGGTGGGACTGGGTGCCGCCTACACCCCCCGCTATCTGGGCGCAAAAGAATCGCGAGCCATGCTGGTGCCGACACTGAGTATTTATCGCGGCATTTTCTTTGCCGATTCCGTGCGCGGCCTTGGCGCGGAATACCTGACTCAGAGCGGGTTTTACTCCAGCGTGGCAATCGGCTACGACTTTGGCCGTACTGATGAAGACAGCGTTTGGCGTCCTGGCTCCAAGCGACTCCAGGGGATGGGTGAAGTCACAGGCGCGACCACTGCCACGTTTCTGCTGGCACAGGATCTGACCTCCTGGCTGTCGATCAAGGGTGAAGCAGAGCTGCGCGTTGCCGGTCATAAGCGTGGTAATCGTTACCGGTTGGGCCTGGAAAGCACCGTACTGGAAACGGCAGGTGACGTGATTACCCTTGGCATGAACGTGCATGCCGGGGATAAGCGCTACAACCAAACCTACTTCGGGGTGAGCGATGCCCAGGCCCAGGCTTCCCGGTTCTCTCGTTTCGATGCCGAGTCCGGCGTCTATGCCTACTCGTTGTCAGCGGACTGGCAACATAATTTCAATCAGCATTGGGCGATGTTGGTCGGGTTGAATGTCATGGAGTTCCGCGAAGAGGCGGACAAAAGTCCTGTGGTGGAAGAAAAAACCGGCGTCACCAGTTTTGCCTCATTGCACTATTCATTCTGAGGCGAATAGACATCCATCGTGCGCGCACGTAGACAGCTCATCCCGGCGCGGGGGCCATGGTGCCGGAAACTGATTTGGTTGGCCTGTACCGTGGCGGCAGTCTTGTTATTGGTGACGGGCGCTTGGCTGCTCATGAGCGAGCCGCCCGTTTCAGTGCTGACACCGCTACCGCCTCCAAAATAATCTCAGACGCTCAAGGCAAGGCTGCGCCGTGGGCGTCTGTTCCGCAGACCGGCATTTGGCCGCACTTGATGAAATCTTGATTAAACCTTGAAAGACGATTGACGCGTGAAGAGCACACTTCCCTCCATGCCTCCTATGGATCGGAAACTTCACACCATGTCACGACAGTGCAATGCAGCATTTGTGATGGTGCTGCTATCAGGCTGCACTACGCTAATACCGCCGTATACAACACCCAACAACAGCACCTTGCCTGCGCATTACCAGCAAGGGAGCGGTAAAAGATTCGAGGATGCCGCACTAACCTCGGCGGCCGATAAAACCTGGCAGAGCTATTTTCCCGATCCTCATCTACAGGCTTTGATCCGCCAGGCTCTGCTTCACAACCACGACCTGCGCAGTGCCGCTTTGCGGGTTCGGCAAGCACAGGCTGCCTACCGCATCCAGCGCAGCTCCCTGACGCCCACTGTTGCCCTGGGAGTCGATGCGCAACGCTCGCGCACGCCTGCGGATCTGTCGGAAATCGGTCAGACCTCGACTGGCAACGAATTCAAGGCAGGTGTGGGTATCAGCAGTTGGGAGATCGACTTCTGGGGGCGTATCACCAGCCTGAACGAAGAAGCCTTGCAGCAATTCCTGGCGACCCAGGCCGGGCATCGGGCAGTGACGATCAGCCTGGTGGCGCAGGTGGCCGACGCCTGGATTGGCCTCCGCGAGCTGGATGAGCGCCTGCGCCTGGCTAACGCCGCTCAGGCCAACCAGAGCGAATCGCTGCGCATCTTCACACATCGGTTTGAGATGGGGTCAGTGACCAAGCTGGAACTGACCCAGGTGCAGACGCTGCTGACCCAGGCCGAGGCATTGGCGCTGCAACTGCAACAGCAACGCGACCTGCAACGCAATGCAGTGAATCTGCTGGTCGGACAGGTTGACCTCGTCGATGCCAACGACAGGCCTGTCGCCGATCAGACCCTGGTCCAGCCCCTGGATGCCGGCCTGCCATCCGACCTGCTGATCAACCGCCCGGACATCGTCGCGGCAGAGCATCGCCTGCGTGCCGCCAACGCCCATATCGGCGCGGCCCGCGCGGCCTTCTTCCCGCGCATCAGCTTGACCGCTTTCGGCGGCCTGGCCAGCGCAGAACTGAGCGACTTATTCAACGCAAGCAGCCGTGCCTGGAACTTCGCGCCAAGCCTGTCGTTGCCGGTCTTCGATGGGGGACTGAACCAGGCCAACCTGGATTTGGCGAATGTGCGCAAACACCTTGCCGTCGTTGAGTACGAGCAAATCATCCAGAGCGCCTTTCGCGACGTAGCGGATGCCCTGGCCAACCAGCACTGGCTGCAACAGCAATTATCAGTGCAGCAGCAAGCCGTCGAGATCCAGGAAGAACGCAGTCGGCTGGCGCGCCTGAGCCATGACCGTGGCCGGTCCAGTTTCCTGGAGGTGCTTGACGCCGAACGTGATCGTCTGCAGACCCAGCAACAAGTGGTACAAGCGCAACACGCACTGCTACGCAACCGGGTGGTGCTGTATGCCGCACTGGGTGGCGGCTCACGGCATGTGCCGAGCGCCCCGTTACTCGATCAGCCGCCATCCACCCTGTTTTCAGATATCGCAGAGGAATAACCCAGCCATGAGCGCCCCCATCAAGAAGAAAATCACCGCAGTTGCCATCGTGGCGGCCATTGCCGGTGCAGCCTGGATCGGCTGGGACTGGTTCGATCAACGCGCCGTGCCGGACGGTCTGATGGTCAGCAATGGACGCATTGAAGCCACGGAGGTGGACGTGGCCGCCAAATTTGGCGGTCGCGTCGCGCAGATCCTGGCCGATGAAGGTGACGAGGTACAGGCTGGGCAGGTGTTGGCACACATGCATATCGATTCGCTGCTGGCCCAGATGCGCGAGGCCCAGGCGCAATTGCAACGGGCAGAACATGCCGTGAAGGCCACTCAGGCGCAGGCGAACATGCGCCGCAGCGAGCAGGCCGCCGCCGAGGCTGTCGTGGTTCAGCGCCATACGGAACTGAATGCCGCCCAGCGTCGACTGGTGCGCACCGAGGTATTGGTCAAGGACGGCGCCACAACAGGCCAGGAGTTGGACGATGACCGCGCCAGCGTGGCGAATACCGGGGCCGCGCTCAATGCCGCGCGCGCGCAGGCTAACGCCGCCAGATCGGCCATCGAAGCCACCGACGCCGAAGTCACCGGCGCAATATCGACCGTCGCTGCAGCGCAGGCCACGGTCGAGCGCATCCAGTCCGAGTTGGACGACAGCACTCTCAAGGCCCCGCGCACTGGCCGCGTGCAGTATCGCCTGGCCCAGCCCGGCGAAATGCTCAGCGATGGCGGCAAGGTGCTTAACCTGATCGACCTGTCAGATGTCTACATGAGCTTCTTCTTGCCCACCGAAGCCGCCGGGCAAGTGGCCCTGGGCAGTGAAGTGCGCATCGTGCTGGACACCGCGCCGGACTTGCCGATACCCGCCAAGGTCACCTTTGTCTCGCGCCAGGCCCAGTTCACCCCCAAATTCGTGGAGACCGCCAATGAGCGGCAGAAGCTGATGTTCCGGGTCAAGGCTCGGATCGACAAAGCATTGCTGCGCAAGTACCAGGATTACGTAAAGTCCGGCCTGCCCGGCGTTGCCTGGATCAGGACCGATCCACAGGCCCAATGGCCTGAAGCCTTACAGCTTAGGGACTTGCCATGAACAGCCTCGTTGAACCCGTGGTTCGCTTGCGGGACGTAAGCCTGCATTACGGCAAGACCCAGGCGCTGGCGGGCATCACCCAGGACATCCCTGGCGGTTGCATGGTAGGGCTGATCGGCCCGGATGGCGTAGGCAAGTCCAGTCTGCTGTCGTTGCTCTCCGGCGCGCGTCGGGTACAGCAAGGCACAGTAGAGGTGCTGGGCGCCGACATCGCCAGCAAGGCCCACCGCGACCAGATCTGCCCGCGTATTGCCTACATGCCCCAAGGCCTGGGCAAGAACCTGTACCCCACACTGTCAGTGGAGGAAAACCTGCAGTTCATCGCACGATTGTTCAGTCAAAACGCCAGCGAACGGCGCCGACGCATCGACGATTTGACCCGTAGCACCGGCATGTATCCATTTCTTGCGCGACCCGCCGGGAAGCTTTCGGGAGGCATGAAGCAGAAACTGAGCCTGTGCTGCGCTCTGATCCATGATCCCGACCTGCTGATCCTCGACGAACCCACTACGGGTGTCGATCCGCTGGCGCGCGCGCAGTTCTGGGAACTGATCGCCCGTATCCGTCGCCAGCGAGTCGGCATGAGCGTGATCGTCGCCACCGCCTACATGGATGAAGCACAAGGTTTTGACTGGCTGGCAGTCATGGACGAAGGTCGGGTGCGGGCCACCGGCACGCCTGCCGAACTGCTGGCACGCACCAATTGCGATTCGTTGGAGTCGGCCTTCATCAGTTTGTTGCCGGACGAGAAAAAGCAAGACCACGAGCCTGTGGTCATTCCTCCCTTGCAGACCGACCCGGACGATATCGCCATCCAGGCCCAGGGACTGACAATGCGCTTTGGCGACTTCACGGCCGTGGATCACGTGAGCTTTCGCATCCGTCGCGGAGAAATCTTCGGGTTTCTCGGCTCCAACGGCTGCGGCAAGAGCACCACGATGAAAATGCTCACCGGCCTGCTACCCGCCAGCGAAGGCTGTGCCTGGCTGTTCGGCAAGGAGATCGACTCTCACGACCTTGCCACACGCAGTCGCGTAGGCTACATGTCGCAATCGTTCTCGCTCTATAACGAATTGACGGTAAAGCAGAACCTGGTCCTGCATGCCAAGCTATTCCATGTGCCCGCCACAGAGATCGACGCTCGCGTGCAGCAAATGGCCGGGCGTTTTGAATTGCTGGACGTCATGGATAGCCTGCCGCCCAGCATCCCCATGGGCATGCGCCAGCGCCTATCGCTGGCCGTGGCGATGGTTCACAAGCCCGAACTGCTTATTCTGGACGAGCCGACTTCGGGCGTCGATCCGGTGGCGCGCGACAAGTTCTGGCGCTTGTTGGTGCAACTGTCGCGGCGCGACCACGTGACCATCTTCATCTCCACCCACTTCATGAACGAGGCCGAGCGCTGCGACCGCATGTCGATGATGCATGCGGGCAAGGTGCTCGACAGTGATGCACCGATGCAGTTGGTGGAAAAACGCGGTGCCGCCAGCCTGGAAGAGGCCTTTATCGGTTATCTGATCGAGGCCGATAACAATACCGCGCATGTGCCGGATGAGAGCGCTCCCACACAGCACGGCACGGCCACAACAGCACCCGAACAGGCTCAGTCTTTCAGCCTGCAGCGTCTACTCAGCTACGCCTGGCGCGAGTCGCTGGAACTGCGGCGCGATCCGGTACGCGCCACACTGGCGCTACTGGGATCGCTGCTGCTGATGTTTGTTATCGGCTATGGCATCAGCACCGACGTCAATGACCTGCGCTACGCCGTGCTTGACCGTGATCAGACCGGCCTGAGCCATGACTACACCCTGGCGCTCTCCGGTTCGCCGTATTTTCTTGAGCGCCCGCCGTTGCACAGTTACGCAGAGCTGGACCGACGCATGCAGACCGGCGAACTGAGTCTGGTCATCGAGATCCCGTCCGGCTTTGCCCGCGACACCACGCTGGGGCGCAACGCCCAGGTCGGTGCCTGGATCAACGGCGCCATGCCCAGCCGCGCCGAAACCGTGCAAGGCTATGTGCAGGGCATGCACCTGCTCTGGCTGACGCAAAAATCCCAGCAATTGAACGGCAAAACCTATACCAACCCGGTCGAAGTGCAGACGCGCTTTCGCTACAACCCGGACATCAAGAGCCTGCCCGCCATCGTCCCGGCGGTGGTGCCATTGCTGCTGTTGATGCTGCCGGCGATGCTGACCGCGCTAGCCGTGGTGCGCGAGAAGGAACTGGGCGCGATCATCAACTTCTACGTCACCCCTGTCACCCGCACCGAGTTCCTGCTTGGCAAGCAACTGCCCTATGTGGCGCTGGGAATGCTGAACTTCCTGTTGATGAGCGTGCTGGCGGTGACCGTACTGGATGTGCCCATGAAGGGCAGCTTTGCCACCCTGGCGCTGGCCACCCTGGTGTTTCTGGTGATCTCCACCAGCATGGGGCTGGTCGCATCGGCCGTCACACGCAGTCAGATCGCCGCGATGTTCGCCGCGCTGATCGGCACGCTGGTGCCCGCCACCCAGTTCGCCGGGCTGACTACACCCGTTTCCTCGTTGGAGGGCATCGGCAAGCTGATCGGCGAAGCCTACCCGGCCACCCATATGTTTCTCATCAGCCGTGGCGTATTCGCGAAGGCTTTGGGGCTGGCTGATCTGCAGCAGTCCTTCATTGCCTTGTTGGTGGCCGTACCGCTGGTGATGGGTCTGTCGATTGCGATGCTGCACAAACAGGAGCGCTGAGATGAAACGCACTTTTTCCAACATCTGGCAACTGAGCGTCAAGGAGCTTCGCAGTCTGTGGCGCGATCCGGTCATGCTGCTGCTGATAGTCTTCAGCTTCACGGCGATGGTCTACACGGCCGCCTCGGCCATTCCAGACACCCTGAACAACGCACCGATCGCCTTCGTCGACGAAGATGATTCGCCCCTGTCGCAGCGCATCGCCACCGCTTTCTACCCACCTCAGTTCACGCAACCAGAGCACATCAGTGTTGCCGAGATGGACGCCGGTCTGGACTCCGGCCGCTATACCTTTGTGCTGCACATGCCGCCCAACCTGCAGCGCGATGTTCTGGCGGGTCGTCCCGCGCAGGTGCAGCTCAACGTCGATGCCACACGCATGGATCAAGCCTTCAGCGGCAGCGCCTATGTCGAGCAGATCGTCACCGATGAGGTCAAGACCTTCGTGCAGCGTTATCGAGGCAATTCGGCCCTGTCGGTGGAACTGGCGCTGCGCGCACGCTTCAACCCGGCGTTGGACAAGACTTGGTTCAGCAGCCTGCTGCAAATCATCGACAACATCACCATGCTGGCGATCATTCTGACCGGAGCCGCGCTGATCCGCGAACGCGAGCACGGCACTATCGAACACCTGCTGGTGATGCCGGTCACCCCCACGCAGATCATGCTGGCCAAGGTCTTGGCGATGGGCACGGTGGTGCTGGTGGCGGCGGCGTTGTCGTTGCAGTTCGTGGTACGCGGGTTGCTCGCCGTACCCATCGAAGGCTCGGTCTGGCTGTTCCTGGTCGGCGCCGCGCTGAGTTTATTTGCCAACACTGCCCTGGGCATCTATCTCGCCACCGTGGCCCGCAGCATGCCGCAGTTCGGCCTGTTGCTGATGCTGGTGCTGTTGCCGTTGATCCTGCTCTCCGGCGGCGCCACTCCGCGCGAAAGCATGCCCACGCTGGTGCAGTACCTGATGCTGGCCGCGCCCACCACCCACTTGGTGCAGTTGGGAGAAGGCGTGCTGTACCGCGGCGCGGGGCTGGACGTCGTGTGGGTTCAACTTCTTGCGCTACTACTCATCGGCAGCGTGCTGTTCGCACTTTCGTTGCAGCGTTTTCGCCGGATGCTTGCGCAGATGGATGGAGGCTGATCGATGCCTGGCCCTTCATGGCGCCAATGTGTCATTGCTGGAGATTTAAGCGGCTAGCTCGGCATCCTACGCAATGCCTGCGTTCGGCCTGCTGGAAGGGGCAGGAAGATCAAGAGCCAAAGCGCGTTTTACGCGCTTCTTGTAGCCGCGGCCGAAGGCTGCGAACGGGCTGCGCGGTATTAGTTGACCACTACAGGTGGCGTTAAACACCATTGGATAGAGAAATGCCTTATGGCCCCTGAATAGAGAGGCTATCAGTTGATTTCTCAGAATGGATAGGATTATTTCGGACAATTAAAAAGCCGGCTTGTGGCCGGCTTCTCGGGGACGGGCTTGGTTTATTTTTGGTAAACCGTACCAGCCTTCAAAACGTACACCCGGATCTTGCGTCCGGCTGTGGGACTTGGCGAGAAAGTCATCTGCCTTGTCGGTGCGATCGGACCAGCACAGGGCGGGGCGATGCAAATGTGGGGCGCAGCATACTGATTTTTGTGGGGAATTCCCAGCGTGAAGTGCTATCCAGAGCGTTGTGTTGCTTAAAAGGACGACTTGGTTTCAACTGAACGGCACCGGTGGCCGCTGTTTGTTCAGCGTGGACCACCAGAAGACCCAGCCGAGGATCTCGATGTTTTGTTCTTCGATCTGTTTGGCGCTGAAGATTTCGTCGGGGTAGCCATTGCTGTTGTGGCTGCGCAGTCGCAGGGCACCAGAGGGGAGGCGGTGCAGGTATTTGATGCGCAGCATGCCGGCGTGTTCGAGTGCATAGATCTGGCCGTCGACGACTTGGGTCAGGCTGCGGTCGATGGCGAGGGTCGAGCCGTCTTCGATTTTCTCCGACATGCTGTCGCCGACCATGGGCACGCAGATGGCTTGGGCCGGTTCGACCTCCAGGCTCTCGAGGTGGCTTCGCGGCAGGCGGATGAACTCGCCGGGGATTTCGACGACCTCGGTTTCGCTGGCGCCAGCGGTAATAGGGACTTCTTTATACAGCGGGATTTCTACATCGAGCGAATCGATGTTCACGGTGTATACGCCGCGTGTCTCTTGCGCGTCGAAAACGTTGCCGGTCTGATCGGTCAGTTGACCCGGGCCTGGGCCTGGGTGCCTGGGGCCTTCGCCGTTGAGCAGCCACAGGCTGTTGACGCTTAACAGGCGGGCGATTTCGTCCATGCGCGGATAGGGGACGCCGCGGATGTACCAGTTGTTCACGTGCTGGGGCTCGACGTTGCAGAAAGCCGCGAATGCCGTCGGGGTGATGTTCACCTCTTTCAGGAGCGCTTTGAAGCGTGGGCCGCATTTGTGCTTTTTCATGAATACGGAGTTTACGGGCCAGGGTGGCTGGATTAAATAAACAACCGGATCAATTTTCGCGGGAATATTCTGCTGTAGTGAAGGATATTGTTAGTTCATATTAAACATGTCTAAACGTTAGACTTTGTTTCATTAAACGCACTGTTTAACTTGATGTTTTAACGCTCATAAAAAAACCCCGGATAACCGGGGTTTCTTCAAGAGGTCAGTGGCGTTCAGCCAATGCCGTCTCAGCCTTTATAGGCAGCAACCGACTTCATGATCGCAGCGCGAGCGGCATCTGCGCCGTCCCAGCCTTCGATCTTCACCCATTTGCCTTTTTCGAGATCTTTGTAGTTCGCAAAGAAGTGCTCGATCTGCTGAATCAGCAGCGCTGGCAGGTCGGTGTATTCCTTCACGTCGACGTACAGCTGGGACAGCTTGTCGTGTGGAACAGCGATGACTTTAGCGTCGCCGCCGCCGTCGTCGGTCATGTTCAGGATGCCGACTGGACGCGCGCGGATCACCGAGCCTGGAGCAACCGGGTAAGGGGTCACGACCAGCACGTCGAGGGGATCACCGTCGTCCGCCAGGGTGTTCGGGATGTAACCGTAGTTGGCCGGGTAGAACATTGGGGTGGCCATGAAACGGTCAACGAACAGGCAATCGCTGTCTTTGTCGATTTCGTATTTGATCGGCGCGTGGTTGGCCGGAATCTCGATCGCGACGTAGATGTCGTTCGGCAGGTCTTTGCCAGCCGGAATCTTGCTGTAGCTCATTGGGCGGTGCCCCCGTAAGTGGCCAAATGACTTGGCCGGATTGACCAAAAAGTGGCGGCGATTATAGGCATATTCCGTCGCCTGCGCCACGTACCAGAGGTCGTATAGACCCGGGCAGGAAGCTAGTCGTGTGCCTGATAGCCCGGATGGGTGGCTTGCAGTTGCTCGAGCCTGGCCAGCGGGTCCTGGCGGTAAAACAGCTGCAGTTGCTGATAGACCTGTGGATAAGTGGCGTGCAACAGATCCGGGGCGCTGAAGAAGTATTCGCTGGTGACGGCGAAGAACTCGGCCGGGTTTTCCGCCGCGTAAGGGTCGATGGCGGTGTTGGCGTGCGGATGGCGATCCAGTTGGCGATTAAGGTCGTCGTAGGCGTGTTGCATGACTTTCGCCCACTCACTGACGCGCATGTCGCTGTGCAGCGGCGGCAAGCCGTTGGCATTGCCGTTGAGCATGTCGAGTTTGTGCGCCAGTTCGTGGATCACCAGGTTGTAGCCTTCCCAGCCCCCACTGGCCATCACGCCCGGCCAGGCCAGAATGATCGGCCCCTGTTGCCAGGCTTCGCCGCTGTGCTCGCCGTTCCATTCATGCTCGACGCCGCTGGCA
Source organism: Pseudomonas sp. CVAP#3 (assembly GCF_018986375.1). Classification (NCBI taxonomy): domain Bacteria; kingdom Pseudomonadati; phylum Pseudomonadota; class Gammaproteobacteria; order Pseudomonadales; family Pseudomonadaceae; genus Pseudomonas; species Pseudomonas sp. CVAP#3. Next base: position 18,296 of record NZ_JAHMSC010000017.1, read on the forward strand.
TCGCGATGGCGCTGCGGGCTGAGGAAGTCGTCGGGGTAGAGCACGATTTCGTGGAAACCCTGATACCAGTTCAAGTCGCCCAGGTGCAGCAACGGCAATTGCGCCTGAGCGGCGAGCAACAGGCGCTGCTCCTGGTGCAGTTCGACGCCGGGCAGGCAGGTCAGGTGTTTTTCTTGCAGAAAGAGCACGGCGGCTTCGCGCAGCCAGCGGTCTTCGGCCTCGCTGAGGCCGTCGAGGAAACTCAGGTGTTGGCGCACCCGCTGCCAGGTTTCATCGGCAACGGGGTGTTTGGCCAGCGTACGCCGGCGGCGCCAGGCGTTGAGGAACCACATGGACGCTCAGCGCGACGCGGCTTTGGAGCTCGCGTTGGCCAGGCGGTTGCGGATCACGCCAATGATCATCGGTACCAGCGACAGCAGGATGATGCCCACTACCAGCAACGACAGGTTCTTCTTGATGAACGGTACGTTACCGAAGAAATAACCCAGGGTCACCAAGCCGCCGACCCAGAGGATGGTGCCGAACACGCTGAAGGCGAAGAAACGCGCGTAAGGCATTTTGCCTACGCCGGCGACGAACGGTGCGAAGGTCCGGATGATCGGCAGGAAGCGCGCCAGGGTTACGGTCTTGCCGCCATGCTTGTCATAGAAGTCATGGGTTTGTTGCAGGTAGTCGCGACGAAAGATCTTTGAATTCGGATTGCTGAACAACTTTTCGCCGGCTGTTCGCCCGACAAGGTAGTTGGTGCTGTCACCGAGAATCGCCGCCAGCATCAACAAGCCGCCCAGCAGCACCGGGTCCATGCCGCCACCGGCCGCTACCGCGCCGGCGATGAACAACAATGAATCGCCCGGCAGGAAAGGCATCACCACCAGGCCGGTTTCGCAGAAAATCACCATGAACAGGATGGCGTAGATCCATGGCCCGTAGTTGGTCACCAGCAAATCGAGGTAGACATCGAGATGCAGGATTAGGTCGATCGGGTTGAAATCCATGGTGGGCACCTGTGGTAACGACCCGACTCAGCAGGCCTGTGCGAATATTTTGGAAAATTGGGCTACAGGGCTGTGGAGTTTTTCTTACAGCCCGTAAGGTTCGTGATTATACGGACTGAAAGGTGAAAAGCGTGTCGAGTTTGTAGCGAGGGATTTCGAAGGGCGCTCTTGGGGACCAGCGGTTAGCGGAGGTCCTTGTGTTCTTGTGGCGAGGGGGCTTGCCCCCGTTGGAGTGCGAAGCGCTCCTCGCGGTGTGACAGATACAAAACATTGTCTGGTTTACGACTGCTTCGCAGCCGAACGGGGGCAAGCCCCCTCGCCACAAAAGTTCGCTCCCACAGTGTCTGGTGTGGATCAGAGTTCTTCGCTGATCGGCAAAACGTAGTTCTTGAACTCGGTGTCTTCGCGAAAACCGATGGATTCATAGGTTTTCTGCGCAATTTTGTTGTCGCTGCTGGTCGAGACGCGCATGCGCACAGCCTGGGTTTCCTTGGCCATTTTCTTTGCGGTGCGCATCAGGTTGTCGGCAACCAGTTGGCGGCGGGCGTCTTCGGCGACGTAGATGTCGTTGAGGATCCACACGCGCTTGAGCGACAGGGACGAAAAGCTTGGGTACAGCTGACAAAAGCCCAGCAATTTGTTGTCGTCATCATCGGGCAGGGCCAGATAGATCACCGACTCCTTGCGCCGCAGGCGCTTTTCCAGAAAGGCCCGGGATGAGTCCGGGTAAGGCAACGAGCCATAAAACTCGCGGTACTTGACGAACAACGGCGTCAGAAGGTCCAGGTGCTCGAGGGTTGCTTGAGTAATCCGCATGCTAGGCCTCAACTTTCAAGTAGATAGGGCGGCAGTTTCCAATGGATAAGACGGCATTCGGTTCACTACTCGGGCAGCCGCTCGTCGACTCTGCCTGAAAGCGGATCAAAAACGCAATTCGAATGCGGGTCAGGCATCCGGCAGACTCAGTAGGAAATTTCCTTTCATATCAGCGTCATCTTTCGACCCAATAGTCTGGATCTGGGCTTCGTCTTTCAGGTTGACCCCCGACAACTGCCGTCGACAGGCCTCGCGCATCAAGTACAGCAAACGGTGTGCCGCCATGCCATAGCTCAAACCTTCAAGGCGGACATTGGAAATACAGTTGCGATAGGCGTCCGTCAGGCCGACCTTTGGATTATAGGTGAAATACAAGCCGAGACTGTCTGGCGAGCTGAGTCCAGGGCGTTCGCCGATCAGGATCACGACCATTTTTGCGCCGAGCAATTCGCCGATTTCGTCAGCCACGGCGACGCGACCCTGTTCCACCAGAATCACCGGCGACAATGACCAGCCTTCGGCGTGAGTCTGTTCTTCCATGCGCGCCAGAAACGGCAGGGTGTGCCGATGCACCGCCAGCGCCGACAGGCCGTCGGCCACGACGATCGCCAGATCAACGCCGCCCGGGTTGGCCAACGCGTGTTCGCGCAGTTTTTGCGCGGACTCATCACTCAACTTGCGCCCCAGGTCTGGCCGCTGCAGATAACTGTGGCGATCGCTGGCGGCGCTGTGCAGCAGCAGACTGGCGCGTCCGCGCTCAGCCAGTTGCTGGCTGAGCCCGACATGATCGAAGGGCAGGTGCGCGGCATCGCGGGCCTCGGCGTGGGCGTACTGGAAATCCAGTTGCGCGCTGGTCGGCATACTGGTGCCGGTACGACCCAGGGCGATGCGTGCCGGAGTCAGGCGGCGCAGTCCCAGCCAGGGGTTTTGCGGATCGACGGTTGGTTTATCCATCAGCAGATTACTCATCCCAGTTGCGCCATGGCCTGGCGGAAGGCCGGCGGCAGGTTGTTGCCGAAGTGAACCTTGCCGTCACCTTGGGTGAAGATGCCCATTTTCGCCAGCCACACCTCGAACTCCGGCGCAGGTTTGAGCCCCAGGGTCTGGCGCGCGTAGAGCGCGTCGTGGAACGAGGTGGTCTGGTAGTTGAGCATGATGTCGTCGGAGCCGGGGATGCCCATGATGAAGTTGATCCCGGCCACGCCGAGCAGCGTCAGCAAGGTGTCCATGTCGTCCTGATCGGCTTCGGCGTGGTTGGTATAGCAGATGTCGCAGCCCATCGGCACACCGAGCAACTTGCCGCAGAAGTGGTCTTCGAGGCCGGCGCGGATGATCTGTTTGCCGTTGTACAGGTATTCCGGGCCAATGAAACCGACCACGGTGTTCACCAGAAACGGCTTGAAGTGCCGTGCCACCGCATAAGCCCGGGTTTCGCAGGTTTGCTGGTCGATGCCGTGATGGGCGTTGGCCGAGAGCGCGCTGCCCTGGCCGGTTTCGAAGTACATCAGATTTTGCCCCAGGGTGCCGCGATTGAGGCTCAAGCCTGCTTCATAACCTTCCTGCAGTACGCTCAGGCTGATGCCGAAGCTGGCATTGGCCGCTTCGGTGCCGGCAATCGACTGGAACACCAGATCCAGTGGCACGCCACGGTTGATCGCCTCGATGGAGGTGGTGACGTGGGTCAGCACGCAGGCTTGGGTCGGGATTTCGTAGCGCTGGATGACCGCATCGAGCATTTCCAGTATGGCGCAGATCGAGGCGATGCTGTCGGTGGCCGGGTTGATGCCGATCATCGCGTCGCCGTTGCCGTAGAGCAGGCCGTCGAGAATGCTCGCGGCGATCCCGGCGGGTTCGTCGGTGGGGTGGTTGGGTTGCAGGCGGGTCGACAGACGCCCGCGCAGGCCCATGGTGCCGCGAAACTGAGTCACCACGCGGATCTTCTGCGCCACCAGCACCAGGTCCTGCACGCGCATGATCTTCGACACGGCAGCGGCCATTTCCGGGGTCAGGCCAGGGGCTAGCGCCCGCAGGCTCTGCTCGTCGGCCGCATCGCTGAGCAGCCAGTCGCGAAAACCGCCAACGGTCAGGTGGCTGACGGTCTCAAAGGCGCGAGCATCGTGGGTGTCGATGATCAGCCGGGTGACTTCATCGGATTCGTAGGGGATCAGCACTTCTTGCAGGAAATGCTTGAGCGGGATGTCAGCCAAGGTCATTTGCGCGGCGACCCGCTCGCCATCGTTCAGGGCGGCGACGCCGGCTAGAAAATCCCCGGAGCGTGCCGGGCTGGCCTTGGCCATGACTTCCTTGAGGCCATCGAAACGGTAAGTCCGGGCGCCGACGGTATGGGCAAATGCAGCCATGAGCGGTGTCCTCTTGAATCTGTAAGTGATGACCCGTAGGAGCAAGGCTTGCCCGCGGTCGGATCGCCGCGGTGTCTCTGTCAGACCGCGGTGAAGCTATCGCGGGCAAGCCTCGCTCCTACGGGTGTTGCGTTGTTTCAGGGCGGGCGCCGGGAAAACTGCCCGGCGCCGGTGCGACTCAGATACCCGTGAGCATCGCGTCCGCCGGGGCGTCGAAGCGCTGTTTGGCGGTCAACTGGAAGTAGATGAAGCCTGCCACCATGAAACCGAGGAATATCATCCCGATCAGGGTGTTGAACCAGGCCATCGCCACCAGGCAGACCACCGCCAGGAACAGCGCGATGCCCGGCACGATCGGATACCCCGGGGCGCGGAAGGTACGCTCAAGGTTCGGCTCGGTTTTGCGCAGTTTGAACAGGCTGAGCATGCTGATGATGTACATCACGATAGCGCCGAACACCGACATGGTGATCATCGCGGCAGTCAGGGTCATGCCTTGCAGGTTGACCAGCCCATCGCTGTAGATCGCCGCGATGCCGATCACGCCGCCGGCCAGAATCGCCCGGTGCGGGGTCTGGAAGCGCGAGAGCTTGGCCAGGCCGCGAGGCAGGTAGCCGGCGCGAGCGAGGGCGAAGAACTGTCGCGAGTAGCCGAGGATGATCCCGTGGAAACTCGCCACCAGACCGAACAGGCCGATCCACACCAGCATGTGCATCCAGCTGGAGTTGTTGCCGACCACGGCTTTCATGGCCTGAGGCAGTGGATCGTTGATGTTTGCCAGTTGGCGCCAGTCGCCCACACCGCCGGCCATTACCATCACGCCGATGGCCAGGAACACCAGGGTCAGGATGCCGCTGACGTAGGCCCGTGGAATGGTGCGTTTCGGGTCCTTGGCTTCTTCGGCAGCCATGGCCGCGCCTTCGATGGCGAGGAAAAACCAGATGGCAAAGGGGATCGCTGCAAAGATGCCGGGGATCGAGGCGACCGTGAACTCATTGGAGCCGGACCAGCCGTTGAGCACGAAATTGCTGAAGCTGAAGCCCGGTGCAACCACGCCCATGAACACCAGCAGCTCGGCTACCGCCAGAACGGTCACCACCAGTTCGAAGGTCGCGGCAATGCTGACGCCCAGGATGTTCAGGCCCATGAACACGAAATAGGCGCCGACCGCGGCGAGTTTCGGGTCCAGATCCGGGTATTGCACGTTCAGGTAGGCGCCGATGGCCATCGCAATGGCCGGTGGCGCAAAGACGAACTCGATTAGCGTGGCGATCCCGGCGATCAAACCGCCTTTTTCACCAAAGGCCCGTCGGCTGTAGGCAAAGGGCCCGCCAGCGTGGGGAATTGCGGTGGTGAGCTCGGTGAAACTGAAGATGAAGCAGGTGTACATCGTCGCCACCATCAACGCGGTGACGAGGAACCCCAGGGTGCCTGCGGTGCCCCAGCCGTAACTCCAGCCGAAGTATTCGCCGGAAATCACCAGGCCGACGGCAATGCCCCACAAGTGCAAGGTTCCGAGTGTGGGTTTGAGCGTTGTTGAAGAAGTCATAAGTCCTCTCTGTTTTTTATTGTTCGATCTGTTGGACTTTCGGGTGTGGCGGTTTGGGTGGATCGACGCTGTTCACGCAGCGGTTAATCTGTCGAACGGGCACGCAAGGCCCGTGCCAGAGCGGCAGGGCAATGTAGGTTGTGTCAATGAAGGCGCCATCGCTGGCAATCCATGCTCCTACAGGGGGGTGTGATTTGTAGGAGCAAGGCTTACCCGCGATAGCTGTTACGCGATTTCGCGCGGGGTTAGAAGAAACCCAGTGGATTGATGTCGTAGCTCACCAGCAGGTTTTTGGTTTGCTGGTAGTGGTCGAGCATCATTTTGTGGGTTTCACGGCCGACACCGGACTTCTTGTAACCACCGAACGCGGCGTGGGCCGGGTACAGGTGGTAGCAGTTGGTCCAGACGCGCCCGGCCTTGATCGCCCGGCCCATGCGGTAGGCGCGGTTGATGTCGCGGGTCCAGAGACCGGCACCAAGGCCGAACTCGGTGTCGTTGGCAATCGCCAGGGCTTCGGCTTCGTCCTTGAAGGTGGTGATGCTCACCACCGGGCCAAAGATTTCTTCCTGGAACACGCGCATTTTGTTGGTGCCCTTGAGCAGCGTTGGCTGGATGTAATACCCGGTCGCCAGGTTGCCCTCGAGTTTTTCTACCTTGCCGCCGGTCAGCAACTCGGCACCTTCGCCTTTGGCGATTTCCAGGTACGAGAGGATCTTGTCGAATTGCTGCTCGGACGCTTGGGCGCCGACCATGGTGTCGGTGTCCAGCGGGTCGCCACGTTTGATTTGCAGGACTTTCTTCATCACCACTTTCATGAAGTCGTCGTAGATCGACTCTTGCACCAGTGCGCGGGACGGGCAGGTGCAGACTTCGCCCTGGTTGAAGAACGCCAGCACCAGGCCTTCGGCAGCTTTTTCGATGAAGGTCGGCTCGGCTTGCATGATGTCGGCGAAGAAGATGTTCGGCGATTTGCCGCCCAGTTCCACGGTGGATGGAATGATGTTTTCGGCAGCGCATTTCATGATGTGCGAGCCGACCGGCGTCGAGCCGGTAAAGGCAATTTTGGCAATGCGTTTGCTGGTGGCCAGGGCTTCACCGGCTTCTTTGCCGAAACCTTGCACGACGTTCAGCACGCCGGGCGGCAGCAGGTCGCCGATCAGTTCCAGCAGGACGGTAATGCCCAGCGGGGTTTGCTCGGCGGGCTTGAGCACCACGCAGTTGCCGGCGGCCAGTGCCGGGGCGAGTTTCCAGGCGGCCATCAGGATCGGGAAGTTCCACGGGATGATCTGCCCGACCACGCCCAGCGGTTCGTGAATGTGATAAGCCACGGTGTTGCCGTCGATTTCCGCGGCGCTGCCTTCCTGAGCACGCAGGCAACCGGCGAAGTAGCGGAAGTGGTCAGCGGCCAGCGGGATGTCGGCGTTGAGGGTTTCACGTACGGCTTTGCCGTTGTCCCAGCTTTCGGTGATTGCCAGGACTTCGAGGTTTTGTTCGATGCGGTCGGCGATTTTCAGCAGCACCAGCGAGCGTGCCTGAGCAGACGTGCTGCCCCAGGCATCGGCGGCTGCGTGGGCAGCGTCCAGGGCTTTTTCGATGTCTTCGGCCGTGGAGCGGGGGAATTCGGCAATCGGTTGGCCGTTGACCGGGGAGGTATTGGTGAAGTACTGACCTTTGACAGGCGCGACGAATTCGCCGCCGATGTAGTTGCCGTATTTACTCTTGAACGAAACGATAGCGCCTTCAGTACCTGGGTGAGCGTAACGCATGGTGAGTATCTCCTTGGCTTTTGTGCTTATAAGGGAGTACGCGCAGTAAGCGCTTGAGAAGCGTAGAGCAAAGGTCGGGCCAGTGCTTTGCAGGTCAGGTAAATCAAGGGCTTACGGTTTTTTCGAGGGGGTGGTGATACAGGGCCTGTGACAGATGCGGTACAGGCCTTGTGACAGTTTGTACCGCTTGTGGCACAGCCTGTGACTGGGCGGTCTTGCCAGCATTGCAAAGCAATCGAGGCAGGAGGATGCTGGGCGCTCTGTGGCGAGGGAGCTTGCTCCCGCTGGGTCGCGAAGCGGCCCCAAAATGTCTGTCGTAGATGATTTTTTGCGAGCGCTACGCACTCGAGCGGGAGCAAGCTCCCTCGCCACAAGGTGGTGACAGTCCTTCATTGGGCCCAGCACAGTGTTCGGAGAGAATAATAAAAAATGCACAGCAACCATTTGAGTCGCCATGCCCAGCAAGTCTTGACCGTGACCCAGGGCAAATCCCATTTGCACGGTCCCGGTAGCGATCCTTCTATCGCCCGTTCCTGGCTGCGTTGTCTTGAGGATTATCACCTCGACCCGGCCCTGACCATGGCGCCGACGGTGCTTGAACACGGTCGTGTGCTGGAGAGTCGTGAGCGCTTGCAGCAAGTGCTGCAGATTGCTGGCGGTGAAATGACCAGCCTGCATCAACAACTTTCCGGTGCCGGCCACGCCGTGCTGTTGACCGACGCCCGCGGGGTGATCCTCAACTGTGTCACGGCGCCTGCCGAACGGAAGATTTTCGAGCGCGCCGGCCTGTGGCTTGGCGCAGACTGGAGCGAGGCCTGTGAAGGCACCAATGGCATCGGCACCTGCCTGGTGGAGCGTCAGTCGCTAACCATCCACCAGGATGAGCATTTTCGGGGGCGTCATACAGGGCTGACCTGTTCGGCGAGCCCGGTGTTCGACCCGCACGGCGAACTGCTGGCGGTGCTCGACGTTTCGTCGGCGCGCCACGATGTCTCGCGTCAGAGCCAGTTCCACACCATGGCGCTGGTCAATCTCTCGGCGAAGATGATCGAGAGCTGCTACTTCCTGCGTTACTTCGACAATCAATGGCTGCTGCGCTTTCACTTGCAGGCCGAGTCGGTCGGGCTGTTCAGCGAAGGGCTGCTGGCGTTCGACGGAGAAGGGCGGATCAGCGCGGTCAATCAGAGCGCGTTGAACCTGCTGGGGCATATTCGTGGCGGGTTGCTGGGTCAGCCGGTCGAGGCATTTTTCGATTGCTCGCTGGACGAACTGCTGGGGCGCGCGAGCGTCAATGCCGCCGCCAGTTGGCCACTGCGCACTCGCGATGGGCGGGTGTTGTTTGCGCTGTTGCGCGGCCAGCCGCGTAGCGTACCGACCCCGGTGCTGCAGCCGCCGGTCATTGCCGAGCGCCCGGTTCTTACGGGTATTTGTCTGGGGGATGAAGGGCTGCAGGCTGATTTTCGCAAAGCCTTGCGGGTCTTCGAACGTGATGTGCCGCTGTTGATCAACGGTGAAACCGGCTCAGGTAAAGAAGCCTTCGCCAAGGCCGTGCACCAGGCCAGTCAGCGCGCCGACAAAGCCTTCGTTGCGCTGAACTGTGCAGCGATCCCGGAAAGCCTGATCGAGAGCGAACTGTTCGGCTATCGCGGCGGCAGTTTTACTGGCGCACGCAAAGAAGGCATGCGCGGCAAGTTGCAGCAGGCCGATGGCGGCACGCTGTTCCTTGACGAAATCGGTGACATGCCGCTGGCGTTGCAAACCCGACTATTAAGGGTGCTGGAAGATCGGCAGGTGGTGCCCATCGGTGGTGAGCCGCTGCCGGTCAACGTGCGGATCATCAGTGCCACTCACCGGAATTTGCTCGAGCGGGTGCAGGACGGCAGTTTCCGTGAAGATTTGTATTACCGCCTCAATGGCCTGGAAATCGCCTTGCCAGCGTTGCGCGAACGCAGCGACAAGTCGCAGTTGCTGGACTTTTTGCTGGCTGAAGAGTCGGGCGGGGAGGCGGTGCTGATTGACGCTGCGGCGCGACAGGCGCTGCTCGACTACGCCTGGCCAGGTAACGTGCGGCAATTGCGCAATGTGCTGCGAACCCTGGCGGCATTGTGCGATGACGGACGGATCGGGGTTGAGGATTTGCCGGTGATGATTCGGCAGGCCCGACCTGCGCCGGTGTTTTTGGTTGAAGAAACCTCCGAATATCCGCTGGACGATGCCGAACGCCTGGCGTTGCTCAATGCCCTGGAGCAGCAGCGCTGGCACATGACCCATACCGCTGAACAACTGGGTGTCAGCCGCAACACCCTCTATAGAAAACTGCGCAAACACGGCATCGCCCGGTAACTGATCGTTCCCACGCTCCGCGTGGGAATGCGGCCCGGGACGCTCTGCGTCCCAAAAGCAGACGCAGAGCGTCCATTGAGGCATTCCCACACAGAGCGTGGGAACGAGAGAGCAAAGCCAGCCCATCACCTAAAGAGTGCGATTTTCGGCCCTCTACGCTAACCTGCCTCGATGTTTTACGAGGTTGACTATGCACATTCATATTCTGGGTATTTGCGGCACTTTCATGGGTTCGATGGCGGTCCTGGCCAAAGAGCTGGGCCATCATGTGACGGGCTCCGATGCCAACGTCTACCCGCCGATGAGCACTCAGTTGCAGGCGCAGGGCATCGAGCTGACGCAAGGCTATGATCCTGCCCAACTCGATCCGGCCCCGGATCTGGTGGTAATCGGCAATGCGATGTCGCGCGGCAACCCGGCGGTCGAATACGTATTGAACAAAGGCCTGCCATACGTCTCCGGTCCGCAATGGCTGGCTGATCACGTGCTGCAAGGTCGCTGGGTGCTGGCAGTTGCCGGCACTCACGGTAAAACCACCACCAGCAGCATGCTCGCCTGGGTGCTGGAACACGCCGGCATGAGCCCGGGCTTTTTGATCGGCGGCGTGCCGCAGAACTTCTCGGTATCGGCACGTCTGGGTGACACGCCGTTCTTCGTGATCGAAGCCGATGAATACGACAGCGCTTTCTTCGACAAACGTTCGAAATTCGTTCACTACCGTCCGCGTACTGCGATCCTCAATAACCTTGAGTTCGATCACGCCGACATCTTCCCCGATCTGCCGGCCATCGAACGACAGTTCCACCACCTGGTGCGGACCATCCCGAGCGAAGGCCTGGTGATCCACCCGACCACCGAACCTGCGTTGCAACGCGTGATCGAAATGGGTTGCTGGACCCCGGTGCAAACCACCGGCGCCGGCGGGCAGTGGCAGGTCAAGTTGCTCAGCGAAGACGGCTCGAAGTTTGAAGTGATGTTCGAAGGCGTCGCCCAAGGCGTGGTCGAGTGGGACATGACTGGCCAGCACAACGTTGCCAACGCCTTGGCGACTCTGGCAGCCGCACGGCATGTGGGTGTGGTTCCGGGTATGGGCATCGCTGCCTTGAGCGCGTTCAAGAGCGTCAAGCGCCGCATGGAAAAAGTCGCTGAAGTTCACGGTGTCACCATCTACGACGACTTCGCTCACCATCCGACCGCCATTGCGACCACCCTTGACGGTCTGCGCAAACGCATCGGCGACGCACCGTTGATCGCGATCATCGAGCCGCGTTCCAACTCGATGAAGCTCGGCGCGCACCGTGACGGTTTGCCGGAAAGCGTGGTCGATGCCGATCAGGTGATCTGGTACGCACCGGCCAACCTTGGCTGGGACTTGCCCGCCGTTGCTGCGCTGTGCACCGTGCCATCTATGGTCTGCGACTCGCTGGATGGCATTATCGAGCAGGTGAAGAGCCAGGCTAAGCCCGGCACCCACGTGGTGATCATGAGCAACGGCGGCTTCGGCGGCCTGCACGGCAAATTGGCCGAGGCGCTTAAATGAGTAATGGTCCGGATCGCATCACACTGGCCATGACCGGCGCTTCCGGCGCCCAGTACGGTTTGCGCCTGCTCGATTGCCTGGTGCGCGAAGACCGCGAGGTGCACTTCCTGATCTCCAAGGCGGCGCAACTGGTGATGGCGACCGAGACCGACGTCGCGCTGCCGCCGAAACCGCAGATGATGCAGGCCTTCCTCACTGAATACACTGGCGCGGCTGCCGGGCAGATTCGGGTGTATGGCAAGGAAGACTGGATGTCGCCCGTGGCCTCGGGCTCCGGTTCGCCAGCCGCGATGGTGGTGGTGCCGTGCTCGACCGGGACCTTGTCGGCGATTGCCACAGGCGCCTGTAACAACCTGATCGAGCGCGCCGCCGACGTGACCTTGAAAGAGCGTCGGCAGTTGATTCTGGTGCCACGCGAGGCGCCCTACTCAAGCATTCACCTGGAAAACATGCTCAAGCTGTCGAACATGGGCGTGACCATTCTGCCGGCCTCACCGGGTTTCTATCACCAGCCGCAGACCATCGATGATCTGGTGGACTTTGTCGTGGCGCGGATTCTCAATCTGTTGAACATCCCGCAAGACATGCTGCCGCGTTGGGGCGAACACCATTTGAGCAGCGATGAATAAGCTATTGAGTCTTCTGCTCGCCCTGCAATTGGGCGGTTGCGCCACCGCGCGTACATTGGACGCGGCCAAGCCTGGCGCGCCAGTGGTGTACTCGGGGATGCGCCTTGACCTGTACGCGCTGGACGGCGGTTGCTGCGCCAAGGATCATTTTGGCGCCGAAGCACCGAGCTACCCCGGCATCGACCTGCCGGCCAGCGCGCTGCTCGACACGCTGCTGCTGCCGCTGTCGGTGTTGACAGTGTTAGGGGTTGGGTTTCAGGCTACGGGCGGGTTGTAAGGGGCGCGCGATCCCTGTGGCGAGGGGGCTTGCCCCCGTTCGGTGGCGAAGCCGCCGCAATCCGGTCAATTTGATTTACCTGAAGAATCGCGTTGGCAAGTATTGGGGCCGCTTCGCGACCCAACGGGGGCAAGCCCCCTCGCCACAGGTTTGGTGTTGACCTGAGAAATTACTTGCCGAGTTTGCGCAACTCATCCGACTCGACAATCCGCAAGCCATCCTGTTCTTCCAGCGCCAGGCGCCACATGGCGCGGGCCAGTTGGCAGGCTTCGATGCCGTGGTATTTGCCGGGAATCAGTTTGGACAGCGGGCCTGCCAGTTGTTCGGCGAGTCGCGGTTCAAGGCGATCTCCCAGTAGCAGGGAAGGTCGGCAGATAGTGAGTTGCGGCCAGTTCTGTGCGCGCAATGCGTATTCCATCTCGCCCTTGACCCGGTTGTAGAAAACCGAGGATCTGCGATCAGCCCCCAGGGCGCTGATCACGATCAAGTGCCGTGCGCCCATTTCCCGTGCACGTTTGGCGAACGCCACCACCAGGTCCAGATCGACTGCGCGAAAGGCTTGTTCGGAGCCGGCCTGTTTGATCGTCGTGCCCAGGCAGCAGTAGGCAATGTCGACGCGGCCACTGAGTTGGGGGAGAAGCACCGCCGGATCGCCAACCGGGTTTTCCAGATGAGGATGTTCCGCCAGTGGTCGGCGTGACGGTGCCAGTACGCGGCTGATGGTCGGTTCGTTGAGCAGCCGATCAAGTAAGTGTTCACCGACCAGGCCGGTGGCTCCAGCGAGCAATACATGCTGAGGCGTCAAGTACATAATGTTTCCCCCTTGATACTGTTTCAGCTTAGTTGCTCTTTGCTTCCTTGCTGGTTAAAGCAGCACTTTGCAGTGCCTTGCGTGCTTGTTGCTTGCGCAGTAATTGCCAATGCGCCAACACCCCTTTTGGCGCCCAGATCTGTGGTTCGGAGGCCTCGAAGCTGTCTGCCAGTTCACGCTCGGCGACTGTGGCCTTGGCCAGTTTGAATGCCTGCTCCAGATCGTCGGTCTGGTTCAGTGCCTGAACGAACAACGCGTCGCCGAAGTACGTGAAGTCAGCTTCCTCCGAGCAGCCGAACGACACTCGGTCGGCGCGCGAGGCGGTCATGATCAGTGTGCGCTCGTCTTTGAGTGCCGGGATGAAACCGCCGGAGTAGCAGGCTGAAATCACGATGATCTTGTCGCGGTTTTTCAGCGGCGCGAGGACGGCGGCCAATTCGTCAGCCGGCAAATCGGCCAGCTCCATGCGCGGTTGGTCGAGCACCAGTTCGTGTTCGTGGGTGCCGTGGCTGGTCAGGTAGATGAACACCAGATCTTCCGGCCCGCTGCGTTCGGCCAGGGTCAGGGCGGCGCGGCGCAGGTTCTCGCGCGTGGCCATCGGCCGGTCGCCGAGGTGGTCGCGATGGTTGACCAGGCGGATCTGGCCGTAGGCGCCGAAGCGGCTGGCGAGCATGTTGCTGACGTAATCGGACTCGCGCAAAAACACGCTCTGCTTGCCGTCGCCGCCGACGGTCAGGGTGTATAGCTCGATCGCCGGGGTCGAGGCCGGCACATTGGCCAGCGCGTCTTCGAGCAGGTGCCCTTGCGCCAGCAACCCCAGCTCGAGGGTGTCTGGCAGCAACTTGCCATTGGCATCGCGTACACGCTGGCCATTGATCCAGTCGCCGCTTTGCACGGTGCCATCCGTCAGCACCAGCGTGCCGTGCCCTTGATAGCTGTCGTTATCGAACTCGCCGATGTAGAAGCTACCGTCCGCCAGGTTCAAACGGCCTTGACCGGTGAAACGCCAATCACTGAATTGGCCGATATAGTGGCTGTTGTCGGCGCCGATCAATTCGCCTTTTCCGTTCAGCGCGCCTTCCTTGAACTGGCCGACCCACACGTCGCCGTCGGCGTTCTCATAGCGGCCTTTGCCATTCAACTGATTCTGTTTGAAACCACCGACGTAGCTGTCGCCCTCGGCACTGCTGAAGGTGCCGTTGCCTTCCAGTTGGCCGTCGACAAAAGTACCGGTGAACTGGTTGCCGCTGGCATCGCCACGCTGGCCTTCGCCGTTGGGTTTGCCGTTGGCGAACTGGCCCTGATACTGGCTGCCGTCTTCAAGTTCGAGACGGCCGAGGCCGGAATACTGATCGGCCTTGAACTCGCCACGGTAAGTCATGCCATCTTCTTTGAGGGTGCCTTCACCGTCGCGCCGCCCGAGTTTGAAGCCGCCGGTGTAGCTGCTGCCGTTGGTGGTCAGCGTGCCCTGACCATGGAACAGCCCCTGCTGGAACTCCCCGCGATAAACCTCGCCGTTACTGCCGTGCCATTCGCCCTGACCGTGCCACTGACCCTTGTCGAACTGACCGGCGTACCAGCTGCCGTTCGGGTAGTCGATCCGGCCCTGGCCTTGCAGCAACCCATTGACCAGATCACCCCGATAGCGGCCGCCATCAGGCAGGCGTGCGTCGGGCGGCAACAGCGATTCGCCATCACCACACGCGGTGAGCAACAGGGTCAGGGCAAGGGGTGCAAGTGAGCGCATAGCGGGATCCGGGCAATTAGGCGAGGGAGTATGCCGCAGCTATGTGTCTGATATATAGAGACGCGGTGCGAAACAGCAGGAACTGCTTCGCATCCGGCGGGTGTTAAACGAACGCCAGCGACAACGGTTCAGCGATATACGCCGGTTTTTCCTGGCCTTCGATTTCCAGCGTGGCGGTGGCCTTGAGCAGCCATTGGCCGGGTTTCTTTTCGGTGACGTCGCTCAGTTCGACCTTGAGCCGGACTCTGGAGTCGACCTTCACCGGTTGAATGAAACGCACGCTGTCCAGGCCGTAATTGACGACCATCTTCAAGCCTTGCGGCAGGACCAGGATGTCTTCCATCAGCTTCGGGATCAGTGACAGCGACAGGAAACCGTGGGCGATCGTGCTGCCAAACGGGGTTTGTGCGGCTTTTACCGGGTCAACGTGGATGAACTGATAATCGCCTGTAGCTTCAGCGAACAGGTTGATGCGGTCCTGATCGATCGTGAGCCATTCGGAACGTCCGAGTTCCTTGCCGACATAATCTTTGAGCTCTGCAACGGGAACATAGGGCATTGAGACTCTCCTTGGGTTCATCGGTTTTATAGTTTTTTCAGGTGGGGGGTTGGCCCCGGAACAACCACTTTAGATCATCATGGCGATTAGGTCCGGTCAAGCTTCCATACCTTTGGCGAATACCCATGCATAGCGAGTGCCATGCTTATAATGTCCGGCCCGCTTGTGGGGACGAGTTTTGCTGGAGATGACGGATGTTGCTACGTGGCCTGACCTGGCTGGTGCTGTTTCAATTGCTCGGCACGGCCCTCAACCATTTGTTATTGCCGGTGCTGCCAGGGCCGATTATCGGCCTGTTGCTGCTGCTGGGGTTCCTGGTCATTCGTGGCGAAGTGGCTGAACCCCTGAGCCTGGCGGCTGGCAGCCTGCTGCGTTATTTGCCCTTGCTGCTGGTGCCGCCAGCGGTGGGCGTGATGGTATACGCCGCCGATATCGCGGCGGATTTCTGGGCCATCGTTGGCGCACTGGTGTTGTCGCTGCTGCTGTCCATGGCGTTCGCCGGAGTCTTGATGCAACGGCTGATCAAGCGCCACGCCGTGCGCTCGGAGGAGTCGTGATGATCTTCGACTGGCAGGGTGCGCTGGCGGCAGTGATTCATCACCCGTTGTTCGGTATCGGCGTTACGTTGGGCGCCTATCAACTGGTGTTGGCGGTCTTCGAGAAAACCCGCTGGATCTTCCTGCAGCCCGTGCTGGTATCGATGCTGCTGGTGATCGGCGTGTTGCTCGCGTGCGGCCTGACGTATACCGAATACCGCAAAAGCACCGAGATCCTCAGCATTCTGCTGGGGCCGGCAACCGTTGCACTGGCGGTGCCGCTCTACCTGAACCTGCGGCGGATTCGGCAACTGTTCTGGCCGATATTTACTACGCTGGTGATAGGTGGTGTGGTTGCCACCGGCATGGGCGTGCTGCTGGGTTGGTGGTTTGGCGCCGAGCACATGATCCTGATGACCATGGCGCCCAAATCGGTCACCTCGCCAATTGCCATGCTGGTGGCCGAGCAGATTGGCGGAGTGGCGGCGCTGGCGGCGGTGTTCGTGTTGATCACCGGGGTGATTGGCGCCATTTTCGGCCCGAGCCTGTTGAACCGGCTCGGCGTGCACAGCCCTGAAGCCCGCGGCATGGCGCTGGGTATGACCGCCCACGCCGTCGGGACTGCGGTGGCGATGCAGGAAAGTGAAGAGTGCGGCGCCTTCGCGGCGCTGGCGATGAGTCTGATGGGCGTGGCCACGGCGGTGTTCCTGCCGTTGGCGGTGTCGATGGTGGTGTAAGGAAATGTCTATGAGCTTGCCGCTTTTTCCACTGAACACGGTGCTGTTTCCTGGCTGCATCCTCGACTTGCAGATTTTTGAGGCGCGCTATCTGGACATGATCAGCCGCTGCATGAAACAGGGCGGTGGCTTCGGCGTGGTGTGCATCCTCGATGGCGAAGAAGTCGGCATTGCCCCGGAGGGCTACGCGCTGGTGGGATGCGAAGCGCTGATTACCGATTTCAAGCAGCAGGATAATGGTCTGCTGGGTATCCGGGTGCAGGGCGGGCGGCGTTTCCACGTGCTGCGCACCGAGACTCAGCGCGATCAGTTGACCGTCGCTGACGTCGAGTGGCTGGAGGACGAGCCGGAGCAACCGCTACAGGACGAAGACGCCGACCTGGTCGCGCTGCTCAAGGCCTTGGCCGAACACCCGATGGTCGAAGCGTTGAACATGGGCGCCGACGCGGCCGGGCAACAGTCACTGGCCAATCAATTGGCGTACCTGCTGCCATTTTCTGAAGTGGACAAGATCGAACTGCTGCAACTCGACAACCCGCAGCAGCGCCTGGATGCGATTCAGGCGTTGCTGGACGAGTTGCAGGGCGAGTTGTTTGCCTAATGCTTGTCAGTAGGCATACCGCTGCATTGTATGAGGCAAGTGCCACAGCGCGAAGAACCCGAACAATGCCAGCATTACCGGCAACACCGACCACCAGACCTTGGCCGGCATAGGGCTCAAGGGTGTCTGGCGCTGGGTCACGGCCAGGCTGGCAGCACACACGCACGCCGCCAGCATCGCGCCGGCGGTTATATCGGTTGGCCAGTGTGCGCCGAGATAAACCCGCGACAGGGCGATGGCCGCTGCCGGCAAGCAACCGAGCAGCAACCAGGTCAGGCGCATGCGCTGAGGTTTGCCTCGGCCGGCCAGCACTGCGAGGGTCAGGAACAACGCAAACGAACCTGACGCATGACCACTGGGCATGCTGTAGCTGGACAGTGGGTCGGTCAGTACTTCCGGGCGCATCCGGGCGAACAGGTTCTTGGTTCCGGTGTTCAGCAGCGCGGTGATCAGCAGCGTGCAGCCCGCGAAGATCATGTGCCGCCATTGGCGTGTGATCAGTAGCAGGATCGTCAGCACCGCGCTGATCACAAACATGTTTTTGAAATCGCCGACCTGGGTGAGCATTACCGCGATTTCATCCAGCGCCGGGCTGCGGTGTTCTTGAACCAGCGTCATCAAGCCTTGATCGAAGGCGCTCAGGTGCGGGTATCCAATAAACAGTCCGCCGAGTATCAGCAGGCTCAGGCTGGCAATCAGTGCGGTGGCCTGGCGATGACCGCGCAAACTGCTGTTGATGCTCAGGCCCACCAATACCGCGATGCTACCGGCTATCAGACCGGCTTGAGGCCAGAAACCTTCCGGCAGCGGCAGGCGAATCGCCGCGCCCGTGGCCCAACCCGGCAGCAGGTAGGCCACCGACCAGCCGGCGCCCGCCAGCAAGCTGACTGCAAAGAAGCGCGCAAAGGGCATGTCGAACATCCCGGCAACCATTGGCAGCATCGGGCGCAAAGGGCCGATAAAGCGTCCGACCAATAAGCTCGCGATGCCATAGCGCTGGAAATAGTTTTCGGCGCCGTTGATCCATTCCGGATGGTGGCGCAGTCCTGGCAAGCGCCGAATGTTCTGGTGGAAGTGCCTGCCCAGGAAGTACGACAGCAGATCGCCGAACAGGCCGCCAAGGAAACCCAGCAGCAGCGTTTCGCCCAGCGACAGCGCGCCGCTGCCGGCCAGCACCGTGATGGCAAACAGCAACACGATGCCGGGCACGATCAGCCCGACAATTGCCAGGCACTCAACGCAGGCCACTATGAATACCGCCACCGCCAGCCATTGCGGATTTGCCGTCAACCAGACGGTCAGGCTATCGAGCCATGGGCCCATACATACAACTCCATCAAATCATCAAATGAACTGTGGGAGCGAGCAGGCTCGCTCCCACAGTCGGGTTTTTTGCTGCTAGCCGCAGCGCTATTCAGGGAAGCAGGAAATAGTCGCGGTTTTCGACCTGACCGCGTCGCAGGGGGTTCCGGGTGCAGTAGGATGCGTAAGCGCCGTCGACGAAGCGGTACATCAGGTGTTCGTCGCGGCCGTGAGGAATCCCCAGGCGTGTGCTCTGGATGACATGTGGGGGAGGTGCACCGACGTCTTCGACAAACAGTATTTCATGATCGAAGCGCTTGGCATCCCAAATCGGTACTTTCAGGCCCAGCGCCTTGCACAGCAAGGTCTGACCGGCGCAGAGCTTTTGCGAGGGGCGCGGTCGGCCCTTGGCGTCGGGGTTGTTCAGCAGCATCTGCGCCAGGCTCGCCGGGCCGGAGATTTCATCGACCCACGGGTAAGCCGATTTGATCAGCACCGCATTGCCCGGCCCGCGGGCGCTGAAGTTCAGCGAATCACCACCACGGGCGTAATACATATAGATGTGGCCACCATCCAGAAACAAAGCCTTACGTTTTTCTGTATAGCCGAGAGAGGCGTGGCTGCCTTTTTCTTCGCAGTAATAGGCTTCGGTCTCGATAATCCGCGCCGAAAGCCACAGGTCGCCGACGCGATGGCGGATCACTTTACCCAGCAATTCACAGGCAAGCAGCTGAGCGTCACGGTTGAAAAAGCTGTCGGGCAGGGCTTTTGGCAACTTCGCTGTGGTCAAAATAGGCATGGCGGCCGAAGAGATCAGGTAAATATGACGGAATGATAACAACTGCGGACTTAATCGAGGCTGAACACTGCCCATTTCGACCATCCGCCCGTCACTGCTGTTAGTAGGAGCGCGCGACAGCTATAATCTGCCGCTTTCCTCTTTGCCAAGACCACAGAGACCATGACTGAGTCCGTTCTTGACTACATGACCCGTTTGGGTCGCGCTGCCCGCGATGCTTCCCGCGTGATCGGCCGTGCCAGTACCGGGCAGAAAAACCGCGCCCTGCTGGCTGCCGCCAGCGCTTTGGATAACGCTCGCGCCGAGTTGACCGCCGCCAATGAGCTGGATCTGGCCGCAGGCCGGGCCAATGGGCTTGAGCCGGCCATGCTCGAACGTCTGGCCCTGACCCCCGCACGCATTGACGGCATGATCGTCGGTTTGCGTCAGGTGGCGGCGCTGCCTGACCCGGTCGGCTCGATCCGCGACATGAGTTACCGGCCGTCGGGTATTCAGGTCGGCAAGATGCGCGTGCCGCTGGGCGTGGTCGGGATCATCTATGAGTCGCGGCCAAACGTGACCATCGATGCCGCGAGCCTGTGCTTGAAGTCGGGTAACGCAACCATCCTGCGCGGTGGTTCCGAGGCCATTCATTCCAATCGTGCGATTGCTGCCTGCATTCAGCGCGGTCTGGCTGAAGCCGGTTTGCCGGCGGCCGTGGTGCAAGTGGTCGAAACCACCGACCGCGCTGCCGTTGGCGCACTGATCACCATGCCCGAGTACGTCGACGTAATCGTACCGCGTGGCGGCAAGGGCCTGATCGAACGGGTCAGTCGCGACGCTCGAGTGCCGGTGATCAAGCACCTGGACGGCATCTGTCATGTGTATGTCAGTGCCCACGCCGAGTTGCCGAAGGCCCAGCGCATTGCGTTCAACGCCAAGACCTACCGTTACGGCATCTGTGGCGCGATGGAAACCCTGTTGGTCGATCAAGCGGTCGCCAAGGCGTTCCTGCCGGCGATGGCTGAACAGTTTCGCGAAAAAGGCGTCGAACTGCGCGGTTGCGAACGCACCCGGGCGATCATCGACGTCGTGGCCGCGACCGAAGAAGACTGGAGCACCGAATACCTGGCACCGATTCTGTCGATCCTGGTAGTCGACGGCCTGGACCAGGCGATCGAGCACATCAACCATTACGGCTCGCACCACACCGACTCGATCGTCAGCGAACACCAGGGTGAAACCCGGCGTTTCGTGGCTGAAGTCGACTCGGCCTCAGTGATGATCAACACGCCGACGTGCTTTGCCGATGGCTTCGAATACGGATTGGGTGCCGAGATTGGCATTTCTACTGATAAGCTGCACGCCCGCGGCCCGGTGGGCCTCGAAGGTCTGACCTGCGAGAAGTACATCGTGGTCGGTGATGGCCAGTTGCGCGGCCAGGAGCCGGTCTGACTTGGGCGATCTCGGCCAGAGCGCCGCAGTGACCGCCAGTGAAACCGGCCCTCGGCGCATTGGCGTCCTGGGCGGGACCTTCGATCCGGTGCACATCGGCCATTTGCGCAGTGCACTGGAAGTGGCTGAATCACTGGCTCTCGATGAGTTGCGCCTGACGCCCAGCGCCAGGCCGCCGCATCGGGATACGCCGCAGGTTTCGGCGCAGGACCGTCTGGCGATGGTCGAGCGCGCGGTGGCCGGTATAGCACCGTTGGTAGTGGATGACCGCGAGCTCAAACGCGACAAGCCGTCCTACACTATCGACACCCTGGAACTGATGCGTGCGGAACTCGCCGCTGATGACCAGTTGTTTCTACTTTTGGGCTGGGACGCATTTTGCGGCCTGCCCACTTGGCACCGCTGGGAAGAGTTGCTCCAGCATTGCCACATCCTGGTGCTGCAACGCCCGGATGCCGACAGCGAACCGCCGGATGCCTTGCGCAACCTGCTGGCAGCGCGCTCGGTGAGCGACCCGCTGGCCCTCAAAGGGTCGAGCGGACAGATTGCATTCGTCTGGCAGACGCCGCTCGCGGTATCCGCCACCCAGATCCGTCAACTGCTGGCCAGCGGTAAGTCGGTACGTTTCCTGGTGCCCGACGCGGTCCTGGCCTATATCGATGCGCACGGACTTTACCGTGCGTCGAACTGAATAGGAGTGCTTTGAGGCACGTGGCAACAACGTGTATTGAAGCGCCCGAACATACGAGCAAAACGAGTTTTATATGACTGACAAAGACGTAACTAAAGTAAAGCGCAAAGGTTCGTTCAAGAGCGCCCCGCTGCCAGTAGCGGCTGAAACCGGCCCGGCACTCGTCGGCGAAGAGCTGGTCAAGGTCGCCGTAGCGGCTCTGGAAGACGTCAAGTCCCAGGACATTCTGGTGATCGACGTTCGTGAAAAGCAGAGCATCACTGACTTCATGATCATCGCTACAGGTACTTCCAACCGTCAGATCGGCGCGATGCTGGATAAGGTCCGCGAGGCGGTCAAGGCCCAAGGCGTCAAGCCGCTGGGTGAAGAAGGCAAGGGCGACAGTGACTGGGTACTGCTGGACATGGACGATGTCATCGTACACATGATGACCGCCTCGGCCCGCCAGTTCTACGACCTGGAGCGTCTGTGGGAAGGTGCCGAGCTGAGCCGTGCCACCGATGGCAAGCACCACAGCCCTGAAGTCGGCCACGAGCATTTCACCAAGCTCAACAAAGACCAGCAATAAGGGTTCGCTGTGCGACTGCGTCTGATCGCCGTCGGTTCACGCATGCCCAAGTGGGTGGAAGAAGGCTGGCATGAATATGCCAAGCGTCTTCCTTCCGAGCTGGCGCTGGAACTGGTGGAAATACCGCTCAACACCCGTGGCAAGAACGCTGACGTGGCGCGCTTCATTCGCCAGGAGGGCGAAGCCATGCTGGCCAAGGTCGGCCCGAACGAGCGCATCGTCACCCTCGAAGTTCACGGCAAGCCCTGGAGCACCGAGCAACTGGCGGTCGAGCTCGACCGCTGGCGGCTGGACTCGCGCACGGTGAACTTCATGGTCGGCGGCCCCGAAGGGCTGGCGCCGGAAGTTTGTGCACGGGCTGATCAGCGCTGGTCGCTGTCGCCACTGACCTTGCCGCACCCGCTGGTGCGGATTCTGATTGGTGAACAGTTGTATCGCGCCTGGACCGTGCTGTCCGGGCACCCTTACCACAAGTAGTTCAGCGCCCCCATGTCTCAGCCGATCCGCATCAAGGACCACGAGAAAGACGCCCGTCTGGTGCGCGGCCGGGTCGTGTTCGGGGCAATTGCGGTGGTCACGCTGATCGGCGTGCTGATCGCGCGGCTGTATTTCCTGCAAGTGATTCAGTACGAGTACCACTCGACGCTGTCGGAAAACAACCGCGTTCACGTTCAGCCGATTCCGCCGACTCGCGGGCTGATCTATGACCGTAATGGCGTGGTGGTGGCCGATAACCGGCCCAGCTTCAGTCTGAGCATGACCCGCGAACGTTCGGGCGACTGGAAGCAAGTGCTCGATGTCATCGTTGAAGTGCTGCAACTGACGCCTGAAGATCGTGCGGTCTTCGAAAAACGCATGAAGCAGGGGCGCCGACCGTTCGAGCCGGTGCCGATCCTGTTCGAGCTGACAGAAGAGCAGATCGCCCGGATCGCGGTGAATCAGTTCCGCCTGCCAGGCGTCGAAGTGGTTGCGCAGTTGGTACGTCACTATCCGCAGGGTCCGCATTTTGCGCACTCGGTCGGGTATATGGGGCGGATCAACGAGAAAGAGCTGAAGACTCTGGATCCGGTGGCTTACAGCGGTACTCATCAAATTGGCAAAACCGGCATCGAGCGCTTTTACGAGCCGGAATTGCACGGTCAGGTCGGTTACGAAGAAGTCGAGACCAACGCCCGTGGCCGCGTATTGCGGGTGCTCAAGCGTACCGATCCGATCCCCGGCAAGGACATCGTCCTGAGCCTGGACATCAAGCTGCAGGAAGCCGCCGAAGCCGCATTGGGTGGGCGCCGTGGTGCGGTAGTGGCGCTGGACCCGAACACTGGCGAAGTGCTGGCAATGGTCAGCCAGCCGAGTTTTGACCCGAACCTGTTCGTGACCGGCATCAGCTTCAAGGCCTACGCCGAGTTGCGTGACTCGATCGACCGGCCACTGTTCAACCGCGTGCTGCGCGGTCTGTATCCGCCGGGTTCGACCATCAAGCCGGCCGTGGCAATTGCCGGGCTGGACTCTGGCGTCGTGACGGCCTCGACCCGGGTTTTCGACCCGGGTTACTACATGCTGCCCAACTACGATCACAAATACCGTAACTGGAACCGCACCGGCGACGGCTATGTGGATCTGGACACGGCGATCATGCGTTCCAACGACACCTACTTCTACGACCTGGCGCACAAGCTGGGGATCGATCGGTTGGCGGCCTATATGGGCAAGTTCGGTATCGGCCAGAAGGTCTCGCTGGACATGTTCGAAGAGTCGCCGGGGCTGATGCCGTCCCGCGAATGGAAACGCGCGACCCGACGTCAGGCGTGGTTCCCGGGTGAAACGCTGATTCTGGGGATCGGCCAGGGCTACATGCAGTCCACCCCGTTGCAGTTGGCCCAGGCCACGGCGCTGGTCGCCAACAAGGGCAAGTGGAACCGTCCGCACCTGGCGAAAACCATCGAAGGCCAAAAGCCGCAGGACCCGAACCCGATGCCGGACATTGTTCTGCGTGACGCGTCGGACTGGACCAAGGTCAATCACGGCATGCAGCAAGTGATGCACGGTGCCCGCGGCACCGCACGTAAAGCGGCGATCGGCTCGCAATACCGGATTGCCGGCAAGTCGGGTACCGCCCAGGTAGTCGCGATCAAACAGGGCGAGAAGTACGACCGCTCCAAGGTTCAGGAACGCCACCGCGACCACGCCTTGTTCGTCGGCTTTGCGCCGGCCGACAACCCGAAAATCACCGTGGCGGTGATGGTCGAGAACGGTGAGTCCGGCTCCGGTGTCGCGGCGCCTGTGGTGCGGCAAGTCATGGATGCCTGGCTCCTGGGCCTGGACGGCCGACTCAAACCCGAGTACGACAGCCCTATCAGCGCGGAGGCTACGGCCCGTGAAGAGTAATTTTGATCGCATCCTCTCCAGTGAGGATGTGATGCGTCGCCGCGCGACGCTGTTGCAACGCCTGCACATCGATGGCCCCTTGCTGATCCTGCTGCTGATCCTCGCGGCCGGCAGCCTGTTCGTGCTGTATTCGGCGAGCGGCAAGAGCTGGGACCTGCTGGCCAAACAAGCGACGTCGTTCGGGATCGGCCTGGTGTCGATGATCGTCATCGCCCAGTTCGAACCGCGTTTCATGGCGCGTTGGGTGCCGCTGGGCTATGTGCTCGGGGTGATCTTGCTGGTAGTGGTGGACGTGATGGGCCACAACGCCATGGGCGCGACGCGCTGGATCAACATTCCCGGGGTGATTCGCTTCCAGCCCTCGGAATTCATGAAGATCCTGATGCCGGCGACGATTGCCTGGTACCTGTCCAAGCGCACGTTGCCACCGCAACTCAAGCATGTCGGAGTCAGTCTGTTCCTGATCGGCTTGCCGTTCATCCTGATCGTGCGTCAGCCGGACCTCGGCACGTCGCTGCTGATCCTTGCGGGCGGTGCTTTCGTACTGTTCATGGGTGGCCTGCGCTGGCGCTGGATCCTCAGCGTGGTCGCGGCAGCCGTGCCGGTGGCGGTCGCGATGTGGTTCTTCATCATGCATGACTACCAGAAGCAGCGGATCCTGACCTTCCTCGACCCGGAGAGCGATCCGCTCGGCACCGGCTGGAACATCATTCAGTCCAAGGCCGCCATCGGTTCCGGCGGCGTGTTTGGTAAAGGCTGGCTGCTGGGCACCCAGTCGCACCTGGACTTTCTGCCGGAAAGCCACACCGACTTCATCATTGCGGTGATGGGCGAAGAGTTCGGTCTGGTGGGCATTTGCGCCTTGCTGCTGATTTACCTGCTGTTGATTGGCCGTGGGCTGGTGATTACCGCCCAGGCGCAGACTTTGTTCGGCAAATTGCTCGCCGGCAGCCTGACCATGACGTTTTTTGTTTATGTTTTCGTCAACATCGGTATGGTCAGTGGCCTGTTGCCGGTGGTGGGGGTGCCGTTGCCGTTCATTAGCTACGGCGGAACTTCGCTGGTGACGCTGCTGTCAGCGTTTGGGGTTTTGATGTCGATCCATACCCATCGTAAGTGGATCGCACAGGTTTGAATAAGGTGAAGATTTCAATGCAAGTAATGCGTGGCTGGGCGACTCGATACGCTCCGTGGGTCGGCCTGGTAAGCATCCTTGGTGCAGCGCAGGAAGCGCTGGCCGGCGATTATGAAGGCTCGCCCCAAGTGGCCGAATTCGTCGGTGAAATGACCCGCGACTATGGTTTTGCCGGTGAACAGCTGATGGGCGTGTTCCGCGAGGCCGAGCGCAAGCAATCGATTCTCGACGCGATCTCCCGACCGGCCGAGCGGGTCAAGCAATGGAAGGAATATCGCCCGATGTTCCTGACCGACGCGCGGATCGCCCGGGGCGTGGATTTCTGGCGTCAGCACGAAGCGGCGCTGGCCCGCGCCGAGCGGGAATACGGCGTTCCGGCGCAGGTGATCGTCTCGATCATCGGCGTTGAAACCTTTTTCGGCCGAAATACCGGTAATTATCGGGTGATCGACGCGTTGTCGACCCTCAGTTTCGACTACCCTCCACGTGCAGAATTCTTCCGCAAGGAATTGCGTGAGTTCCTGCTGCTGGCGCGTGAAGAGCAGGTCGACCCGCTGACGCTTAAAGGCTCGTACGCCGGCGCCATGGGCTTGCCGCAGTTCATGCCGAGCAGCTTTCGCGCCTATGCGGTGGATTTCGACGGTGATGGCCACATTAATATCTGGACCAATCCGATTGATGCCATCGGCAGCGTTGCCAGCTATTTCAAGCGTCACGGCTGGGAGGCAGGCGAACCGGTGGTCAGCCGGGCCGATGTGCGCGGCGATCAGGTCGACGACGGTCTGACTACCGGCATCGAACCGACGAAAACCGTCGGGGAGTTGCGAGCGTTGGGCTGGTCGAGTCATGATGCGCTGCGCGATGATATGCCGGTCACGGCTTTCAGGCTGGAAGGTGACAATGGCCCTGAATACTGGATGGGCCTGAAGAATTTTTACGCGATTACGCGTTATAACCGCAGCGTGATGTACGCCATGGCTGTACATCAGTTGTCTGAAATGCTGGTCCAAGCACGGGGCGTCAAGTAATGCTGGAATCGCCAATCCGCAAACCCCTGAAGCTGGTGGCTTTCGCCGCGTTGTCGTTGCTCGTGGTCAGCTGTTCGACCAGTCGTGCACCGCAACAAAAATACACGACCGCGGTACGCGCGACACCAGGCCTGGATATCAACCGTGCCCACAAAGACGGTGCGCCGTGGTGGGATGTGGACATTTCGCGGATTCCCGATGCCACGCCGACCCTGCACACCGGCCCGTACAAGGCCAACCCGTATACCGTGCTGGGCAAGACCTACTTTCCGCTGGCCGAATCCAAGCGTTATGTCGCTTCGGGCACGGCGTCCTGGTATGGCACCAAGTTTCACGGGCAGAACACCGCCAACGGCGAAGTGTATGACCTGTACGGCATGAGTGCCGCACACAAGACCCTGCCATTGCCCAGCTATGTTCGGGTGACCAACCTGGACAACAACAAGAGCGTGATCCTGCGGGTCAATGACCGTGGGCCGTTCTATTCGGATCGCATCATCGACTTGTCCTACGCCGCGGCCAAGAAACTCGGGTATGCCGAGATTGGCACTGCGCGGGTCAAGGTTGAAGGCATCGACCCGCAAGAGTGGTGGGCGGCAAAAGGCCGACCTGCGCCGTTGATGCTCAACGAGCCGCAAGTCGCGCAAAATAGCGCACCGGTGATTACCGCGTCGGCCGGCACCGTCGAGCAATGGACGCCACCGCCGCAGCAACATGCCGCGGCCGTTGTGCCGGTGCAGCTCGATGCAAAAAAAAACGCTTCTGTACCAGCCTCTGGCCAGTATCTGCAGGTGGGCGCGTTCGCCAACCCGGACGCTGCAGAACTCCTGAGATCGAAGTTGAGCGGGATGGTGAGCGCTCCGGTGTTCATCAGCTCGATCGTGCGCAACCAACAGACACTGCATCGGGTTCGCTTGGGGCCAATCGGCTCGCAGGGTGAAATCGCGCAAGTGCAAAACAGCGTGCGCCTGGCCAATCTCGGTTCGCCGAGCCTGGTGACGGCTGAATAAGCAATTCCTGATTCAAGGTTCACTTGCGGTTTGGGGGGTGAGCCTGAGTTGTTGGCTCGTTGAACAATAAAAGCCCGGCAAGGGTTAGAGAGTGAACAACTGAACACGCGATAACCCGCAGTTTTCGTAGAGAGCCAAGCAGGTTGTCTGATTAGTTTTGCCCTTAGGGCAGTTTCCATTAGCGATTTCGAGAGACGGATGAACATCACCACCTTTGCCAAACGCCTGTGCCTGCTAGTCCCGCTGCTCCTCTCACCCGCCGCTTTTGCGGTCGAGATGATGCCGTCGCCACCACAACTGGCCGCTAAATCCTATGTGCTCATGGACGCCAGCAGCGGCAACGTGCTGGTCGAGAACAACGGTGACCAGCGTCTGCCGCCAGCCAGCCTGACCAAGCTGATGACAGCGTACATTGCGACCCTGGAAATCCGTCGCGGCCAGATCGGTGAAAACGATCCGGTGACCGTCAGTGAGAACGCCTGGCGCACCGGCGGTTCGCGGATGTTCATCAAGGTCGGCTCGCAGGTCACGGTCAGCGACCTGCTGCACGGCATCATCATCCAGTCGGGCAACGACGCCAGCGTCGCGCTCTCCGAGCACATCGCCGGCAGCGAAGACGCGTTCGCCGACCTCATGAACAAGACTGTTGCCGACCTGGGCATGAACAACAGCCACTTCATGAACCCGACCGGTCTGCCAAACCCTGAGCACTATTCCACGGCTCACGACATGGCCATTCTGGCGCGTGCGATCATCCACGAAGACCCGGCTCACTATGCGATCTACTCGCAGAAAGAGTTCTTCTGGAACGGCATCAAGCAACCCAACCGCAACCTGCTGCTGTGGCGTGACAAGACCGTTGACGGTCTGAAAACCGGTCACACCGAAGAAGCCGGCTATTGCATGGTGTCCTCGGCGGTACGTGATGGCATGCGCCTGATCGCCGTGGTATTCGGCACCAACAGCGAAAGCGCTCGCGCTGCTGAAACCCAGAAGCTGCTGACCTACGGTTTCCGCTTCTTCGAAACCCAGACCTTCTATCAGAAAGGCGCCGAGCTGGCTCAGGCTCCAGTCTGGAAGGGCACCACCAACCAGGTCAAAGCCGGCCTGGCTGAAGACCTGACCATGACTTTGCCAAAAGGCCAGCTGAAAAAGCTCGCTGCCAGCATGACCATGAACCCGCAACTGGTCGCGCCGATCGCCAAGGGCGACGTGATTGGTAAAGTCGAAGTGAAACTGGACGACAAGGTCGTGCACAGCGCTGATCTGATCGCGCTGGACGCGGTCGACCAAGGTGGTATCTTCCGCCGCATGTGGGATAGCATCCGTCTATTCTTCTACGGCTTGTTCAACTGAATTAGTGTGGACCTGCATGGCCCCGTTCCAATCCAGAGCGGGACCATGTCCGTTGCCACGGCTTACGCTTACGAGGCCGTTACGCCATGACCGATACTGAAGTAAAGGCGCCCAAGATCGAATTCCCCAACGTTGACTACCCGGTTAAGGTGATCAGCGATACCGGTGTGGGCAACAAAGACAAGATCATCGAAATCGTCAAGAAGCACGCGACGATCAATCATGACCGTGTGGACGAACGCCAAAGCACCAATGGCAAGTACACGACGATTCAGTTACACATCGTCGCGACCGACCAGGACCAGCTGTACAACATCAACAGTGAACTGCGGGCCACCGGCTTCGTGCACATGGTGCTGTGATGTCCGAACCGCTGGGCTTTCGCGAGCTCGGCCAGCTGGCTTACGAGCCGGTCTGGCATGCCATGCAACGGTTTACCAACGAGCGCGGCAGCGACCGCGCCGACGAGATCTGGCTGGTCGAGCACCCACCGGTTTTCACCCAGGGGCAGGCCGGCAAGGCTGAGCATCTGCTGCTTCCGGGCGATATTCCGGTGGTGCAGGTCGATCGTGGCGGTCAAGTGACTTACCACGGCCCGGGTCAGTTGGTGGCGTATCTGCTGCTGGATGTGCGCAAGCTGGGTTTCGGCGTGCGCGACCTGGTCAGCCGGATGGAACAGTGCCTGATCGAACTGCTGGCCAGCTATGGCGTCACCGCCGTGGCCAAGGCCGATGCACCGGGCGTCTACGTCAACGGTGCAAAAATTGCTTCTCTGGGTCTGCGGATCCGCCACGGTTGCTCCTTTCATGGCCTGGCCTTGAACGTGGATATGGATCTTGCGCCATTTCGCCGGATTAACCCCTGTGGATACGCCGGGCTGGCCATGACCCAGCTGCGCGATCACACCGGGCCGATTGAATTTGCCGAGGTAAGTGCCCGGCTGCGTGCGCAGCTCGTCAAACACCTCGACTATGCTGAGCAGACGACCCTAACGGGCGGAATCGACTGATATGACTACTGCGCAAGACGCTGTGCAAACCATGATCCCGACGCTGGATGTTACCGAGCGCCCGGCCCCGCGTGCCAAAGTGGAAGCTGGCGTAAAGCTGCGCGGCGCCGAAAAGGTTGCGCGTATCCCGGTGAAGATCATTCCAACCACCGAATTGCCGAAAAAGCCTGACTGGATTCGCGTGCGCATCCCGGTTTCCCCGGAAGTCGACCGTATCAAGGCCCTGCTGCGCAAACACAAGTTGCACAGCGTCTGCGAAGAAGCTTCCTGCCCGAACCTCGGCGAATGCTTCTCCGGTGGCACCGCAACCTTCATGATCATGGGCGACATCTGCACCCGTCGCTGCCCGTTCTGCGACGTTGGCCACGGTCGTCCGAAGCCGCTGGACGTCAACGAACCGGAAAGCCTGGCCATCGCCATCGCCGACCTGAAACTGAAGTACGTGGTGATCACCTCGGTAGACCGTGATGACCTGCGTGACGGCGGTGCTCAGCACTTCGCCGACTGCATCCGCGAAATCCGCAAGCTGTCGCCGAACGTGCAGCTCGAGACCCTCGTTCCGGACTACCGTGGCCGGATGGACGTGGCGCTGGCCATCACCGCCGCCGAGCCGCCTGATGTGTTCAACCACAACCTGGAAACCGTGCCGCGCCTGTACAAGGCTGCACGTCCGGGTTCGGACTATCAGTGGTCGCTGACCCTGCTGCAGAAGTTCAAGCAGATGATGCCGCACATTCCGACCAAGTCCGGCCTGATGCTGGGTCTGGGCGAGACCGACGAGGAAGTTATCGAAGTCATGAAGCGCATGCGCGAACACGATATCGACATGCTGACTCTGGGCCAGTACCTGCAACCGTCCCGTAGCCACTTGCCGGTGCAGCGTTTCGTGCACCCGGACACCTTCGCCTGGTTCGCCGAGGAAGGTTACAAGATGGGCTTCAAGAACGTCGCCTCCGGCCCGCTGGTACGTTCCTCGTATCACGCCGACGAGCAGGCGAAACTGGTCAAGGCCGAGTTGATGTCGTCCTGATCTGAAATGCCCGCAAGGCGTGAGCCTTGCGGGCATTTTTGTTTAAAAGCTACTCGGTACCACGTCACACTCGGTTTTTTCCTGCACTCTGCGGGACAGCTGAACCTCTTCTGTTTATCCCCGTTCCTGACTACTGTGTGCTGAAGCATTCACACAGGGAGAATCACGGATGACCACTCGCTCGACCCCCGTTATTTCCGAGCACGCCCCGGTTCCGGCATTACCTGCCGAGGGGCTGATCGGTGTCATTGCGCCGGCAGGCCCGGCGGCACTGGATACCGAAAAGGCTTTTCAATGGATGCGTGCACGCGGGTATTCGCTGCGGATTTTTCCGGGCGTCCTGGAGAAAGACGGCTACCTCGCCGGCAGTGACGACGTTCGCCTGAAGGATCTGCATGAGGCGTTTGGCGATCCGGCCATTGATGCGATTCTCTGCCTGCGTGGCGGCTACGGCAGCCCGCGCCTGCTGGACCGGATCGACTTTGAGTTGCTGCGGCGCAATGCCAAGCCGTTTGTCGGCTATAGCGACATTACGGCGCTGCACCTGGCCATCAGCCGTTATGCAGGGTTCGTGACCTTTCACGGTCCGATGCTCAACGCCGATCTGCTGGGGAACAAGCAACAACCTACCGAGTCTTCGTTGCTCAGCCTGCTCAGAGGCCAGTTGAACGCTGGAAGCCTGTTGGCGCACCCGGTGGCGTACCCTTTGACTACGATCGAGCCGGGCATCGCTCATGGGCGTTTGCTGGGCGGTAATCTGTCGATGATTGCCTCGACCCTGGGCACACCTTTTGAAATCGATGCTGACGGGATCATTCTGTTCATCGAAGACGTCAACGAGCCGATATATCGCATCGACCGGTTGCTGACCCATCTGCGCCTGGCCGGCAAGCTGAGCACGCTGCGCGGGGTGCTGGTGGGGGATGTGGCCGGCGTGGACAGCGATGCATTGGCGCAGTTGCTCAAGCAAACCTTCGAGCCATTGCGGATTCCGGTGCTTGCCGGTTGGCGCAGCGGCCATTGCGACCCGAACCTGACGCTGCCCATGGGCGCGCTGGTGAGGCTGGATGCGGGGAACAAGGAGTTGTGGCTGGAGCAGGATGTGGTGATCAAGTAACAGCCTGATCCGTGGCGAGGGAGCTTGCTCCCGCTCGGCTGCGTAGCAGTCGTATAACCGACGAACGCATTCGATTTGGAGGCGCTTCGCACCTCCGCGGGAGCAAGCTCCCTCGCCACAGATTGAGGCCAAGCCTCAGCGGTTACGCAAACCTTCCAGCAACTTGTGCGTCGGGTAACCATCTGCCGGCCAGCCAAACGACTGCTGGGCGCTGCGAATGGCCTTGCGGGTGTTGGCGCCGATGATGCCGTCGGCGTTCCCCGCATCGTAGTTGCTGGCGCTCAGCAAATTCTGCAGTTCGATGCGCTCTGAACGACTCAGGGGCAGGTCATCCTTCGGCCATTCGCCGTTGATCAGGCCCGCTCCGTTAAAGCGTTCAGACAACAGGTTCACCGCCAATGCGTAGGACGACGAATTGTTGTACTTGAGGACTGCGCGGAAGTTATCGAGGATCAGGAACGCCGGGCCACGATAACCGGCGGGCAGCAGCAGGGCGGCTGACAGGTGTTCGGAGCCGGGTGGAACGACGCCGTTGGGCAGTTTGATGCCCATTTGCATCCACTCGGAGACGCTTTTGCGAATCGCACCGTCAGCCAGCGAATAGTCGAAACCACTTGCCAGTTGCACTTCGAAGCCCCAAGGCTGACCTTTCTGCCAGCCGGAGCTTTGCAGGTAATGGGCAGTGGAGGCCAGTGCATCGGTCGGGCTGCCCCAGATATCGCGGTGACCGGTACCGTCAAAATCGACCGCGTGCGTGAGGTAGGTGGTCGGGATGAACTGGGTCTGGCCCATGGCGCCGGCCCAGGAACCGAGCATCTTCTCGGGCGTGATATCACCCTGTTGCAGGATTTGTAGAGCGGCCAGCAATTGGGCGTGAGCAAAGCCTGGACGCCGGCCTTCGTAGGCCAGGGTCGCCAGCGAGCGGATCACCGATTTGTCGCCCTGGAAACTGCCGAAGTTGCTTTCCATGCCCCAGACGGCCACGAGCGCCTGGCGATCAACACCATAACGCTGCTCGATGGAGGTCAAGGTATCGGCGTACTGGCTGAGTAATGCCTGGCCTTTACGCACGCGCGCGGCGGAGAGCGCGCCGTCGAGGTATTCCCACACCGGTCGGGTGAACTCCGGTTGGCTGCGGTCCGCGCGGATCACGCTCATGTCCGGCGTGACACCGGCAAAGGCGCGGTCGAACACATCCGGGCGGATACCGGCGGCGAGGGCATCCTGGCGAAAACCGGCTTCCCATTCCTCGAAGGTCTGGGTCGGCTGGATGTCGAGATTGTCGCCAGTCGGCACTACCGGAGGAATGATGGCCGGAGCAGTCGCAAGGGGGGCGGTTTGAAGCGGTTGCGCGTCGGCAGCGGTGGGTTTTTCCGCGCAGGCGACAAGCAAAACAAGGCTGGAGGCAGCAATCAGTTGGCGCAGGTGCCAACGACGGGAAAGACAAAGGGGCATGCACAGGTCCAGATAATACGAATCAGGTGCAGACCTTATCATGCCGAGAGGGAGCGAGGTGATGTTGAAACTTCATGCCGCCAGAAAGTAAGAAGCCTCCCAGCTTTTAGACTGGAAGGCTTCGCGGCGGTAGCTGCCTTTGCCCTTGCCGGGTTGTTCCTGACGGCTGCGGAACAGTGGCTGGGCGACAATGGATTTGGCCTTGTTGGGCCGCTTGTGTTTGCTCATGGGCAGTGCTCTCGTTGAGTGGTTTTCGCGGGGCAAATCATCGGCCGAAGTTGGGGTTCTGTCTAGTCCCTGCGATGTGTAGGACCATTCAGCTCTGTTTGGAGTGAACTCGGTTAGTGTGGCGAGGGGGCTTGCCCCCGTTCGGCAGCGAAGCAGCCGTGATTGCTGAACGCGCGGTGCGCCTGTAGATATGCGGTTGCAGATTTCAGGGCCGCTTCGCGCCCCAACGGGGGCAAGCCCCCTCGCCACAGGGTTTATTCTGCTGGCAATGCCAAGCGCTGACCCGCCATCAACAACGACAAGCGGCTCAGGCTCATCCATGGCGAACCGGCGGCCTGGCCTTTTATTTGTGCGTCGATCCGCTGGGCATCGAGCAGCAGTTGCGCCCAGCGCTGCGCCGAATGGCGTTGCAGGGCTTTACTCATCAGGGGTTTGCGCTTGTCCCAGACGGGCGGTCGGGCCTGGCTGAAGGCTTTGTCCAGCGGCACACCCTGGCTGTATTGCAGCGACAGGTTGGCCAATAGCCGAAGCTCTCGGGCCAGCGCCCAAAGAATCACCGGTGGTTCGACGCCTTCGCCGCGCAAACCTTCAAGCATGCGTAGCGCATGCGCCGCTTCGCCATTAAGAATCGCATCGGTCAACCCGAAAACATCGAAGCGCGCGCTGTCGGCAACTGCCGCTTGCACTGTTTCGAGCGTGATCTGGCCACCTTCGGCCATCAGCTTGAGCTTTTCGATTTCCTGGGCGGCCGCCAGCAGGTTGCCTTCGACCCTTGCTGCGATCAGCTCGACAGCGTCCTGGCTGGCAGCAAGCCCAGCCTGGGACAAACGCTGACGAATCCACTGCGGCAACTGGTTGGCATCCACCGGCCAGATCTGCACGAACTGGGTCTGCGGGCCTTCGACCAGCGCCTTGCCCCACTTGGTTTTTTGCGCGCTGGCGTCGAGTTTTGGCAGGCTGATCAGCAGCAAGGTATCTTCGGCTGGACGCGAGCAATACTCCATCAGCGCTGCTGCACCTTTGTCGCCCGGTTTGCCGGACGGCAAGCGCAACTCCAGCAGGCGCTTTTCGGCGAACAACGACATGCTGGCGCCGGCTTGCAGCAGCGTACCCCAGTCGAAACTGGCGTCTGCGCTGAATACCTGGCGTTCGTCAAAACCTTGCTGGCGGGCAGCAGAGCGGATGGCGTCGGCGGCTTCCTGACACAACAGTGGGTCATCGCCACTGATGATGTAAACGGGCGCAAGGGCGCCTTGCAGGTGTTTGCCGAGCTGGGCGGGGGCTAGTTTCATAAGACAGGGCGAACGGGGCGCCGGAGCGCCCCGTACGACTTACTCGGTCGGCACTTGCATAGGTGACTGACGCGGAGTGTTCGCTTCAGCTTTACGGGCTGCTTCCAGCGCGTCGGCTTCCGCTTTGGCACGGTCATCGGCAGTCTGTTGCAACTGATCAAGCTGAGCCGGGGTAAGCTGTTGCAGGCGCAGCATCATGCGTTGCACCATGTCGCGACGCATTTCCTTGCGCACCTCGGCGGCTTCCTGGTCGGAGCCAGTGATGTTGTTGCCGTCGTGCATGAAGACCTTCTGCACTTGCAGTTTGTCGTCGAGCAGGGACAGCTTGTTGTGGCCCACGATTTGATAGTTCAGCACGTTGGTCAGCTCATACTCGGCCGAATGGCCGCCGCCGGAGTAGCTGAGGCTGCGCTGGCTTTCCTGTTCGTCGGTCAATACCAGCTTGTAAGGTGCGCCGGCATAGACTTTGACGCCACTGCTTTCAAGCACCTGGCGCATCAGCGTCACGGTTTCGCCATATGAGTTGCGTGCGCTCAGGTCGAGTTCCCTGATCGCCAGTTCGGCGGTGCCGGTACCGCGCAGTTGGAAGCCGCAGGCGCTCAGCAAAACAGCGAGCCCCATCACCAGCAGATTGCGTTTGATCATCTTGTTGCTCCCCTTGAAACCATGTGGGCCGAGCGTGCGACCCGAAAGGTTCTGTTCGGCGCCAGGTATGGACCTTGCGCCTGATCCAATTAGCTAGCGACGATATTGACCAGTTTTCCGGGCACTACGATCACTTTACGAATAGTCAGGCCGTCGACAAAGCGCAGCACGTTTTCATTGGCCCGTGCGGCGGCTTCGACTTCTTCGCGGCTGGCACTGGCCGGCATTTCGATCTGGCCGCGCAGCTTGCCGTTGACCTGAATCACCAGTTGCAGGCTGTCTTGAACCAGTGCGCTGTCGTCCAGAACCGGCCAGCCGGCATCGATCACCGGATCGGCGTGACCCAGGCGATGCCACAGCTCATGGCAGATGTGCGGGGTGATCGGGGCCAGGAGCAGGATCACGGTTTCCAGACCTTCGTGGATCAGCGCGCGGTCCTGTTCGGTGCCTTGCGCGGCTTTCTCCAGCACGTTCATCAGCGTCATCACCTGGGCGATGGCGGTGTTGAATTTGTGGTTCTGGCCGACGTCGTGGCTGGCCTGCTTGATAGCCTGGTGAATCGAACGGCGAATGGCTTTCTGCTCGTCGTTCAAGGTGGCGACGTCCAGTTTGCCCGGAAGGCCTTGGGTGACGTGCGCTTGAGCGAGACGCCAGACGCGCTTGAGGAAGCGGTGCGAACCTTCTACGCCGGAGTCGGACCATTCCGCGCTCATGTCCGGTGGCGAGGCGAACATCATGAACAGGCGGCAAGTGTCTGCGCCGAACTGATCGATCATCGACTGTGGATCGACGCCGTTGTTCTTCGACTTGGCCATCTTCTCGGTCCCGCCGATTTCCACCGGCAAGCCGTCTGCAATCAACTTGGCGCTAATGACCTTGGCCTTGCTGTCGCGCTCGAGTTCCACGTCCGCCGGGTTGAACCAAGTGTAAGCACCGTTGGCTTCGCGACGATAATAAGTCTCGGCGATCACCATGCCCTGGGTCAGCAGGTTCTTGAATGGCTCGTTGGAGCTCACCAGGCCTTCGTCGCGCATCAGCTTGTGGAAGAAACGCGCATAGAGCAGGTGCAGGATCGCGTGTTCGATACCGCCGATGTATTGATCCACCGGCAACCAATGGTCGGCCGCCGATTTTTCCACCAGGC
Organism: Pseudomonas sp. CVAP#3; assembly: GCF_018986375.1. Classification (NCBI taxonomy): domain Bacteria; kingdom Pseudomonadati; phylum Pseudomonadota; class Gammaproteobacteria; order Pseudomonadales; family Pseudomonadaceae; genus Pseudomonas; species Pseudomonas sp. CVAP#3. The sequence goes on from NZ_JAHMSC010000017.1 coordinate 55,190, forward strand.
CGCCTTCATAGTGCGGCGAGGCGTAACGGGCGTAGTACCACGAGGACTCGACGAAGGTGTCCATGGTGTCGGTTTCACGCTTGGCAGGCGCGCCGCATTTCGGGCATGTGCATTCGTAGAACTCGGGCATGCGCGCCAATGGCGAACCGGCGCCATCGGGCACGACGTCTTCCGGCAGCACGACAGGCAGTTGATCTTCCGGCACCGGCACGTCACCGCAGGTATCGCAGTGGATGATCGGGATCGGGCAGCCCCAGTAACGCTGGCGGCTAATGCCCCAGTCGCGCAGGCGGAACTGGGTGCGCGAGGCGCCGAGGTTTTTCTTGATCAGGGCCACTTCGATGGCGTCGAACGCGCCCGCGAAATCCAGGCCGTCGAACTCGCCGGAGTTGATCAGCGTGCCGTGTTCGCCATAGGCGTCCTGCCACGGCGCCGGGTTTTCGCCGCCAGCGCTGGTGCGCACCACGGACTTGATCGGCAGGCCGTACTTGGTGGCGAATTCGAAATCACGTTCGTCGTGCGCCGGTACTGCCATGACCGCGCCATCGCCGTAGTGCATCAGCACGTAGTTGGCGACCCACACCGGCAGTTTTTCGCCGGTCAGCGGGTGCTCGACGAACAGCGAAGTCGGCAGGCCTTTTTTCTCCTGGGTGGCAACGTCGGCTTCGGCCACGCTGCCGCCTTTGCATTGTGCGATGAACGCTTGCAGCTCAGGGTTGTTCTGCGCGGCCAGGGTCGCCAGGTGATGCTCGGCTGCCACGGCAACGTAGGTTGCGCCCATCAGGGTGTCCGGACGGGTGGTGAAGACTTTCAGTGCGCCCGTTTCGCCGATCGAGTCGACGTTGTACGGGAACTGCACTTCCATGCCGCGGGATTTGCCAATCCAGTTGCGCTGCATGGTTTTGACTTGCTCAGGCCAGCCCGGCAGGTCGTCGAGACTCTCCAGCAGTTCATCCGCGTAAGCGGTGATCTTGAAGTAGTACATCGGGATTTCGCGTTTTTCGATCAGCGCGCCGGAGCGCCAGCCGCGACCGTCGATCACCTGTTCGTTGGCCAGAACGGTCTGGTCGACCGGGTCCCAGTTCACGGTGCCGTTTTTACGGTAGATCACGCCTTTTTCGAACAGGCGAGTGAACAGCCATTGTTCCCAACGGTAGTAATCCGGCTTGCAGGTGGTGACTTCGCGCGACCAGTCCACCGCCAGGCCCAGGCTGCGCAGCTGGGATTTCATGTAGGCGATGTTTTCGTAGGTCCACTTGGCGGGCGCTACGTTGTTCTTCATTGCGGCGTTTTCCGCCGGCATGCCAAAAGCGTCCCAACCCATGGGTTGCAGGACGTTTTTGCCTTGCATGCGCTGATAGCGGGAGATCACGTCGCCAATGGTGTAGTTGCGCACGTGCCCCATGTGTAGCTTGCCGCTGGGGTAAGGGAACATCGACAGGCAGTAGAAAGTCTCCTTGCCTGGCTGTTCACTGACTTCAAAGGACTTTTGCTCGTCCCAGAACGACTGGGCGGCGGCTTCGATTTCACGGGGCTGGTATTGTTCGTGCATGGCTACTTTTGAACTGAATAGGGGTGGCCTAATCCTCTTCAATGCAACGCTGGACGCTGACGACGCCAAAAGTGGCGTTTTCGATGCCCAGTCGAGCTGGAAGTGGAGTTACAGGAAGCGCCGTAGCATACATGACCGCGCTCTACCGAGGGAAACCTTGATTACACGCGTAGGGCCGTTGGTCGCGGCACCTGAACGGTTTTCTCAGCGAAGCTAAGCTCTAGATGGGGAGTGAGTCTTATCTTCAATGAGGTGAGGGATGGTTGAGTCACAACGAAAAGTAACTAAGCCGCAGTTGTACGAAAAGCTGATAGAGCGCCTGGGGCTGGCCCTGGATGCCGCAAGGACAGCTGGCCGGTTACGCGATGAGCGTCCGGTGGAGCTGGAACTTCGCGGGTTGAGCCGCGCAGAGTTCGAACTGATCATGGCTTATCTGGACCGTAGTGAGCGTGAGGCGCAAGGATGCTTGTTATCAGAAGCAGTGAAGCCTAAGGACGTTCCCCGTTCGGCGAAAATTATCTGGTTGCAAGACAAGCTCTCTCGCAGAGACGCGGTAAAGGTCCGGTCCCTGCTGGTCAAGTAAGCGATCAGGCAAATGTTCGTTGCCCCAAGCGGGCGCATGAAGTCGCCCAAGATGGCTTTTTGAAGGAAAGGCCTTCCATCTTAGTTGTCGCTTTGTTTCAACCCACTTAGGCTTCGGGCATCTCAGGAGATGCCCGATGCCTTTTCGTTATTTCGTTAAACAACTGCTTCTGCCACCCGGTATTTTTTTACTGTTGCTTGCGCTTGCCTGGTGGTTGCGCCGCTCAAGACCACGCCTTGCAGGGCTGTGTTTTGCCTTGGGCGCCGGTGGGTTCTGGTTGATGAGCTTGCCGGTCGTTGTGCAGTGGAGCGCGAAGGCCCTTGAGCGTGAAGCACCGCTGGCCCGCAGCGAATGGGCGACTCTGGCCGAGCGCGCGGATGTGATCGTGGTGCTGGGGGCGGGGCGCGAACGCGGTGATCTTGCCTGGGGGGCCGATCAGCCAACGGGTGTGGCGCTGGAGCGTGAGCGCTATGCCGCGCGACTGGCCAAGGCATCGGGGCTGCCCGTGTTGACCAGTGGCGGCCTGCACTATGGCACGCCACCGACCGAAGCAAAGATGATGGCCGATTCGTTGCGGGATGATTTTGGTGTCACGGTTCGTTGGCAGGAAGGGCGCAGCCTCACCACGTGGGAAAATGCTCAATTCACCGCCGAGCTGCTGGAACCATTGGGGTTGAAGCGGGTCGTGGTGGTGACGCAAGCCTGGCATATGCCGCGCAGCGTCTGGAGTTTCGAGCAGGCGGGATTGACCGTGGTGCCGGCACCGGTGGGCTTTTTAGGCACCGATAATGCCGAACCGTTGGGCGGCTGGATGCCGACGTTCAAATCGATCTGGCGATCGGGGCAGCTGTTGAATGAGGCGGTGGGGCAGATCGGCTATTCGATTTTTTATCGCTGACATTGATCGTTCCCACCTCTGTGGCGAGGGTGCTTGCTCCCGCTGGAGTGCGAAGCGCTCCCAACCCGGTCACTACGGTTTTTCAGGTGATACCGAAGCGACCGAGTTGCGGCTGCTGCGCACCCGAGCGGGAGCAAGCTCCCTCGCCACAAGCGCTCAAACCGTCTTGGCGATCCGGCTGGCCAGCAATGCCCAGCCAAACAGCAGTACACAAAGGATAAGCAGTGGCCACGAGCGCCATTGCAGGTAAGGCGTCAGGTTGTGCATCGGCACCACGTCGCCGTAGAGAATGCCGCGTTCGAATTGCGGGATTTGCACGGTGATTTTGCCGAAGGGATCAATCAATCCGGTGACGCCGTTGTTGGTCGCGCGAATCATCCAGCGCCCGGCTTCCAGCGCTCGCATCTGCGCCATCTGCAGGTGTTGCAGCGGGCCGATGGAGGTGCCGAACCAGGTGTCGTTGCTGATGGTCAGCAGCAAATCGCTGCGCGCCGAAAGGCTGGCGGCAAATTCCGGGTAGACCACTTCGTAACAGATGAACGGTGCAATCTGATAACCCTTGGCTTGCAACAACGGCTGATCAGCCGGGCCGCGGGCGAAATCCGACATCGGCAGATCGAAGAACGCAATCAGACCGCGCAGTAACTCTTGCAGCGGCACGTATTCGCCAAACGGCACCAGTTTCTGCTTGAGGTAAGTGCCATCGCCTTGGCCAACCACCGTGATGCCATTGAAGAAGCGCTTCTCGTGATGCACTTCCTGGCGAATCGGCACGCCGGTAATCAGTGCCGAGTTACGTTCGGCGGCGAAGCTGCCCATCATGTTCAGGTAGCCCTCGGCAGACTCCTTGAGCACCGGGACCGCGGTTTCCGGCCAGATCAGCAGGTCGACACGTTTGGAGGTGAAGCTCATGTCGCGGTACAGCGCCAGTTGCGCGTTGAGCTGCGCCGGGTCCCACTTCATGCTTTGTTCGATGTTGCCCTGAATCGCCGCGACGCTCAGCGGATTGCCCGAAGGGCTGGTCCAGGCGTGGCCTTTGAGCGACAGGCCGATGACCCAAGGCGCAGCCAGCAACAGCAGGCCGGCGACGATAAAGCCTTTGTGTCCGGCCTTGATCAGGCGTGGCAGGTTGTACGCAAGCGCGGCGGTCAGGGCCAGGCTGAAGGAAATCAGCCACATACCACCCAATGGCGCCAATCCGGCGAGCGGGCCGTCGAGTTGGCTGTAACCGGAATAAAGCCATGGAAAGCCGGTGAGGAACCAGCCGCGAAACGCTTCCTGACCCACCCACAACGCCGCGAATGCCAAGGCGTCGGCCAATGGCGCTTCGTTACGGCGCAACCAGCGCGCCCAGATCCAGGCGGGCAGGGCGAAGAACCAGGCAATCGCGGCGGTGAACGCCAGCATCAGCAATCCGGCGAGCAGCATCGAAGCGCCACCAAAGTTGTGGATGCTGTAGTAGATCCAGCTGGTGCCGGCGCCAAACAGGCCGAAACCGAAACACCAGCCGCGACCCAGCGCCTGACGAGGTGTCAGTTCACGCAAGCCCGCATAGAAAAATCCGACCGCCAGCAATGCCAGCGGCCAGATATCGAATGGCGCCAAGGCCAGAGTGGTGAGTGCACCGGCCGCCACGGCCAGCAGGTTACCGGGCCAGCCGGGGCGGGTGATCCAACGCATGTCAGTCCTTAGCGGGCTATAGGGGTCAAGCGCAGCAAGTGAATGCGACGGCTGTCGGCGTTCAGGATGCGAAAGCGATAGGCGCCGATTTCAGTGATTTCGTTGCGTTTTGGCAAGTGCCCGAACGCGCTCATCACCAGGCCGCCAACGGTGTCGAATTCGTCGTCGGAGAATTCGCTGTCGAAGAACTCGTTGAAGTTCTCGATCGGCGTCAGGGCCTTGATCAGGAAGTCGCCGCTTGGCAGTGGCTTGATGTAGCTGTCTTCTTCAACGTCGTGCTCGTCTTCGATGTCGCCGACGATTTGCTCGAGCACGTCTTCGATGGTCACCAGACCCGCCACGCCGCCGTATTCATCGATGACGATGGCCATGTGGTTATGGTTGGCGCGGAACTCGCGCAGCAACACGTTCAGACGCTTGGACTCGGGCACGAAAGTGGCCGGACGCAGCAAATCCTTGATGTTGAAGCTGTCGCCGTTCTCCTTGAGGATCAGCGGCAGCAGATCCTTGGCCAGCAATACGCCCATGACGTCGTCGTGGCTCTCGCCGATTACCGGATAACGCGAGTGCGCGGACTCAACCACGGCCGGGAGGAATTCACGGGGTGTCTGGGTCGCCTTGATGCTGACCATCTGCGAGCGCGGGACCATGATGTCGCGTACTTGCAGGTCAGCGACCTGGATGGCGCCCTCGACGATGGCCAGCGCTTCGCTGTCCAGCAACTTGTTCTGATGGGCATCACGCAGAAGCTCCAGTAGCTCCTGACGGTTTTTCGGCTCGTGGGCAAAAGCCTGGGTGAGCTTACCCAGCCAGGACTTTTGCCCGTTGCTCGATCGATCTTCGCTCATAGCGATTACTCTGAATCCTTTGTTGTAACGATAGGGGATGTTTCGGTTTCGTCGTCCGCATAGGGGTCAGGATGACCCAATTCTGCAAGCAACGTTCGTTCCAGTGCTTCCATTTCTTCGGCTTCGTCATCATCTATATGGTCGTAACCAAGCAGATGCAAGCAGCCGTGAATGACCAGATGCGCCCAGTGGGCCTTCAACTCCTTGCCTTGCTCGGCAGCCTCGCGCTCCACCACGGCCACGCAGATCACCAGATCGCCCAGCAGCGGGATGTCCAGCAACTCGTCGGGCACATCGGCAGGGAACGACAACACATTGGTTGCGTAATCCTTTTGGCGCCAGGTGTAGTTCAGCTCGCGGCCTTCTTCCTCGTCGACCAGGCGAATGGTCAATTCGGAGTCGGCGGTGCGCTGACGCAGGGCCAGTTCGCACCATTGGCGGAACTCGGCTTCGCTTGGAGCAGGCGCTTCGGTCGCCAGTTGCAGATCAAGCTCAAGCATCGTGGCGATTGCCCTTTTCGGCGGAAAGCGTTGCAGGTTCGTCAATCAGGCGATTTTCGAAGCGCTCGTAGGCTTCGACAATGCGCTGCACCAGCGGGTGGCGCACGACGTCTTTGGGTTTGAAGTGGGTAAAGCTGATGCCCGGTACTTCCTTGAGCACGTCGATCACATGAATCAGCCCGGACTTGGTGCCCTTCGGCAGGTCGATCTGGGTGATATCACCGGTGATGACCGCGGTCGAGCCAAAACCGATCCGTGTCAGGAACATCTTCATCTGTTCGACGGTGGTGTTCTGGCTTTCGTCGAGGATGATGAAGCTGTTGTTCAGCGTGCGGCCCCGCATGTAAGCCAGCGGCGCAACTTCGATCACCTGGCGTTCGATCAGCTTGGCGACGTGTTCAAAGCCAAGCATTTCGTACAGCGCGTCATACAGCGGGCGCAGGTACGGGTCGATTTTTTGTGCCAGGTCGCCGGGCAGGAAGCCGAGTTTCTCGCCTGCCTCGACCGCTGGACGTACCAGCAGGATGCGGCGGATCTGCTCGCGCTCCAGCGCATCGACTGCGCAGGCAACGGCCAGATAGGTCTTGCCGGTACCGGCGGGGCCGATGCCGAAGTTGATATCGTTGCCCAGGATTTCCTTCACGTAGCGCAGCTGATTCAAGCCGCGAGGGCGAATCATGCCTTTTTTGGTGCGCAGGGCGACTGAGGGTTCGGCGGGCGAATGGTTGTCCATTTCTTCCACGGCCGATTCCTGCAGGAACAGGTGAACCATGTCTGGCGACAGCTCGCTACTCTTGGTTTCACGGTAGAGGCGGCGCAGCAGGTTTTCCGCGGAGATGGTGTGCTTGGGCTCGCCGATCAATTCGAACTGATTGCCGCGATTGCGGATCACGATCGCCAAGCGCTGTTCGATCAAGCGCAAATGCTCGTCGAATTGCCCGCACAGATTGGCGAAGCGATGAGCCTCAAAGGGCTCGAGGATGAAGCGATGTGGTTCTATGGGTGCGTTCAAGGTTGTTTTTAGCCGCCCTGGGGCAATGGAGATAAATCAAGGATAACGCCAGAGGCCTGGGTGCGAAAGCTCTTAAACAGACCAACATCAAACACCCATTCCATACCTGTGGCGAGGGAGCTCGCTCCCGCTGGAGTGCGAAGCGCTCCCACCCCTGTCACTACGGTTTTTCGGGTGATACCGAAGCGACCGGTTTGCGGCTGCTTCGCAACCGAGCGGGAGCAAGCTCCCTCGCCACAAGAGTCCGCACTAGCCTTGTTGAATCAACGAACCACGTAGCGAGTGCGGCTGTGCGGCGTCGATGTGCACGTCTGCGAACTGGCCGATCAAGGTCGGATTGTCGCAGCGGAAGTTTACGATTCGATTATTCTCGGTGCGGCCTTGCAGTTCGCCCGGGTCTTTTTTCGAGTAATCGGTCACCAGGATCCGTTGGGTCGAACCGACCATTTGTCGGCTGATCTCGAAACCTTGCTGGTTGAGGCGATGTTGCAGGGCGTTCAGGCGCTCTTTTTTCAGCTCTTCCGGGGTTTCGTCGGCCAGGTCGGCAGCCGGGGTGCCTGGGCGCTGGCTGTAGACGAATGAGTAGGAGAAGTCGAAACCGACGTCTTCAATCAGCTTCATGGTCTGTTCGAAGTCTTTTTCGGTCTCGCCGGGGAAGCCGACGATAAAGTCCGAGCTGATGCAGATACCCGGCACTGCGGCGCGCAGCTTGCGCAGTTTCGACTTGTACTCAAGTGCGGTGTGGTTGCGCTTCATCGCTGCAAGAATCCGGTCCGAACCCGACTGCACCGGCAAATGCAGGTGTTTGACCAGTTCCGGTACATCGGCGTGGGCCTGGATCAGGCTGTCAGAGAACTCCAGCGGGTGCGACGTGGTGTAGCGAATACGGTCGATGCCATCGACGGCCGCCACCACGCGGATCAGCTCGGCCAGATCGGCCAGGCGCCCGTCGTGGGTCAGGCCACGGTAGCCGTTGACGTTCTGCCCCAGCAGGGTGACTTCACGCACGCCGTTCTCGGCCAGGTGAATGATCTCGGCGATCACGTCGTCGAACGGTCGGCTGACTTCTTCACCGCGGGTATAGGGCACTACGCAGAAAGTGCAGTACTTGCTGCAACCTTCCATCACCGACACATAGGCGCTTGGGCCATCGATGCGCGGTTCTGGCAGGTGGTCGAATTTTTCGATTTCCGGGAACGAGACGTCGACTTGCGGCAGTTTGGTCAGGCGCGCGGCGTCGATCATTTCCGGCAGGCGGTGCAGGGTCTGTGGACCGAAGACCACGTCGACATAGGGTGCGCGGTCGCGGATTGCCGCGCCTTCCTGGCTGGCCACGCAACCGCCGACGGCGATGACCATTTCCGGGTTGGCGAGCTTCAGTTCGCGCCAGCGGCCAAGCTGGGAGTACACCCGGTCCTGGGCGCGCTCGCGAATCGAGCAGGTGTTGAGCAGGATGACGTCTGCGTCTTCGGCGCGCGCCGTCACTTCCAGGGCCTGATGTTCGCCCAGCAGATCGACCATGCGCGAGCTGTCGTACTCGTTCATCTGGCAACCGTGGGTTTCGATGTAAAGCTTCTTGGCCATGGACGGGTTCATCACGTGATTCAAAGAACCGCGCATTATAGGGAACAAGTCCCCAGGTTCCTACCGTCGTGCGTCCAGCGGCTATGCTATAGTTCGCGCCCTCATTTTTATCCCTCGATGTGTTGCTCGCCCACCATGACCAAACGTGAAGCTCCAATCTACAAGGTGATTTTCCTCAACCAGGGCCAGGTGTTCGAAATGTACGCCAAGCAGATCTATCAAAGTGATCTGTGGGGCTTTCTGGAAGTGGAAGAGTTCGTCTTTGGCGAGCGCACGCAAGTGGTCGTCGATCCGAGCGAAGAGAAGCTCAAGGCTCAGTTCGAGGGCGTGGTGCGTAGTTTTGTGCCGATGCATTCGATTGTGCGCATCGACGAAGTCGAGCGTATGGGCACCCCGAAAATCAGCGAAGCCCGTGGCGCGGTCGGCAATGTCATGCCGTTTCCGATGCCGATGCCTGAGAAGTAAGCGGTTGCCCCCTGTGGCGAGGGAGCTTGCTCCCGCTGGGGCGCGAAGCGGCCCTGAATTATATCTGTCACACCGCGTCAGCTGACTTTACGACTGCTGCGCCCGAACGCGGACCGGCCGACGGGAGCAAGCTCCCTTGCCACAGTAGTCCGCGCTGGATTCAGGGCAGCGGTGAGAAAGGCGTACGCCCGTCGGCGCTTTGCAGTTCCATCAGGTATTTACGGAAAATTTGCCCCAGCACCTGGGTAGCGACTTCCAGTTCATTGCGTTGCATGTGCTCGGCCACTTCGTCGGCGGTGTCCAGCGCATCTTCCGCGCCGTTGACCGCGGCCATTTTCAGCACGATATACGCCTGAACGTTATTGGCCGGCACGCCTTCGCCATGGAAGAACATGATGCCGAGTTTGAATTGCGCCTGAGCGTGGCCTTGCAGCGAAGCTTTTTCGAAGTAGCTCAGGGCTTGATTGAGGTCGCGCGGCACGCGTTTGCCGTCGTAGTAGAACTCGCCCAACTCGTATTGCGCTTCCGCATCCCCGGCGTCTGACGCTTTCTGGCAGGCGGCGAGCGCCTCCTTCAGGTCTTCAGGCTGGGTATTGAGGGTGCAACGACCCATCGCTGGGATCAACAACGAGTTGCCGCCTGCTTGTGCATGCGCGAGCAGGGGCTGAAGGAGCAACAGGCAGCCCAGTGCAAGGGCGCGGCCGGTGCGGTTCATGGGAATCGACTTACCTCTGAAGGGCGCGCGGACCCGTCGAGGGATCCAATAAGCGCGCATTATGAAATAAGCAGGACCCACCTTACAAAGTCTTTACTCGTTTTTCTGCCGCGCGGGGAATATATCTGCCGCTTTTGGGGGAATTATCAGTATCGCGTAAGAAATAAGGTAGGCAGGTAGGATAAAGCTGACGCCGACAATCGTCGACGTCAGCGTCTATCGCATTACTTCAATGCAGCGAATGCACGTTCAGCAGCGTCCAGCGTCAGCTTCAGCTCGGCTTCGCCGTGAGCGATCGAGGTGAAACCGGCTTCGAAGGCGCTCGGTGCCAGGTACACGCCACCTTCGAGCATCAGGTGGAAGAAGCGCCTGAACAGGTTGGCATCGCTGGCCATCACGTCATCGAAGGTCACGATGTCGTCGGCGCCGCTGAAGTACAGGCCAAACATGCCGCCGGCCTGGGTGGTCACGAACGGGATGCCGGCAGCGTCGGCGCGCTGTTGCAGGCCATCGAGCAGGCGGCTGGTGTACTCGCTGAGTTCAGCGTGGAAGCCTGGGCGGCTGATCAGGCGCAGGGTGGTCAGGCCTGCGGCCATGGCCAGCGGGTTGCCCGACAAGGTGCCTGCCTGGTAAACCGGACCCAGCGGCGCAATGTGCGACATGATTTCGCGTTTGCCGCCGAAGCAGCCGACCGGCATGCCGCCACCGATAATCTTGCCGAAGGTGCTCAGGTCCGGGGTTACGCCGTAATACGCCTGGGCCCCACCCAGTGCCACGCGGAAACCGGTCATCACTTCGTCGAAGATCAGCACCACGCCGTGTTTGTCACACAGGGTGCGCAGGCCTTCGAGGAAACCTGGCGCTGGCGGCACGCAGTTCATGTTGCCCGCCACTGGCTCGACGATGATGCACGCCACTTCCTGGCCAACTTCGGCGAGCATTTTTTCAACGGCGTCGATGTCGTTGAATGGCAGCGTCAGGGTGTGCTTGGCGAAGGCAGCAGGCACCCCGGCAGAGCTTGGCACGCCTTGGGTCAGCAGGCCGGAACCGGCTTTCACCAACAGGCTGTCGGAGTGACCGTGGTAGCACCCTTCGAACTTGATGATGCTGTCGCGGCCGGTGAAGCCACGGGCCAGGCGAATGGCGCTCATGGTCGCCTCGGTGCCGGAGCTGACCATGCGCACCATTTCCATCGACGGCACGATCGAGCAGACCAGATCGGCCATCTCGGTTTCCATCTCGGTCGGGGCGCCGTAGGACAGGCCGTGTTCAAGCTGCTTGCGCACCGCGTCCAGCACGTCCGGGTGGCTGTGGCCGAGAATCATCGGGCCCCAGGAGCCGACGTAATCGACATAACGCTTGTTGTCTTCGTCCGTCACGTAGGCGCCTTCGGCGTGCTTGAAGAACAGCGGCGTGCCGCCGACGCTCTTGAAGGCACGCACAGGCGAGTTCACGCCGCCGGGAATGTGTTTCTGGGCATTGGCAAACAGGGTTTCGGAACGAGACATGATTGGGCTCTCAAAAATCGGTAATTGAATACTTAAGCTTTGAACAAGTCGTTGAAGGCGCGGGCACGGCGCGTCACTTCTTGAGTGTCTTGGGCACCAAACAGCCCGTGAACCACGGCCAGCAGATCAACCCCGTGGGCCACCAGCGGGGCGGCGTTGTCGAGGGTGATGCCGCCGATCGCGCAGATCGGCAGGTGCAGTTTGCTGCGGGCCTGATCGAGCAGTTCGAGACTGCATGCCGGCGCGCCGGGCTTGGTGTTGGAGTTGAAGAAGCGGCCGAAGGCGACGTAACTGGCGCCTTCCTTTGCCGCTTGTTCGGCGAGTTCGAGTTGCGCATGGCAGGTCGAACCGATGATCGCCTGGCGACCCAGCAGCGAGCGGGCCGGGGTCAGCGGGCCATCGGTCTGCCCCAGGTGTACGCCGACACCCAGGCGCGCGGCCAGTTCGGCGTCGTCATTGATGATCAGCTGGGTTTTGTAGCGTCCGCACAGGTCATGCAGGGCCTCAGCCTCACGCAGTCGGCGGGCCTCGTCGCTGCTTTTGTCGCGGTACTGCAGCAGCGTGACGCCGCCGTCCAGCGCAGCCTCCACGTAAGGCAGGAACTTGCCGGCCAGCAGTTGGCTGTCGGTAATGGCGTACAGGCCACGTAATTTCATCGGGCAGGCCTCATGGCGTTACGAGCAAAAATCCAGCGGCAGACGGCGTGGCACGAACTGGCCTTTGCCCAGCTGTTCGGCGTCTCGCAGGGTGCGCCACGTGTAATTGAGTGCCGACTGTACCGCGCTGGCCAGGTGTTCGCCCTGGGCCAGGCGTCCGGCCAGAGCGCTGGCCAAGGTGCAGCCCGAACCATGATAGCTGCCGGGCAGACGCTGGCAGGTGTAGGTGTGGCGGCTGCCGTCGCGGCTGTACAGGCGATTATGCACTTCGTGTTCGTCGCCATGACCGCCGGTGATCAGCAGGTGCTTGACGTAAGGCAGGAGTTTTTCTGCGCATTCATCGGCCGTGCCTTCGGGCAGTTCGGCAAGGATGCGTGCTTCCGGGAGGTTAGGGGTGGCGATGATCGCCAGTGGCAGCAGGCGCTCGCGCATGGCGTAGCCGACCTCGTCCTTGCCCAGTCGTCCGCCACCGCCGGCGCGCAGCACCGGGTCACAGACCACCGGCAAATGCGGATGCGCCTGAAGCAGTTCGACCACGGTGTCGACCATTTCCAGTGAGCCGAGCATGCCCAGCTTGACTGCCGCGACCGTCGAGTCGTTGAGCACGGCGTTGGCTTGCGCCAGCACCCACTCACGGTCGAGAACGCGGAAGTCACTGACGTTGACCGTGTCTTGCACGGTCAGGGCAGTAACTGCCGGGGCGGCATGGCAACCCTGAGCGAGCAGGGCTTCGATATCTGCCTGCAAGCCGGCGCCACCACTTGGGTCGTGGCCGGAGAGACAGAGGACAACGGGGCGAGAGCTGTAGATATTCATGGTGCGCGAGCTTACCACCAAACATCTTTTTCGGGTGCTGTGCCAACCTGTTCTGCCGATACATTGTGGCGAGGGAGCTTGCTCTCGTCGGCCGGTCCGCGTTCGGGCGTAGCAGTCGTAAAGTCAGCCGACGCGGTCTAACTGAAAGATTGTTTTGGGGCGGCTTCGCCGCCCAGCGGGAGCAAGCTCCCTCGCCACAGGTGCGCATCAACCTTGTTGGCATTGTCACAATCTGACCGACTCAACATTTCCGGTTCTTCCATTCGCTCTGAAAGGCCCGTTATAGAGCCTTTAGACTAAATTATTCGATAGTGTTCAATGGCCATCAGCGGCTATGCTAGAGTGGATCCAAACCAATAACAGGTAATGCCGGTTTTACGTCTACTCAAAGGGAATGGGGGGCTTCCTGACACAACCGGACTGGCCACGCTGGGGCTTTATGCGCTATTTGCTGATGTTGCTGTTGAGCTTGCCGATGTTGGCGGCCGCAGCCGATTTTGATGAGCTCACCCAAAGCCTCCCCTTGGGACGAGTCATGCAGGTGTACGAAGATGTCGCCGGCACTGCATCCATCGCCGATGTGCGCGCGCAAGCGGCGGCCGGCAACTTCAAGACCCATGACAAAGACACGCTGAACGCCGGTTACTCGCATTCGGCGTTCTGGCTCAAAGTCGATCTGCACTACCGCCCGAAAGACCCCGACGCTCAACGCAGATGGCTGCTGGAGCTGGCTTATCCGCCGATGGACCATATCGACCTCTATCTGCCGGACAGCACCGGTGAATATCGATTGGTCAGTCGTACTGGCGATACCTTGCCGTTCGCCAGTCGCCAGGTTCGACAAAACAACTACCTGTTCAAACTGGACTTCGTCCCCGATCAGCGCGAAACGCTGTACTTGCGCCTGCAAAGCGAGGGTTCGATCCAGGCGCCATTGACCCTTTGGTCGAGCACCGCCTATCTGGAAGACCAGCCCTTGCGCCTGTATGTGCTCGGTCTGATTTACGGCGTGCTGCTCGGGATGCTGGTCTACAACCTGTTCATCTACCTGAGCGTGCGTGACACCAGTTACCTGTATTACATCTTTTATATCGGCTCATTCGGCCTCTACCAACTGTCGGTCAACGGCGCGGCAGTCGAGTATTTCTGGCCGGACAACCCGTGGTGGGCCAACGCCTCGACACCGTTTTTCATCGGCAGCGCCGCCCTGTTCGGCAGCCAGTTCGCCCGCAGCTTCCTGCAAACGGCCAGTTGCAGTCGCTGGCTCGATCGCTTGCTGTTGGTGTTGATTGCGTGCAGCGCAGTGGTGGTCGGGCTGTCGTTGATGACCAGCTACGCCTTGGCCCTGCGCTTGGCGACGGCGTTGGCATTGATCTTCACCGTGGTGATTTTCTTCGCCGGGATTTTCGCCTGGTGGCGCGGCTTGCGGGTGGCGCGCTACTTCATCATTGCCTGGTCGGCGTTTCTGCTTGGCGGGGTCGTCAATACGTTGATGGTGCTCGGCTATCTGCCCAACGTATTCCTGACCATGTATGCCAGTCAGATCGGCTCGGCGATTGAAGTTGCGCTGCTGTCGCTAGCCCTGGCTGACCGGATCAACGCCATGCGCGAGCAGCAGGCGCAGACGCTGTTTGACGCCGGGCAGAAGCTCGAAGTGTTGAACCAGCAACTGGCCCGCAGTAACCAGCTCAAGGATGAATTTCTCGCGACGCTGACCCACGAACTGCGTACGCCGATGAACGGCGTGATCGGTTCGCTGGAGTTGATGCAGACCGTCGACCTCGACCCGGAGCTTGAGCAGTATCAACAAACGGCTGCCGGTTCGGCACGGGACATGATGCGCATGGTCAACGGCATTCTGACCCTGACTGAATTGCAGGCCGGCCGACTCAAGGTGTACCCCGAAGCGTTCAGCTTGCGCGCGATGGTCGAGACCTTGCAGCAGCAGTTCGCCGCCAACGCCGCGAGCAAGGCCCTGGACTTCAAGGTTGATCTGACCCCCGGGCTACCCGACCGTTTGCACGGTGACAGCGCCAAACTGGCGCAAAGTCTGGAGTGCTTGCTGGATAACGCGATCAAGTTCACCCGGGTGGGTGGACTGGCCTTGCGGGTCAGCGGCAAGTTTGCCGAAGAGGGGCGTCTGGCGCTGTCTTTCGCCGTGATCGACACCGGCATCGGTTTCACCGATCTGGGTGAAGCCACGCTGTATCAGCGGTTCTTCCAGCTCGACGGCTCGATGACGCGCGAATACGGTGGGTTGGGTGTCGGTCTGGCGATTTGTCGGCAATTGGTCGAGCTGCTTGGCGGACGTTTGACTCATCGTTCCGAGCCCGGACGCGGTAGCCGCTTTCAGCTTGATGTCGAGTTTGACGTGGTGAATGTTGTGCAACCGGTTGTCGCTCAATCGCGCCAGGTTCACGGCAGCGTCCGCTTACGCGCACCGCAGGACTGCACGGTGTTGCTGGTCGACGACAACAGCATCAATCAATTGGTGGTGCGTGGCATGTTGCTCAAGCTCGGCTATCGGGTTCGCAGCGCCGACAGCGGTGAGGCGGCGCTGGAGTTTTTGCGTCGCGAATCGTTCGACGCGGTGCTGATCGACTGTCCGTTGCCGCTGCTCGACGGACTGTCGATCGACAGCCGGATCCGCGCGCTGCCCGGTTATGCCGAGTTGCCGGTGCTGGCTGCGGTGGTCTCGGCACAGGGCCTGGATCTTGAGCAGGGATTGACCGATTACCTTGGCAAACCGGTGAAATTCGAGGAGTTGCAAGCGACGCTTTATCGTCGGGTGCTTTGTCCGAAACAAGGTGAAAGCGCCGACATTTAGGCGGATATGCCACTTTGTTCGGTGGGGAGGCGGTGCTTAACTGAAGGTCTCAACTGACCCAAGGAGGCCCCGCCATGAACCTGCATCAGTTCGCCGAAACCCACGAAGTCACCAACCAGCCGCCATCGCTGGATGGGACCAACCTCTACCGCATCGACCTGCCGTTGCAAGAGTGGGCGCGGCGTTTCGGGGCGGCTTGGGCTGACGCACGTATCGATGCGTACGGCGCTTTGGCCGGCGGTCCGTTGATGGAAGCGGGGTTCCTGGCCAACCAGAACAAGCCGGTCTTCTCCAGCCATGATCGCTATGGCCACCGCATCGATCTGGTGGAGTTTCACCCGGCCTACCATGAACTCATGCGCACGGCTGTCGAGCACGGCTTGACCTCCTTGCCCTGGACCGATCCGCAATCGGGTGCCCACGTTGCCCGTGCGGCCATGAGCTACCTGCACAGCCAGGCCGAAGCCGGCAGTGGCTGCCCGCTGACCATGACCTTCGCCAGCGTCCCGGCGTTGCGCCTGCAACCGGACATCGCCAGGCAATGGCTGCCGAAAATTCTCGCCACCGAGTATGACCCACGCAATGTCGGCATGGCCCACAAGGCCGGCGTCACCATCGGCATGGCAATGACCGAGAAACAGGGCGGCACCGACGTTCGGGCCAACACCACCAAGGCTTACCCGGTTGGCGCTGCGGGGCCCGGCCAGGCGTATGAGCTGGTGGGACACAAATGGTTCTGCTCGGCGCCGATGTGCGACGCCTTCCTGACCCTGGCGCAAACCGACAAGGGCCTGACCTGTTTCCTGCTGCCACGCCATCGCCCGGATGACACGCGCAACCAGTTCTATATCCAGCGGCTGAAAAACAAACTCGGTAATTGCTCCAATGCCTCCAGCGAAGTCGAGTTTCGCGGGGCGCTGGCGTGGATGATCGGCGAAGAGGGGCGCGGCGTGCCGACCATCATCGAGATGGTGGCCATGACCCGCTTCGATTGCATGGTCGGCTCCAGCGCCCTGATGCGCCAGGCATTGACCCAGGCCAGCCATCACTGCGCGCACCGGATGGTTGGCGGCAAATTGCTCAGTGAACAACCGTTGATGCAAAACGTGCTCGCCGACCTGGCGCTGGAAAGCGAAGCCGCGCTGGCCTTGAGCCTGCGCATGGGCCGGGCGCTGGATCACCTTGATGACATTCAGGAGGCCAAATTCGCCCGACTGGTAACGGCAGTGGGCAAATACTGGATCTGCAAACGTGCGCCGGCCATGATCAACGAAGCCGCCGAATGCATGGGCGGTGCGGGTTATGTCGAAGACAGCATTCTGCCGCGCCTGTACCGTGAGGCGCCGGTGAACTCGACGTGGGAAGGTTCCGGCAACGTTCAATGCCTTGACGTGTTGCGAGCGCTGTCGAAAGAGCCGGGTGTGCTCGATGCGCTGTTCAGCGAACTGGGCGACGGACATGGCGACAAGCGTCTGGCCGCACACATCAGCCAGTTGCAGGCGGCGTTCAAGGATACCGATGACATTCAATACCGCGCCCGACAACTGACCGAAGACATCGCCCTGGGCCTGCAAGCCAGGCTGTTGCTCGAAGCAGGCAACACCGCTGTCAGTGATGCCTTCATCGCCAGCCGATTGGGAACGGCCGGCCGGGTTTACGGCACCTTGCCGCGTGGTCTGGATGTGGAAGCGATTGTGGCGCGTTCGACTCCGCAAGGCTTCTGATCACGTTTTTGCAATCAACGCCCGCTCCCACAGGGTTCCCGTCGGACTGCGATACAGGCAAGATGAAGGTCTGCAAGTCAGAACACAGGAAGCTGATCGTGACCGAAGCCTTTATTGTCGTTCAAACCGCCGAACAAGCCGTCGATCGGCTTGCCGCTCTGCACGAGCGGGCCACCACGGCGTTGAGTCAGGCGCTCAAGCGTTATCTTAAGGACCGCATCGAACCCGACGCCGAGCAGCGTGCGATGTTTCGTTATCCGGAATTACGCCTGACCTACCTTTGCCAAGGTGAAGTCCCACAGACCACACGGGCTTACGCCAAGGTCCAGTTGCCGGGGACCTACAGCGTCACCGTCACTCATCCGGCGGCTTTCCGTAAGTATTTGTTGGAGCAACTGGTGCCGCTGATGCACGACTTCACCGTGACGGTGGAAGTTGGCGTCAGTGAGCAGAACATCCCGTATCCGTACGTGGTCGAGCAGGGCGATGAACTGGCAGGCTCCGGCGTCACCGCTGCGGTATTGGCGCGAGTGTTCCCGAGCACCGATTTGTCGGCCGCCACCGACGGTATTGCCGATGGTTTATACGACTGGGAAAACACCGACCCGCTGCCATTGGCGTTGTTCGATGCAGCGCGAGTGGATTTCTCTCTGCGCCGCCTGGTGCACTACACCGGCAGCGACTGGCGCCATGTGCAGCCGTGGATTCTGCTGACCAACTACCACCGTTATGTCGACCAGTTCATCACCCATGGCCTGGAGCAACTGCGCACCGATCCGCGTTTCGTGCGCATGGTCTTGCCGGGCAACGTGATCATCGACAAGAGCATGGATCACGGCGAAGCGTCGGCCATTGCCGCAGGCGTGGTCTGGCACCGTTATCAAATGCCGGCCTATCACCTGCAAGCCTCTGACGGCCACGGTGTCACCCTGGTGAACATTGGTGTCGGCCCGTCCAACGCCAAGAACATCACCGACCACCTGGCCGTGTTGCGCCCGCATTGCTGGCTGATGATCGGTCACTGCGGCGGCCTGCGGCAGTCGCAGACTATCGGTGATTACGTGCTGGCCCACGCTTATATGCGTCGCGACGGGATTCTCGACCGGGTGGTGCCGCCGAACATTCCGATTCCGGCCCTGGCCGAAGTGCAGATGGCCTTGCAGCAAGCGGCAGCCAACGTCACTGGCGAAAAGGGCGATGACCTGAAAAAACGCCTGCGCACCGGCACCGTGCTGACCTACGACGACCGTAACTGGGAATTGCGTTGGGCTCAGGAGCGTCCGTTGATCAACCTGTCTCGCGCGGTTGCCGTGGACATGGAAAGTGGCACCATCGCTGCGCAAGGCTATCGTCTGCGCGTGCCGTACGGCACCTTGCTGTGTGTGTCGGACAAGCCGCTGCACAGCGAAATCAAGTTGCCGGGTTCGGCCAACGCCTTCTATGAGCGTGCGGTCAGTCAGCATTTGAAGATCGGCATCGCGGCGGTGGATCTGCTGCGCACCGAGCTCAACTCGTTGCACTCGCGCAAACTGCGCAGCTTCGACGAGCCGCCATTCCGCTGATTGTTGTCATGGTCATTTAGCGGTCGGGGCACTAGCATTGGCAGCCCTGACCGTTAGATGTTGTTTTTGCCATGCCGCGTCCTCCTCGTCCCGCTTCCCGTCGCCCCGGCGTGAAACCTGCGCAATCCTCTTCAGCCCCGCGACGTGTTGCCAAAGCACCGCCGGCCGAGCCGAAGCTGATTCTGTTCAACAAACCCTTCGATGTGCTGACGCAGTTCAGCGACGGTGAAGGGCGGGCGACGCTCAAGGACTATATCGAGATTCCCGGGATCTACCCGGCAGGACGGCTGGACCGTGACAGCGAAGGCTTGCTGCTGCTGACCAACGATGGCCAGCTTCAGGCGCGCATTGCTGACCCGAAACACAAGTTGGCCAAGACCTATTGGGTACAAGTGGAAGGCGAGCCGAGCGCCGAGCAATTGCAGCGCTTGCGCGAGGGCGTTGAGTTGAATGACGGCATGACCTTGCCGGCGCAGGCGCGGCAGCTGGAAGAACCTGCACTATGGCCGCGTAACCCGCCGGTGCGCTTTCGCAAAAATGTGCCGACCAGTTGGCTGGAATTGGTGATTCGTGAAGGGCGTAACCGTCAGGTGCGGCGCATGACCGCTGCAGTTGGCTTGCCGACTCTGCGTCTGGTGCGGGTGCGAATCGGCGACTGGACCATCGAAGGCCTCGATCAGGGCCAGTGGAAAGAAGTGCCGGCGCGCTTATAAAGCGCCGGATTCGATCAGGCCGATCACCACACTCTTGATGATGAACGCGGCCACGCCCAGACCCAGCACGAAGAACAGGATGAACGAACCGAAGCGTCCGGCCTTGGATTTTTTTGCCAGATCCCAGACGATGAAACCCATGAAAATGATCAGGATGCTTACCAGACCGGTCATCATCCACTCTTCAAATACTGCAGGATCCATCGATTATCTCCAGCGCGGGCGGGGCGAAAAAAGCCGGTGAAGTATACGCCAATGGGGATTGGCTAGGTATTGATCTGCGTCTGCTCTGAGATCAACCCCTCACCCTAACCCTCTCCCCAGAGGGTAGAGGGGACTGATCCGGGGTTTCTTTAGAAATCCTGCGAGCTGAAATGTCGAGTCGATCTCAAGCTTGAAAAGCACACCGATCTGCTCCCTCTACCCTCTGGGGAGAGGGTTGGGGTGAGGGGTGGTTTTCAGATCAATCGCTATTTCGAATCCAGCAACGATCAGCTACGTAAATGAGTCAACGGCAACTCGGTGCTGTTAAGCACCTGGTTGAGCACGAAGCTTGAGCGCACGCTGGTCACGCCTTCAATGCGGGTCAGGTGGCCGAGCAGCAGTTTCTGGTAGTGGTCCATGTCCGGCACCACCACCTTGAGTTGATAGTCGGCGTCCATCCCGGTCACCAGGCTGCATTCGAGCACTTGTGGCAAGGTGCGGATGGCGGCTTCGAAGTTTTCGAAGCGCTCGGGCGTGTGCCGGTCCATGCCGATCAACACGTAGGCAGTCAGGCTCAGGCCGAGCATCTTGCGGTCGAGCAGGGCGACCTGGCGGGTGATGTAGCCGTCGTCTTCAAGCTGCTTTACCCGTCGCGAACAAGGCGATGGCGACAGGCCGATGCGTTCGGCGAGCTCCTGATTGGAGATGCGCGCGTCGCGCTGCAATTCCGCCAAAATGCTCAAGTCGTATCGGTCGAGTTTGCTCATGAATCAGGCCTTTGTCTTAACTATTGCGGTGGATTATCTATCCGTGATGAAAAATTGCGCAAGTCATGTTTATTTGAGCAATCTTCGCAATCCTCTGTCGCCACCTCAAGCCTATTCTTATCACCAGAATCACTGCCCGGACAAACAGTCCACAGCGGCCCGCCGAATCAGGCCAGCCGCGGCCACCACTCCCACAGGGGTTGAGTTGGCCCCCGGGCTACACACTGTCCAGAAGACGGAGTGAGGTGAGCCGACGTCAAAAGCGTCGAGCACGGACGAAGTTCTCAAAGGGAGGCCGACGGGTCTCCCTTTTTTATTGCGTGTAAATCAAGAAATAAGTCTGGCGACTGATAATCTGTTGCAGAACCGGCCTGTGCTTTTTCAGTCTTATGTATAGGTCACCACCGCAGTGAGGAATAGCATGAAGTCGCGCATCTGGCGTATGGCAGGTGTTGGTGTGTTGTGTGCAAGTGTCAGCGCGCCATTGCTGGCAGAAGGTCAGGGGGCTCAGGAGCAGCTTCAGGAACAGCAACGACAACAGCAACACAATAACGGTGGTGGTCAACACGAGCGTGGTGGCGAGGGGCGGCAGGGGAACAATCAACCGCGTCCCGAAAACAATCCGCCTCGCGTGGAAAACAACCAGCCACGTCCCCAAAATAACCAGCCACGGCCGCAGACTGAAATCATTCGCGGCAACAACAGCCGGCAGTTCGAACACAACGGCCAGAATCAGGGAGGCGACTGGCAGAACCGTCAGCGACACGAGCCCAATGGCCAGGTTCAAGTCCGACCCGCGCCTGCGCCTGCGAACAACCTGCCGATCCAGGGCCGTCCGGACACTGTTCGCCAGACCCAGGAGCCACAGCGTGGCTACTATCAGGACATTCCGCGGCGCAATGATTACAACCAGCGTTGGCAGGCCGGCGGTCACGATGACCATCGGGATGACCGTCGCTGGGCAGGACGTCCGGAAGGACATGGCAACGGCTGGGGTGATGGTCCGCGGTATCGGCCAGGTCAAATAATCGAGCGCTTCCCTGAGCGCCACGACCGTGTGCCGTACCGTGGGCAGGATTACTTCTACTCCGGTGGCTATTGGTATCGCCCGAACGGGCTGCGTTATGTGGTGGTCCAACCGCCTCGCGGGATCCGTGTGAGGTATCTGCCCGATTACGCTCAGGAGGTGTGGATCGGTGGCGCGCTGATGTTTCTGGCAGCAGGCGCGTACTACGCCTACGAGGAAAGCACTCAAGACTACGTTGTGGTTGAGCCACCGGTAGGCAACCCGGCACCGCAACCGACCAGCAATGGTTATGACGTGGTGGCATACCCGATCAATGGGCAGCCGCCCGAGCAGGTCACTCAGGACGGTTACGATTGTTATCGTTGGGCGGTCCAGCAGAGCGGGTTTGATCCACGGACCGTGACCTATCAGCCGGCGCCACAGGTGGTACAGACTTACCGCCAGGCCGAAGGCAATTGCCTTGTCTCACGCGGTTATCAGGTCACTTTCTGATTCCGGACGGCTGTCACCACTTCCTGCGGGTCGGCGTGCACCAGCACTTCGGCTCGCGGGTAAACGGCGTGAATGGCGTCCGCTGCTTGATCGCTTATGCCGTGAGCGACTGACAGCGTCAGTTCCCCCGGTAACTCCAGGTGCAATTGCACGAACCAGTGACTGCCGGAGATCCTTGTGCGCAAGTCGTGTGCGCCAAGTACACCGGGCACGCTGCATGCGAGTTCGAGCATGTGCTGGCTGACGTCCGGTGGCAGTTCTTCATCCATCAGCACCGCAAAACTCTCCCGGGCGATTTGTATTGCACTCCACAAAATGTAGGCGGCGATCCCCAGGCCGAACCAGGCATCGACTTGATGCCAGCCAAAACCGGCCAGTACCAACGCCACCAGGATGCTGCCGTTGAGCATCATGTCGGAACGGTAATGCAGCGAGTCGGCGCGCACCGCGCTGGAGCCGGTTTCGCGGATCACCCGGTGTTGCAGCATCAGCAGCGCCAGGGTCAGGACGAGGGAAAAGATGATCACGCCAATGCTGATCCACGGCGCGCCCACCGGTTCCGGGTGTTGCAGGCGCTCGAATGCCTGATACGCGATCAATACCGCGCTGCCCCCGATGAACAGTGCCTGTGCCATGCCCGACAAGGATTCCGCCTTGCCGTGCCCGTAGCGGTGATCGTCATCGGCCGGGCGCAGTGCGTAATGCACCGCCAACAGATTGAGCAGCGACGTCACGCCGTCGAGTGCCGAGTCCGTCAGCCCGGCGAGCATGCTCACCGATCCGCTCAGCCACCAGGCAATGGCCTTGGCGACAATGAGTATGCTCGCCACCGCCACGGAGGCGCGGGTGGCGAGGCGTAAGAGGCGAGCGTGTTCCGGGCTGCTGGTCATAGGTGGAGCGTTTCCTCGGTGTTGTGCATCAAGCAGCGGGTTGCAGGCCGAGCAAGGCCAGTTGCTGGACGCTGCCCTTGTGCTGGATCAGGCGCGGATCATCCAGCGGGAAACTGCGGCCCAGTTCGCTTTCGAGAATGGCCTGCAACTTGTGGTTATCGACCTTGCCGTCGGCATCGATGGCCTGCTGGAGTTTCTCCGGCGCCACTTGTGCGGTCTTGCCGGGTTCGAAGTAAATCGCGCCGGTGGTGAAGTCTATGGCAAACGCGACGAGCCCGGGGATGATATAGAACAGCAGGCCCACGGCGTCGAGCGCGGCAATCGCCGGGTCGATCTTGCCGTCGATCTGGCCACGGCGATCCGGGTAGAAAATCGAACCGCATGCGGTCACTTGGGTCAGCAGGGTTGCAACCAATAGACCGCCAATCAGGCGAAATGGGGCACGCATAATAAATCTCCTGAGCAAACTTGAAACGAAACGTCGTCGGTATGAAATAGGACCGTGATTAACGCCAGGCAGTTCGCCGTTATACTCGCCGATCTGTTTTGGAGCCAGCATGAACTCTTTGCCAATTGATGAAGTTTTACCCGCGCTGCGTGAAGCCTTGGCGACACGCCACGAAGCCGTGCTCGAAGCACCGCCCGGCGCCGGTAAAACCACCCGCGTACCATTGGCGATGTTGGATGAGCCATGGCTGGCCGGGCAAACCATCCTCATGCTTGAACCGCGTCGGCTGGCCGCGCGGGCGGCGGCCGAACGGCTGGCCAGCGAGCTCGGCGAGAAAGTCGGCGAAACCGTCGGATACCGGATTCGCCTGGACAGCAAGGTTGGGCCGAACACGCGCATCGAAGTGGTCACCGAAGGCATCCTCACGCGTCGCTTGCAGGAGGACCCGGCGCTGGACGGTGTGGGCCTGCTGATTTTCGACGAATACCACGAGCGTAGCCTCGATGCCGACCTCGCGCTGGCCCTGAGCCTGAATGGCCGCGAGTTGTTTCGGGAAGAGCAGCCGCTGAAGATCCTGTTGATGTCGGCGACGCTTGAAGGCGAGCGCCTCGCCGGGCTGCTGAATGACGCACCGATCCTGCGTAGTGAGGGTCGCATGTACCCGGTGACGATGCGCTGGGGCCGGCCGTTTCAGCCAGGTGAATTCATCGAGCCACGAGTGGTGCAAACCATTCTCGATGCCTTGAACGATGAAGCGGGCAGCCTGTTGGTGTTCCTTCCCGGGCAAGCGGAAATCCGTCGTGTGTACCAGCAGTTGGCGGATGCCTTGGGCGAGCGTTCCGAGGTGTTGCTCTGCCCGTTGCATGGCGAGCTCGATCTGGCGGCGCAACGTGCGGCCATCGATCCGGCGCCACCTGGCCAACGCAAAGTGGTGCTGGCCACCAACATCGCCGAAACCAGTTTGACCATTAATGGCGTGCGCGTAGTCATCGACGCCGGGCTGGCGCGAGTGCCGCGTTTCGACCCCGGCAGCGGCATGACCCGCCTCGACACCCAGCGCATCTCCCGCGCCAGCGCCACCCAGCGTGCCGGCCGCGCAGGACGGTTGGAGCCGGGTGTGTGTTATCGGCTGTGGTCGCAGGATCAACACGAACAACTGGCGGCCTATGCCAGCCCGGAAATTCTCTCGGCAGACCTTGCCGGGCTTGCCCTGCAGCTCGGGCGTTGGGGCGTGACGCCTGGGCAGTTGATCTGGCTCGATGTACCTCCGGCGGCGGCTTATGCACAGGCGCAGGACTTGCTCGAACGCCTTGGCGCGTTGCAGGGTTCGTCCGCTGAAGACTGGAAACTCACTCGCCACGGTCAGGCCATGGCCGAACTGCCGGCGCATCCGCGAATTGCGCATTTGTTACTGCGTGGGCAAGCGTTGGGGCTGGCGAACATGGCTTGCGACGTCGCTGCATTGCTCGGTGAACGGGATATTTTGCGCGGTGCCGGAGCGGACTTGCACAGTCGACTGGTGCTGTTGTCCGGCGAAGAGCGCGCGGCGCGTGGCGCTCAGGGTGGTGTGCAGCGGGCGCGGCAATTGGCCCGGCAATATCGTGGTTATCTGCGTGGCAAAGCCGAGTCGCCGGTCAGCGATCCGGAGCATCCGCGCTGGCTCGGCGCATTGCTGGTGCTGGCCTATCCGGATCGCGTCGCCCAGCAGCGCCGTGCCGGTGGTGCGGAGTATCGGTTGGCCAACGGTCGTGCGGCGTTGTTCGCCGAGGCCGACAGCCTGATGAAGCAGCCGTGGCTGGTGATCGCCGATCTGGGCAGTCGTCAGGGGCAACGCGAAGAACGGATTTATCTGGCAGCGGATTTTGATCCGGCGCTGTTCGACTCGGTGTTGGCGGAGCAGGTGCGCTGTGTCGATCAGCTCGATTGGGACGAGCGTGAAGGCGTGCTGCGGGCCGAGCGTCAGCGCAAGGTCGGCGAGCTGGTGCTCAGTCGTGAGCCGTTGACCGGTCTTGATGAAACCGCGCGCAGCCAGGCGTTGGTCAATCTGGTGCGCCGTAAGGGGTTGGAGCTATTGCCGTGGACGCCGGAGTTGCGTCAGTGGCAGGCACGAGTGGCATTGCTGCGTCAGCTGGACTTGAACAAGCAGGGCGAGAGTGAGTGGCCGGACGTCAGTGATGCGGCGTTGCTGGCCAGTCTGGAACACTGGTTGATGCCGTACCTGGGACGGGTTTCACGGCTCAGCCATTTCGCCAGCCTGGATGTGTCGAGCTTTGTGCATAACCTGCTGCCGTGGCCATTGCCGCAACGCCTTGATGAGCAGGCGCCGCATCATCTGAGCGTGCCCTCCGGTTCATCGATTCGTCTGGATTACAGCGAACAGCCACCGATTCTCGCGGTGCGTTTGCAGGAGTTGTTCGGCCTGGCCGAAACCCCGCGCATTGCCGGGGGACGGCAGGTGGTCAAGCTGCATTTGCTGTCACCGGCGCGGCGGCCGGTGCAGGTCACCCAGGATCTGGCGAACTTCTGGCGCAGCACGTATGCCGAGGTGAAGAAGGACCTCAAGGGCCGTTATCCGAAACATTACTGGCCGGATGACCCGTTGGTGGCCGAGGCCACGGCGCGGGCCAAGCCGCGTAAGTAGACGGGCTTTGTAGTGCGCAGTGGCTGACACTAATCCTGTGGCGAGGGGGCTTGCCCCCGTAGGGGCGCGAAGCGGCCCTGAACCTGTCACTACGTTTTATCAGGTACACCGCATTTGCCGATTTACGACTGCTACGCAGCCGAACGGGGGGCAAGCCCCCTCGCCACAGGTTGTTTACTTGCTCTAGGGGGCGACGGGGAGCAGAAACCGTGCAATCACCGGCAAATGATCGGAGATGCGCAGCGTATCGTCCTGCCGCACTTGCGCTTCGATACGTTTGATCCGCGGGCTGTAGAACAGGTAGTCGACGGTGCGGTCCGGGCCGTTGAGGCTGGGGTCGTTAGGGTAATGGGTCAGCCACTGGTCCCGATCGACACCGCTGGCCTCGTTGTTGGTCGGGATCATTGGGTACTTGTCCCACAACACATGCAGCGCGCTGTCGGCGGAATAGGGCGTGCGTTGCTCGGGCGCGAGGCGTTGATACTGGCCCAGCGGCAACAGGTTGAAGTCGCCACCGATCAGCCACGGCGTGCCGCGACCTTCATACGTGTCGAGCACCTTGGCAACCGCTGTCACCTTCGCCTGCTGGGCTTCATCAGGTTTCACTGCCCGATCGAGGTGAGTGTTGAGCACCGCCATTTGCCCGCCATCGCGCAGTGGCAGGTAACTCACCAATAGGGCGTTTTTCGGCTGGAACTGACGGCTGATGAAATTGATTGGCGCTTCAGGCAACTGCAGGCGTTCGGCGTGTTCGATCTGGTAGCGGCTCAAGGTCGCCAATTGCCGGCCAACGCTGCCAAAAATATGCGGATCGGGAACAAAGTCGGTCTTCCAGTCGGAGGCGTGCGTGCTGCAAGGGTAGAGGTCGGCCAGGCGTTCCTGGAGCAACTTGAGCTGGTTCTGATAGCCGCTGGCCTTGGCGTCATCATCCAGTTCCTGCAACAGGACCAGGTCCGGCTGCTCATCGCGGATTACCCGTGCCACTTCATCGAGGCTGAAGGCCATGTCTTCCGGAGTCGGACTTTCGTCAGGGCCTTGAGCCAGGTCATTCCAGAACACGTAGCGTTTACCCGCCAGGTACTGGACGTTCCAGGTCATCACCTTCAACGTCTGACCCGGCACCAGCGTGGGTGCGCTGGTGCTGCAACTGACGGGGGGCGTTTCCTTGGCGTCGGGGCGCCAGGTCAGGCTGTAGAGAAAGGAAAACAGCAGGCTGACGAGTATCAGCAGGCCCAGCAGGGTGTAGCGCAGTAGACGGGTCATGGCTCGGCTTATGGCGTTACAAAGTTGGGCCCGAGCATAACCGAGGTGCGTCCGGACCCCAAGGGTAGAGCTGTCAGGCGCTGCCTTCGGTTTTATCGGGGGCCTCGCTGATCAACATGAACAGACGAAACAGCACCACGCTGGTGAACAGTTGCAGAAAGCTGTGGACGCTTTCGATGATCAGCGACAGTGCCGGGTTCTGCGGCTCCGGATAGATGGCCATGCTCGCGCCTTTGAGCATCCACAACGGGCCCATCACGCAGAGAATGCACAGCAGGATGCGCAGGAAATTGCCGCGGGCCAGGCGCATGCTTTCCCTGATGGCCTCCAGTGGCTGCATGTTGCGCAGCACCAGCAGGTATTCGGCAAAGGCGAGCATCACCATCAGCCAGATGCCTGGCAGGAAATACAGCGACAACCCCACCAGAATCAGCAAGGTGTTGACCGCCGTCAGCAATGCAAAGCGCGGCCAGAGGCTGACCGACGCCGACAACAGGGCCAGGGTGCGCGGCGATTCGCCACGGCTGCGGGCATCGAGAAACAGGATCAGCGCGGCGGTGTACAGCGGATAGACCAGCAACCCGACAATCACGCTATAGCCGGGAAAGGCGTCTGGGCCCTGGGAGTGATCGACCAGTTGCTGAAGCAAGGCTTCAAGCACGACCAACGGCAGACACAGCGGCACGATGCGGCCCAGGTTGCGCTGGAAGAAATACAGGGAGTCGCGGAGTACGTCTAACGGATTCATCGGTCGCTTTCGCTGATTACAAAGTATGTCGACACTGTAACCGATGCGACCGGTAGTCGAGCAAACGTAAACGTTCGGTAAAGGCCATTGAAACAATCAGCAACAGCCCCATAACTAGGGGGCACCTTATCCATAAGGGAAAAGGGCAATGATTTTCCGGCAATCTATG
This sequence comes from Pseudomonas sp. CVAP#3, assembly GCF_018986375.1. NCBI lineage: Bacteria > Pseudomonadati > Pseudomonadota > Gammaproteobacteria > Pseudomonadales > Pseudomonadaceae > Pseudomonas > Pseudomonas sp. CVAP#3. The sequence continues at coordinate 83,482 of NZ_JAHMSC010000017.1, forward strand.
AGGTCGCCATGAACAGCGAAGAACAAACCCTGATCGATGGACTGTTTTCACGGCTGCAACAGGCCGAAACGGATTCAGCCCCGCGCGATGCTCTGGCCGAGGCGCGGATCAAGGAACACCTGAGCCGCCAGCCAGCAGCGGGCTATTTCATGACTCAGGCGATTCTGGTGCAAGAGGCGGCGATCAAGAGCCTCGACGAGCAAAACAAACAGCTCACCCAGCAAATTCAGCAACTGCAAGCCGAGCTGCAACAGGCCCAGGCCCAGGCCGCAGCACCGGCACCAAGCAACAGCGGCGGTGGTTTCCTGTCGAGCATCTTTGGCGGCTCCCGTGATCCACAGCCTGCACCGGCCCAGAGCGCTCCAGCGTCGAGCGGTGGCTGGCGTGAACCGGCGCGGCCTTCTGCGCCACCGCCACAAAACTATGGCGCGCCACAGCAGGGTTTTGGTGCACCACAACAGAACTACGCGGCACCTCAGCAACAGGCGCCGGCAGCTGGCAGCAGCTTTCTCGGTGGCGCCTTGAAAACCGCAGCCGGCGTGGCGGGTGGCGTGATGCTGGCAGAAGGTATCAGTAGCCTGTTCCACAGCAACCAGCAGCAACCGCAGCAAATCGTTGAGGTCATCAAGGAAGAGCCGGCTCAAGTGAATGACAGCGAGCGCCTGGCCAACAACGACTCCTGGAGCAATAACGATCAGGGCGGGTTTGCAGACGCCGACGACAGCGACGACAGCTCATTCTTCGGTGGTGATGACGACGATTCCTTCGTCTGATACGCCATTCGTCCGGGGCCTTGTTGCGCCCCGGACTGATTATTCGCGGAACATTCCTTCTGACTGGCATACTGGGCGACTTTCGGACCTTGAGTCCGATCAATCGCCCGCGCTTGTGCGCGCCATGAGGATTTGCGGTGAAGAAGATCGCGGTGTTCGCCGATGTCCAAAACCTCTATTACACCGTGCGCCAGGCCTACGGTTGTCATTTCAACTACGCCGCCCTCTGGGCTGACGTCAGTCAGCGCGGGCAGATCGTCGAGGCCTATGCCTACGCCATCGATCGCGGCGACAGCAAGCAGCAGCAATTCCAGCAGATCCTGCGCAACCTCGGCTTCATCGTGAAACTCAAGCCCTATATCCAGCGCAGCGATGGCTCGGCCAAGGGCGACTGGGACGTGGGCATCACCCTCGACATCATGGATGCCGCTGATCACGTCGACGAAGTGGTGCTGGCCTCGGGGGACGGTGATTTCGACATGTTGCTGGAGCGGATCATCGCCAAGCACGGTGTTGAAGCGGTCGCCTATGGCGTGCCGGGGCTCACCGCCAATTCGCTGATTCGCGCGGCCAGCCGTTACGTGCCGATCGAAGGCGCGTTGCTGCTTAAAAACTGACTATTGAATCCAAGGAACAGGTTTGGAACGCATAGCTGTCATCGACTTTGAAACCACCGGAATCTCCCCGAGCAGCAGCTGCCGGGCCACGGAAATTGCCGTGGTGATTCTTGAGCAGGGGCGCATTGTCGACCGTTATCAAAGTCTGATGAACGCCGGCGTGCGAGTGCCGGCCTTCATCGAGCAACTGACCGGTATCAGCAACGCCATGCTGCGCACCGCGCCCTCGGCCGAGCAGGTGATGAACGAGGTCAATGAGTTCGTCGGTATCACGCCGCTGCTGGCCCACAACGCCGCCTTCGACCAGAAGTTCTGGGACTTTGAACTGGGACGGATCAAACGCACACGCTTGCAGAACTTCGCCTGCTCGCTGTTACTCGCCCGGCGCCTGATGCCGGCCGCGCCGAACCACAAACTCGGCACCCTCACCACCTTCGCCCAATTGCCCCATACCGGTCAGGCTCACCGGGCGATGGCCGACGCCGAAATGGCTGCCAACCTCACCGCGCATCTGGCGCAAGAGCTGCGGCAGAAACACGGCTTGCGCGAGTTGTCGCATGATTTGCTGTGCAGCTTGCAGAAAGTGCCGGCGGCGAAGATCAACGAACACCTCAAGCGCCATCGCGGGTTCTAAGGTTGATCGTTCTCACGCGCAGTGAATGAGATCATTCCCACGCTCCTGCGTGGGAATGCCTCACTGGACGCTCCGCGTCCGCTCTTGATGTGATGCGGTGGTACTTTGAAAAGTGTACCGGCCTTATAAACAGGTTTTGTAACTTAAGTTCCGTTCATCGGCTTTCTAAAATAACGCTCTCCTTGTCCTGCCTTCGAGCGTCCCATGCCTGGTCTACGCCGTTTCCCGTTACCGCTGATGGGTGCCTTTTTTGCGTTGTACGTGATCTGGGGATCGACCTACCTGGTGATTCGCATCGGCGTGCAGTACTGGCCGCCGCTGATGCTGGGCGGCATTCGTTTTATTGTCGGCGGGACGCTGATGTACGCCTTCCTGCGCTGGCGCGGTGTGCCAGCTCCGACCTGGCCGCAGTGGAAGGCGGCGGGGCTGATCGGGATTTTGTTGCTCAGTTTTGGCAACGGCGCGGTCAGCATGGCCGAGCACACGGGCGTGGCCTCTGGTGTCGCGGCCTTGGCGGTGGCGACAGTGCCGTTGTTTACCTTGCTCTGCGGATATTTCTGGGGCGCGCGTAATACCCGTCTGGAATGGGCGGGGATTGTGCTGGGGCTGATCGGTATCGCCATGCTCAATCTGGGCTCCAATCTGCAATCGAGTCCTTTGGGGGCTGTGCTGCTGATTGGTGCGGCGGCAGCCTGGGCGTTTGGTTCGGTTTGGAGCAAACATTTGCCAATGCCTCAGGGCGCGATGTCCAGTGCGGCGCAAATGCTGGTCGGCGGCGTGGTGTCGTTGATCGGCAGCGCGCTGGCTGGCGAACAACTGCAAAGCTTGCCGCCTCTCGAGGGGTGGGTCGCAATGATGTACTTGTCGGTGTTTGGCTCGATCGTCGCCTTCAACGCCTATATGTATCTGCTGAAAAACGTCCGCCCGGCGGCGGCCACCAGTTATGCCTACGTCAACCCGGCAGTGGCGGTGTTGCTGGGGATCGTTTTTGCCGGAGAAAGCATCGGTATTGAAGAAGCTTTGGCGATGGCAGTGATCATCAGTGCCGTGCTGCTGATCAGTCTGCCACAGTGGCGACGTGCTCCTGAGCGGCCTGCGGTCCTGGTGCCGACAGAATCCCGTGTGAATTAGGGTAAACTGCGCGCCATTGCACACTCGCGCTGATTTTTCCTACGGTATTCCCATGACTTTCGCCACTCTTGGCCTGATCGAACCCTTGCTGCGCGCCCTTGAGACGCTCGGTTACCAGACCCCGACCCCGGTGCAGACGCAAGCCATTCCGGCGGTGCTGGCCGGTCGCGACCTGATGGCTGCGGCCCAGACCGGCACCGGCAAGACCGCCGGTTTCGCCGTGCCGCTGTTGCAGTTGCTGGCCATGGAAGGGCCGAAAGTCACCAGTAACTCGGTACGTGCGCTGATCCTGGTGCCAACCCGCGAGCTGGCCGAGCAGGTTCATGAAAGCGTGCGCCAGTATGCCGAGAACCTGCCGCTGAGCACCTACGCGGTGTACGGCGGCGTCAGCATCAACCCGCAAATGATGAAGCTGCGCAAAGGTGTCGACCTGCTGGTCGCCACGCCTGGTCGCCTGCTGGACCTGTTCCGCCAGAACGCGCTGAAGTTCAACCAGTTGCAAACCCTGGTGCTGGACGAAGCCGACCGCATGCTGGATCTGGGTTTCTCCGAAGAACTGGCGAACATTTACAAGGCGCTGCCGAAAAAGCGTCAGACGCTGCTGTTCTCTGCGACCTTCTCCGATGCGATTCGCGAGTTGGCCGGGAAAATGCTCAATGATCCGCTGAGCATCGAAGTCAGCCCGCGTAACGTTGCCGCCAATACGGTCAAGCAATGGGTGGTCACGGTCGACAAGAAGCGCAAGGCCGAGCTGTTCATCCACTTGCTGCGCAAGAATCGCTGGAAGCAGGTGCTGGTGTTTGCCAAGACCCGTAACGGCGTAGACGCGTTGGTGGAAAAACTCCAGGGCCTGAGCGTGAATGCCGACGGTATTCACGGCGATAAACCACAAGCCACCCGCCAGCGCGCACTGGACCGTTTCAAGGCCAGTGAAGTGCAGATTCTGGTGGCTACCGACGTTGCGGCCCGTGGTCTGGATATCGAGGACTTGCCACTGGTGGTGAACTTCGACCTGCCGATCGTTGCCGAGGATTACATCCACCGTATCGGTCGTACCGGCCGAGCGGGCGCGACGGGTGAAGCGATTTCACTGGTGTGTGCCGATGAAGTGAATCAGCTGTCGGCCATCGAGATGCTGACGCGTCAGACCTTGACCCGCCATATGGAGCAGGACTTTGAGCCTGAGCACCGTGTGCCGGACACTGATGCCAGCGGCCAGGTGGTCAAGAAACCGAAAAAGCCGAAGAAGCCCAAAGTCTCCGGTGGCGGCAAACGCAACCTCGGCAAGTGGGTGGAAAGCGGTGATGCTTCGGCGCCGGAACCTTCGATCAAGCCTGTGCGAAAAGTACCGGTGTTCAATACCGGGCCACGTAAGCGTAAGCCTTGATTTGGGTTGCCTTGGGTGTGTGATCGGCTTGAGATCTCCCCCTCACCCCAGCCCTCTCCCCACAGGGGCGAGGGGGAAAGGGAGCAGATCTCCAAGCCCTTCAAAACCTGAGTTCGACTCGGACTTTCAGGTCGATGTAACTCGAAAGAACACCTCAGTCAGTCCCCTCGCCCCTCTGGGGAGAGGGTTAGGGTGAGGGGGATCTGGAAGGTTGTAGGGAAACGAGAGGTAAACGAATCACATCCCACGCTGCAACCACTCCACCATCCCCAACCCCGCCGCTCGCCCACTGGCGAAACACGCGGTCAGTAGATAGCCACCCGTTGGCGCTTCCCAATCGAGCATTTCCCCCGCGCAGAACACGCCAGGCAACTGCTTGAGCATCAGCTTTTCATTCATTGCCTCGAACGTCACGCCACCGGCGCTGCTGATGGCTTCGTCCAATGGGCGGGTGTTGACCAGCGTCAGCGGCAAGGCCTTGATCGCATTGGCCAGCAACAGCGGGTCAGTGAAGCATTCGGCCGGTGTCAATTCGCGCAACAGTGCCGCTTTGACACCGTCGAGGCCGAGTTGGCTGTGCAGGTGTTTGGCCATGGAGCGTGAACCGCGGGGCTTACTGAGCGCCGACTGGATTTTATCCACAGGCCTGCCGGGCAGCAGGTCGAGATGAAGGGTGGCCGAGCCGGTCTGATTGATGGCTTCACGGATCGGCGCCGACAACGCATAAATCAAACTGCCTTCGATGCCGGTCGCAGTGATCACGCATTCGCCGAGTCGCGGTACATCATCGTTTAAGCCGATGGCGATATTTTTCAGCGGGGCTCCGGCGAATTTGCTGACCATCAGCTCGCTCCAGGCCTTCACCTCGAAACCACAATTACTCGGTTGCAGTGGCGCCAGGGCAACTCCGCGTTGTTCCAGCGGCAGCATCCAGGCGCCATCCGAACCCAAACGCGACCAACTGCCGCCACCCAGCGCCAGTAACAACGCATCGGCGCTGATCGCTTTCTCACCGTCAGGGCTATCGATGCGCAGGCTGCCATCGGCGTTCCAGCCCAGCCAGCGGTGGCGGGTGTGGATAACGACGCCGGCATCGCGCAGGCGTTTGAGCCAGGCACGCAGTAGCGGGGCGGCTTTCATGTCGGTCGGAAACACACGGCCAGAGCTGCCGATAAAGGTTTCGATACCCAACCCATGAATCCACCGGCACAAGGCTTCGGCCCCGAATTCGCGCAGCAACGGGGCGATGTGCGGGGCGCGCTCGGCGTAACGGGCCAGAAATGCCGGGTAGGCTTCGGAATGGGTAATGTTCATGCCGCCGACGCCGGCCAGCAGGAATTTGCGACCTACCGAGGGCATGCCGTCGTACAGATCGACCTTGACCCCGGCCTGGCTCAGTACCTCGGCGGCCATCAGGCCGGCGGGGCCGCCGCCGATGATGGCGACGTGGTGAGGGCGGTTGGCGGAGGGCTGGGTCATGGCGTGAGCTGCGGTTCGTCGGAATAGGGCGGGCATTCTATCAGGAGTGCAGCCTTTGGCAGCCCCGCCCCGGTCCGTAGGAGCTGGCGTAGCCTGCGATCTTTTGACGTTTCGCTGGTCGCGGGAGCTCAAGATCAAAAGATCGGAGCCTGCGGCAGCTCCTACAGGGTGTGTTTGTTGCTGGTTAAAAAATGCTCAATGGCTTGCAGGCTATACGCGCTATGGCCTGTAGGTCCTTTCGCTCAGGTTATCCACAGGCCGTTCCACAGGCATTGTGGGTAAAGCATCCACACCTCAGTGACAACCTGATGACTGCCAGACCCGTTGTGCGCTGTGATGGAGGATGCCATGGCGTCGCGCCAGGGCCTGGCGGTCCTTGCTGTAGCCGCCGCCGATCACCCCGACCACCGGAATGTCGCGCCCCAGGCAATGGCGCAGTACGCTTTCGTCACGGGCGGCGACGCCTTCATCGGTCAGTTTCAGGTAGCCCAGCGCGTCATCTTTATGCACATCGACACCGGCGTCATACAGCACCAGGTCGGGCTGATAGAGCGGCAGCAGATAATTCAGCGCGTCATCGACGACTTTCAGGTAATCCTCGTCGCCCATGCCCATGGGCAGCGGAATGTCCCAATCGCTTTTGGCCTTGCGTGCAGGAAAGTTCTTTTCGCAGTGCAGGGAAACCGTCACCGCATCCGGGGTATGTTCCAGTATGCGTGCCGTCCCATCGCCTTGGTGCACGTCACAATCGAAGATCAGTACCCGACCGACCCGGCCACTTTCCAGCAGGTAATGGCTGATCACTGCCAGGTCATTGAAAATGCAGAAACCTGCCGGGTGATCGTAATGGGCGTGATGCGTGCCGCCGGCCAGATGGCAGGCCATGCCGTGTTCCAGCGCCTGCTCGGCGGCCAGCAATGAGCCGCCGACCGCGCGCACCGTGCGTCGGGCCAGCGCTTCGTTCCACGGCAGACCGAGCCGCCGCTGGTCTTCGCGGGACAACTCGCCGCCCATATAGCGTTCGATATACGCAGGGTCATGGGCGAGGGCGAGAATCTCGGGCGGGCAGATTTCCGGGCGCAGTAACTGGTGATCCTGGGTCAAACCACTGTCCACCAAGTGATCGCGCAGCAGTCGGAACTTGTCCATGGGAAAGCGATGTTCCGCCGGGAACTCGGGGCTGTAGTCTTCGTGGTAAATCAGCGGCAGCGACATGGCGATTTCATGGAGTGAATGAGTAAAGGATCCTACCAGCGATGTAGACTTGTTTGCAGGGGAACGGAGGGGGAACAATGGAGCCGATACTGCAACTCGAGAGCGCGCGGCTGCTGATGCGCCAATGGCGCGATGAGGATTTGCCGGCGTTTGCGGCGATGTGCGCCGACCCGCAGGTCATGCGCCACTTTCCGGCACCCTTGAGCCGCTTGGAAAGTGCGGCATTGATCGGGCGAATCCGTGGTCATTTCGCGGAGCATGGTTTCGGCCTGTGGGCGCTGGAGCGCAAGGACACCGGCGCATTTATCGGTTTTACCGGATTGGCGGTGGTCGGTTTCGAAGCTTCTTTCACCCCGGCCAGCGAAATCGGCTGGCGTCTGGCCCGTGAGCATTGGGGGCTGGGCTACGCCAGTGAAGCAGCCTGGACCGCTCTGCGTTGCGGCTTTGACCGTTTGGCGCTGGACGAAGTCGTGGCGTTTACCACCGAGGCCAACCTGCCTTCGCAGAAAGTCATGCAAGCCATTGGCATGCATCACGACCCCGCAGCGGATTTCGAGCACCCCAAACTGGCGGCCGATCATCCGTTGCGCCGCCATGTGCTCTACCGCATTACCCGCGAGCAGTGGTTGGAAACCTTGCATGGATAAGATAGCCGGGATGTTTACAATGGGCTCATGGTTGGCCTTGGCCACTATCTGAATCGACCGCCGCAGCCAAGACTGCGCGGCATTGCTCTGTGTGAGGAGAGTCTGAATGAGCCATGTGTTGGATGATCTGGTCGACTTGTTGACCCTGGAACCGATCGAAGAAAACCTGTTTCGCGGTCGCAGCCAGGACCTGGGTTTTCGTCAGCTGTTCGGCGGCCAGGTGTTGGGCCAGTCCCTTTCGGCGGCCAGCCAGACGGTCGAAGACGCGCGCCACGTGCATTCGATGCACGGTTATTTCCTGCGTCCGGGCGATGCGGGTATGCCGGTTGTCTATCAGGTGGATCGGGTGCGCGATGGCGGCAGCTTCAGCACTCGCCGCGTGACGGCGATCCAGAAGGGCAACCCGATCTTCACCTGCAGCGCATCGTTCCAGTACGACGAAGAAGGCTTCGAACACCAGACCGCAATGCCGCAAGTGGTCGGCCCGGAAAACCTGCCGTCGGAGCTGGAAATCACCCAGCAACGCGCGCATTTGATTCCCGAGCACATGCGCGAAAAGCTGCTGTGCCCAAAGCCGATCGAAGTCCGCCCGGTGACGGAGAAAGACCCGTACAACCCACAACCGGCCGACCCGATCAAGTACGTCTGGTTTCGCGCCGACGGTGCGTTGGCCGACACACCGGCGCTGCACAAATACCTGCTGGCCTATGCCTCCGATTTCGGTTTGCTGACCACCTCGATGTTGCCGCACGGCAAGTCGGTCTGGCAGAAAGACATGCAAGTCGCCAGCCTTGATCACGCGTTGTGGTTCCACGCCGACCTGCGCGCCGATGACTGGTTGCTGTACGCCATGGACAGCCCATGGGCCGGCAATTCTCGCGGCTTCTCACGCGGCAGTGTGTTCAACCGCGCCGGCAAGCTGGTGGCATCGGTGACGCAGGAAGGCCTGATTCGTCATCGCAAGGATTGGGCATGAGTCTCTCCGAGGTGCGGCATTGGGTGTTCGACATGGACGGCACGCTGACCGTGGCCGTGCACGATTTCGTGGCGATTCGCCAGGCGCTGGCGATTCCCGCTGAACACGACATCCTCACCCATCTTGCGGCGCTGCCGGCCGATGAAGCCGCAGCGAAACACGCGTGGTTGCTGGAGCATGAACGCGACCTGGCCCTGGGCTCCAAACCTGCTCCCGGTGCGGTGGAACTGGTGCGTGAACTGGCCGGGCGCGGTTATCGCCTCGGCATTCTCACGCGCAATGCGCGCGAGCTGGCCCATGTCACGCTTGAGGCGATTGGCCTGGCTGACTGCTTTGCGGTGGAGGATGTATTGGGTCGTGATGAAGCTCCGCCCAAACCGCATCCGGGTGGTCTGCTGAAGCTGGCCAAGGCCTGGGATGTGGCGCCGAGCGAGTTGGTGATGGTCGGCGATTATCGCTTCGACCTGGATTGCGGGCGCGCGGCGGGGGCACGGACGGTGTTGGTGAATTTGCCGGATAATCCGTGGCCCGAGCTGGCCGACTGGCATGCACAGGATTGTGTGCAGTTGCGGCAGATGTTGTCGGCTTGAGATATTTGTTGTCTGGTTAACCGCTATCGCGAGCCTGCTCGCGATGGGGCCATATCAGGCGACACACTTTCAGCTACTGAAACAACGCCTTCTGCCCCTCGGGCGAGGTGAACATCTTGTCCCCGTTATGCCCGACCCCGGGCACTTCGATCAGCCGCTGATTCAGACCTTCGGGATGGCGCTGCTGTAAATAGTCGAAATAGTTGTGCCCACGAATCAGCCGATACGCGCCTTGCGTTTCGGCGGCGCAACTTCTGTCCAGTGCCGGATGATGCGGGTTGGTGTCTCGCTGACCGAGCAAATAGGTGATGTTGCGCTGGACGTAGCCTTGCTCCAGTTGCTGCGGCGTTTGCCCGTTGGCGTAGTCCGGCAGTTTCAGCAGTCCATACTTCCAGTCATTGAAACCGGGGCAATGCGCGGCATTGAACGGCCCCGGCCGCTGCTCATCGAAATACGCATACGAAGACGGGTTGGCGATCACGTAGCGCACACTGACTCCCGCCGCTTGCAGTGCTGGCTGATCGTGCCCGAGCAACGCATACCGTTGCACCACTTGCGCACCACCGGAGTGCCCGGCGATAACGATTTCCTTCAGGGTTGGAAACTGCTGGCGATCGCTCAGGCGTTCCAGAATCTTGTCGAGCACCGCATAAGAACTCAGCGGATTCGCTCCGATGGACAGCTCGCCGGCCATCCAGTCATCACCGCGCCAATGCAGCAGGCTGTCGGGCAGTTGATGGCGTGCGATGTCGCTTTCATTAAGAAATTGCGGCGCTATCACCAGGGTGGTTGCGCTTTGTCCGGCCTGCTCGGCGGCTCTTTCCGCGCTCTGGCGGTAGGTTTCGGCATTGCGCAAGCGCCCGTGAATCACGATCAGTACACGCTGGATTTGCGGTGACGACTGGCTTATGCCAACCGCCAGTTCGGAGTCGCCCATGTTCAGCCGACCAGGGCTGATGAGCTTGACCGCATGCTCGGCAGCCAGCAGGTTGGCGCTGCCGAATAACAGAGCGAATACCAGCAGCCAGCGCGTGCGCATTTAGAGGCTCTTCGTCGAGAAGGTGTCGCATTGACTGACCTGGCCCTGGGCGAAGCCGGTCTTGAACCAGCGAACCCGTTGCGCCGAGGTGCCGTGGGCGAAATCGCCGTCACCACCGCCAGCATCCTCACCGCGTGCATCGACCACGTTGTCACTGCGGCGGCCTTTTTTCCATAGCATGTGGGAATCCTCTGTTTACGCGTGGTGATGAGTGTTGCTGGTGGCTGGGATGGGCGCCAGGTTGATGGTCAGACTATGCCGAATAAAAGGCAGTATGGCATTCACCTGCAAAAACGATGGCGGCAGACGAGCTTCGGCGAACGTCTCAGGCATCACGCTGGCTGTTTGGTTCCCTTGCCAGTCACGGCTGAACGCCGCAGTTCCACATTTTGCATTCATCCGCTTGTCTTCTAGAATCGGTCAAATTTCGTCTGGAATCCCACCATGGCCGGCAGTCAAATCGAGCGCGTCTTCAGTGTGCTGGAAAGTCTTACCAGCGACCCGCGAGGCCTGCCGATGCAGGTGTTGGCCGAGCAGCTGGAAATCCCGAAAAGTGCCACTCACCGCTTGCTCGCCGAGCTGATCCGGCTGGGTTACGTGCGGCAGAATCCGGACAACCTGCGGTATCACCTGTCGACCAAACTGGTTGCCATGGGCTTTCGTTATCTGTCGAGCAGCGGCGCGGATATCGTCCAGCCGGTACTGGATCGGTTGGCCCAGGAAACCGAGGAATTGGTGCGATTGGGGGTGATTGAAGGCGAGCGTCAGACCTGGATCGCCAAGTCCCAGGGGGCGCGCTCGGGCTTGCGTTATGACCCGGACATGGGCCGCGATGCACCGTTGTTCTACACCGCCTCCGGCCATGCGTGGCTAGCGGGTATGAGCGACGCAGAGGCCTTGTCGCTGGTGGAGCGTCAAGCCGCCGATGTACCGCCGGACCTGGGACCGAATGCGCCACGTTCCACTATCGAATTGCTCGAACGCCTGCGCCTGGCCCGCGAACACGGCTATGCCTGGGTTCAGGAGAGTTCGGCAGTCGGTACCTCGGCAATCGCCGCCGTGGTGCGCCATCCGCTGAATGGGCGGGTGGTCGGTGTGCTCAGTGTCGCCGGACCGAGTGCGCGGCTGCCCGAGTCTCGACTGCATGAACTGGCGCCGCTGTTGTTGCAGTTTGCCCAGGAGTTGTCGGTGGCGAGTCAGGCGTCGGAGTTGTTCAACTGATCACCATCTTCATGTAGAAACTGTGCGCTGTTCGAACACTATTGGTGTTTTCTTGTGTGAGAAACTGGAATCAAGTTCTAAATTATTGGAATTCGATGTCCTGACAATCATCACTAGAGGATTGCACTGTGAGTTTGCCACTTCGCATCGGGTTGAGCAGTGCCGGGACTATGGGCCAGCCGCATTCCCAGGCTGTATCGAGCACTCCGCTTTCCGGTATCAATCAGCCCTTCAAAGGCATCCTGCTGATCGTTGTTGCGACCTTCCTGTTTTCCACTCACGACGCTTTGTCCAAATACCTGTCGGGTTTCTATCCGGTGATCATGGTGGTGTGGGCGCGGTATCTGGTTCATACGCTACTGATGGCCGGGATTTTTCTGCCGCAATCCGGCTTGCGTGTCCTGCGCACGAAACGCCCGTTGCTGCAGTTGCTGCGGGCGTTGTGCTTGCTTGGCACCAGTCTGTTGTTCACCACGGGCTTGTTGTTCATTCCCTTGGCGGAAGCCACGGCGGTCAACTTTCTTGCACCGGTGCTGGTGACTGCGTTGTCGGTGCCCTTGCTCGGTGAGCGGGTGACGCGCGGGCAATGGCTGGCGGTGATGTGCGGGTTTATCGGCGTGTTGATCATCGTCCATCCGGGCGGTGATTTGTTCACTCCGGCGGTGTTGCTGCCGTTCTGCTCGGCGTTGTTTTTCTGCTTCTACCAACTGCTGACACGCAAACTCAGCGAGGTCGACAGCCCGACCACCAGCAACTTCTTTGCCGGTTTGTGCAACACCCTGGTCATGAGCGCGCTGGTGCCGATGTTCTGGCAAGTGCCGAGCTTTACCCACGGTCTGTTGATGCTGGCGCTGGGTAGCTGCGGGATGACCGCGCATCTGCTGCTGACTCAGGCGTTTCGGCATGCCGCGCCGGCACTGCTGGCACCCTTTGGTTACTGTCAGATCGTGTTTGCCGGACTGCTCGGCTGGTTGCTGTTTTCCCACACGCCAAGCCTGACCACGGTGATCGGCATCGCGATCATTTGCCTCAGTGGTCTGGCGGCAGCCTGGCAACAGCGCAGAGGCTGATTGCCCTCAAAACCTGAAACGCACCACCAGGTTCTGCAAACCGGCCGCCAGTTGCGACAACTCCCGACTGGTGGCGCTGGTCTGGGTCGACGCATCGGCGCTTGCCAGCGACAGGTCGCGGATGTTCAGCAGGTTGCGATCTACCTCCCGGGCCACTTGTGCCTGCTCTTCCGAGGCGCTGGCGATCACCAGGTTGCGCTCGTGGATCTGCTCCATGGCGCAGGTGATTTGCGTCAGGGCCACGCCGGCCTGTTCGGCGATCGACAAGGTCTGGGCCACGCGCTGGCTGTTGCCGTGCATCGACAGCACCACACTGTCGGTGTCGCCCTGAACCCGGGCGATCATCTGCTCGATTTCCCGCGTCGACTGCTGGGTGCGGTGGGCCAGGGCTCGCACTTCATCGGCGACCACGGCAAAACCACGCCCGGCTTCCCCGGCTCTTGCGGCCTCGATGGCGGCGTTGAGGGCCAGCAGGTTGGTCTGTTCGGCAATGGCGCGGATGACGTCCAGTACTTTGCCAATTTCCCGAGACTGTTCGGCCAGGGTCTGAACCTGTTGCAGCGCGGTGCCGACTTCGGCACTCATGGCCTGGATCGAATCGAGGGTCTCGATCACTCGCGCCTGGCCCTGAGTGGCCTCTATCGTCGATTGGCGCGTGGTGTCTGAGGTCGAGACCGCGTTGCGCGCCACTTCTTCGACGGCGACGGTCATTTCATTGACCGCCGTGGCGGCCTGCTCGATTTCGTTGTGCTGCTGTTGCAAGCGATTGGAGTCCAGCCCGGTGTTCTGGCTCATCTGCTGCGCCGCACCGTTCAGTTGGTTCGACGTATCGCTGATCAACTGCAGGGTGTCGCGCAGGCTGTTCTGCATGCTGGCCAGGGCCCTGAGCAGACGGGCGGTTTCATCGGGCCCCTGGCTCTGGATCGGCGTACTCAGGTCACCGTCAGCGACCTGCTCGGCCACACGCACAGCCTGGCGGATGGGCATGACGATGCTGCGGATCAGCAGCCAGGCCAGGCATGAGGTCAGCAGGGCAACGGCGATCAGTGCGCCGATCACGGTCATTTTTACCTGGGCGTAAAGCGCGTCGGCATGGTTGGCCGATTGACTGACTTCGCTGGCGGTGAGGTTCATCAGCTCGGTGAATTGATCGCCGGTCCGGGTCGAGTAATCCTGGATTTTTCCGTTGAGCAGCGCGCTCATGTCCTCGCTGCGGTTTTGCCGGGACAGTTCTTCGTATTGATCCAGCGCCTGTCGGTAGCTCTTTACAGTGCTGACAAAGGTTTCGTACTGCACACGGTTGTAGTCGTCGACCAAGGGCGCGAATCTGGTCAGCGTTTGCTCAAGCCAGCCTTCCACCTGGTGCAGGCGAGCGATAGTGGCATCGAGTACTTTGGGTTCGCGGTTGAGCGCCATGCGCAGGCTGAGCACGCGAATGCTCAGAATGTAGTCGCGGATTTCCCCCAGGTAGCGTGTGCTGGGCAGGGAGACGTTTTCGGTGTGCTGGCCGGTGGCGCGTACTTCGGCCACCTGCTTGAGGGCAAACAGTCCTTGCAACAACACCAGCAGGGCGATTAGGCCGAAGCTGATCAGCGCACGTTTGGCGATGCTCAGGTTACCCAGAGACATGGTATGAGCTCCGTGGACGGAAGAATGAGGGACGAAATCGGCAACCGTGCAAACAAAAAAAACGCAGGCCTGAAACCAGGCCTGCGAAAGAGGAAGCGTCAGTCTTCGAGGTTCGGAATCTTGCGCGGTGCCATGAAGTACAGCCAGATCAGCGCAATGAAGTACATCGCCGGAATCATGGTGAACAGCACGGTGTAGTTGTTATTGGTGATGGTCAGAATGTGCCCGACCAACTGGGTCATGAACATCCCGCCAATGGCGGCGCACATGCCGCCGAAACCGAACACCGTGCTCATCATGTGCTTGGGCGTGTAGTCCATCACCAGGCTCCAGATGTTCGCAGTCCAGGCCTGGTGCGCGCCGATGGCCAGCGAGATGGCAAACACCGCGACCCACAGGTTGCTGGAGCCGGCGGCCATGATCACGCCGATGATGCAGCAGGCGAACAGCAGCATCGACATTAACCGGGCCTTGATCGGGTTGACCCCACGGCCGATCAGGAACGAGGACAGAATGCCGCCGCCGACACTGCCGAAGTCGGCCGTCATATAGATGATGATCAGCGGAATACCCATTTGGGTCACGTTGATCCCCAGGTTGTATTGCTGATTGAGGAACGGCGGCAGCCAGTACAGGTAGAACCAGAACACCGGCGCGGTCATCGAGTAGGCGAGGGCGAAGGCCCAGGTGCCACGCATCCGCAGGATCCGCGAGAACGGTACGCGGGTTTGTTCCGGTTCGGCTTCGTTCTGGATGTAGTCCAGTTCCGATTGCTTCACCGACGGGTGATCTTCCGGGTTGAAGTACTTCAAGCCCCAGAACACCAGCCAGATCCCGCCCAGTGCCGACATGCACAGGAACGCGGCTTGCCAGCCCCAGACATGCAGGATCAGCGGCAGCAGCATTGGTGTGAACATCGCGCCGACGTTGGTCCCGGCATTGAAGATGCCCGTGGCCACGGCGCGCTCACCGGCAGGGAACCATAGCCGGGTGGTCTTCACGCAGGCCGGGTAGTTGGCGGCTTCGGTCAGCCCGAGGATAAAGCGGCAGACCATAAAGCCTACGGCCGAGGTTGCCAGGCCATGGGCGCCGGTCGCCAGGCTCCAGAGCAAGACCGCGCAGAAGAACACGCGCTTCACGCCGACCCGGTCGATCAGCCGGCCTTGCAGTACGAAGCCGACGGCATAGCCGACCTGAAACCAGAAGTTGATGTTGGCGTAATCCATCGCCGTCCAGCTCATTTCCTTGGCCAGGATTGGCTGCATCACGCCCAGTGCGGCGCGGTCGATGTAGTTCAGGGTGGTGGCGAAAAACACCAGCGCCAGCATGCCCCAACGGGTTTTGCCGACCGCCATGGCGCCGCGGATTTTGTCGCCGATGCCGCCGGTCGCGACGCCCATGGCCGGAGCCATGCGGGCACTTTCCGTGTGAGAGCTGTGAGAAGGATTCATGTGTGCCATCCGTTCAATGACTGACAAGCAAGGCTCGTCGGGACTTCATGGGCGCGAGATCAATCGTCGGGATGCGCAAGTGCGCAGGGCGTCAATGATTGATCAACTGAGTGTTTGTGTTGGCTCAGTGTTGGCTGAGGCAACCAAAGCGCTTGTTCAGCGTGCGGGCCGGGTTCGGTCGCAGGCACCAGAAAGGTCTGAAGGCGGTTGGCGATTGAACACCAGGCACGGGGAGTGAGGGAGAGAGCAACGGAGCAAGGCGTTGAATGCAAGCATGAGCGTGTACCCGATTTTTGAAATTTTTATGGTGTGTTCTGGGTCTTTGGTCACTTCGCCCGGTGGTTCATGACCGGATTCGATGTGCTGTCGATGGTGCGCAGTGAGCGAAAAATCGTCAATTCGCCAACAACCATTGTGTTCGATAATCGCACAGTAAACTAACCGGTTGGTACACTTTGAATTGCCCAATGAGCAGGTCAGCTCAATAATTCCCCCCGACTTCAGCGCATACAAAAAACGCGCGAGGTTTCTAACAAGGTCAACAAGATCAACCCATCCCACCGGGAGTCGAAACATGCAGCGTTCCATTGCCACCGTTTCCTTGAGCGGTACCCTGCCGGAAAAACTCGAAGCCATCGCCGCCGCTGGGTTCGATGGGGTGGAAATCTTCGAGAACGACCTTCTGTATTACGATGGCAGCCCGCGTGAAATTAAACAGATGTGCGCTGACCTGGGCATCGCCATCACCCTGTTTCAACCCTTTCGTGATTTCGAAGGCTGCCGCCGCGACCGCTTGCCGCGCAACCTCGAACGCGCCGAGCGCAAGTTCGACCTGATGCAGGAACTGGGCACCGACCTGGTGCTGGTGTGCAGCAACGCCTCAGCCGACAGTGTTGGCGATGAGCAGATTCTGATCGACGACCTGCGACTGCTGGCCGAGCGCGCCGGGGCTCGTGGCTTGCGGATCGGTTATGAAGCGCTGGCCTGGGGCCGGCACGTGAACACGTATCAACAGGTCTGGAACATCGTCCGCCAGGCGGACCATCCGAATCTGGGCGTGTTGCTGGACAGTTTTCATACCTTGTCGCTCAAGGGTGATCCACGGGCTATCGCGGACATTCCCGGCGAGAAGATTTTCTTTGTGCAAATGGCCGACGCGCCGATCCTGGCGATGGACGTGCTGGAGTGGAGCCGACATTTTCGTTGCTTCCCCGGGCAAGGCGAATTCGACTTGCCAGGTTTTCTCGCGCCGATTATCCAGAGTGGTTACACCGGGCCGCTGTCACTGGAAGTTTTCAACGACGGATTCCGCGCCGCGCCACCACGCGCCAATGCCGCCGATGGTCTGCGCTCCTTGCTGTATCTGGAAGAGAAGACCCGAGCGCGTTTGCAGCAGCAACACGCTACGCCCGCGCCGAATCTCGACATCTTGTTCGCCACGCCACCGGCGAGCGAGTACGACGGCATCGAGTTTCTCGAGTTCGCGGTGGACGAAAGTCTAGGCGCCAAACTCGCGCATTGGCTGGAGCGACTGGGTTTCGTCAAGGCCGGTGAGCACCGCTCCAAGAACGTCACGCTGCTGCGCCAAGGCGATATCAATCTGATCCTCAACTCTGAGCCCTATTCGTTTGCCCACAGCTTTTTCGAAGCGCACGGGCCGTCATTGTGCGCGACCGCAGTGCGAGTCAAGGACAGCGCCAGTGCGCTGGCCCGGGCGGTGGCGTACAAAGGGCAACCCTACCGTGGGCTGGTCGGCCCCAATGAACTGGAACTGGCGGCGGTCCGTGCGCCGGATGGCAGCCTGATTTATCTGGTGGATGAACACGCCGATGTCTACGGCACCGACTTCCGGCTGCATCCGACGGCCGCCGCCGGTGGAGGACTGAAAAGGATCGACCACATGGCGATGGCGTTGCCGGCGGACAGCCTCGACAGTTGGGTGCTGTTCTACAAGAGCCTGCTGGATTTCGAAGCCGACGATGAAGTGGTGTTGCCTGACCCTTACGGTCTGGTGAAAAGCCGCGCGCTGCGCAGCCGTTGCAGCTCGATCCGTTTGCCGCTGAACATTTCCGAGAACCGCAACACCGCTATCTCTCACGCCTTGTCCAGTTATCGTGGCTCCGGTGTGCATCACATTGCCTTTGACTGCGACGATATGTTCGCTGAAGTCAGTCGCGCCAAAGAGGCCGGCGTACCGCTGCTGGACATCCCGCTCAATTATTACGATGACCTCGCTGCACGCTTTGATTTCGATGACGAGTTCCTCAGCAAACTTGCCTATTACAACGTGCTGTATGACCGCGACGCTCAGGGCGGTGAGCTGTTTCATGTGTACACCGAACCCTTTGAAGGGCGCTTCTTCTTCGAAATCATCCAGCGCAAAAACGGTTATGCGGGATATGGTGCGGCCAACGTCGCGGTGCGCCTGGCGGCGATGGCGAAATCACGCAGCGGGGGTGTGCGTCACGCCAAGTTGTAGGAAATTGGTAAATGCAGGGGGTAAACGGCCGTGGCGAAGCTTCCTTCACTGCAGCGTGCGGCCCATAATCGGCAGCTGTGCAGTGATGGCCTTGAGCCCGGAATGAGAATGACCACAGAACTCACCGTCGCGCCCGACGAACCCTTGATCGAGCCGCGCAAGAGTCGCAAGAACAACCCGGAAAAGACCCGCGAGAACATTCTTCAAGAAGCCATTGTCGAGTTCGTCCAGCAGGGCCTGTCCGGTGCTCGTGTCGATGCTATCGCCGAACGCATCCACACCTCGAAACGGATGATCTATTACTACTTCGGTAGCAAGGAACAGCTCTACGTCGAGGTGCTGGAGAAGCTTTACGGCGACATCCGCAGCACTGAAAGTCGCTTGCACCTGGCTGAGCTGGAACCGCGTGAGGCGATTCGGCGGCTGGTGGAATTCACCTTCGATCACCATGACCGCAACGTCGATTTTGTGCGCATCGTCAGCATCGAGAACATCCACAACGCCGAGTACGTGAAGCAGTCCGAAGCGATCAAGGCGATGAACAATACGATCCTTGATTCGCTGGGCGTGATTCTGCGTCGCGGCGCCGAGGAGGGTGTGTTTCGCAGTGGGCTGGATCCGCTGGACGTGCACTTGTTGATCAGTTCGTTCTGCTTTTACCGGGTGTCGAACCGTCATACCTTTGGTGAGATTTTTCAGATCGACTTGCCGGATGAAGCGATCAAGCAACGTCATCGCGAGATGATCTGCGAGTCAGTACTGCGTTATTTGCAGGCCTGAAGCTCAAGCCAGCAGATTGCAAATCGTTCCCACGCTCAGCGTGGGAATGCCTCACTGGACGCTCCGCGTCCGCTCTTGATGGTGACGCAGAGCGTCACGGGCTGCATTCCCACGCAGAGCGTGGGAACAATCATCAAGAAGGCCGTGGTCGTCAACCATTCATGCTTTGAAAGTGCGCGAGCATTCGCTGCGCATCCGGCGCCACGCCGCTGAACAACTCAAAGGCCTTTACCGCCTGAAACACCGCCATGTTGCCGCCATCCAGCGTACGGCAACCCAAGGCACGGGCGTTGCGTAGCAGTTCGGTTTCCAGTGGAAAGTAAACGATCTCTGCGACCCACAATTCAGCCCGCAGCAACTCCCCCGGCACTGGCATGCCGGGCAGTTTGGCCATGCCCATCGGTGTGGTGTTCACCAGTCCATCGGCCTGCGCCAACGCACTCGGCAGATCGCTGCCGGCACAGGCCCGGCCGCTGCCGAAATGCTGATTGAGGTTGTTCGCAAGGCTTTGCGCGCGACTGACGTCCACATCGAAAATACTCAGTTGCTGCACACCCTCACTCAGAAGTGCGTGGGCTACCGCAGCACCGGCACCACCGGCACCCATTTGAACGACGCGCTCGCGGGCAGCCTCCTTCAAGCCACGGCGAAAACCTTCGGCGAAACCGAGGCAGTCGGTGTTGTGCCCAATGCGTTTTCCGTCCTTGAGCACCACGGTGTTGACGGCACCAATGCCTCGGGCTTCAGGCGAGAGTTCGTCGAGCAGCGGGATGATCGCCTGCTTGCACGGAAAGGTGATGTTCAGACCCGTAAAGTTCATCCGTTCCGCCGACATCAGCAGGTCGGGGAGGGCGCCGCTGTCGAGTTTCAGTTGATCGAGGTCGATCAACCGATAAAGGTAGCGCAGGCCTTGGGCATCACCCTCGCGCTCATGCAGCGCCGGGGTTCGAGACGCCTGGATACCGGCGCCGATGAGTCCTGCGAGTACCGTATTGTTCTGCGACATGTGGCTCATCCCTTCAAGCGTTGACTGAAATGCTCCAGCGCCAGGCGATAGCCGTGGCTGCCGAGTCCGCACAGGACCGCGGTGGCGATGGCCGACACGAACGAGTGGTGACGGAACGGTTCGCGAGCATGCACATTGGACAGGTGTACTTCGATCACCGGTAACTCGCTGGCGATCAGCGCGTCACGGATCGCTACCGAAGTGTGCGTCCAGGCCGCCGGGTTGATCACGATTCCGGCACAACGACCGCGTGCCGAGTGAATCCAGTCGAGCAATTCGCCCTCGTGGTTGGTCTGGCGAAACTCCACCGCCAGGCCGAATTCTTCGGCAGCGCGACCGCACAAGGCCGAGATGTCGGCCAGGGTTTCGTGGCCATACGTCGCCGGCTCACGGCTGCCGAGCAGGTTGAGGTTCGGGCCGTTGAGCACCAGAACGATAGGGGACATCAGTGCGTTCTCCATTGTTATTGTGGGCGTGGGTCGAGGGTGACCCGCCTGTGGAGATAAATTGTACCAGTTGGTTAATTTGGTCAATTGAAGCTGAGCGGCAAGTCGCGCAAGACGGCAATAAGTGTTCGATGATCGGACAGCCGCTGTCGTCAGTGTGATCACTGCCATGCGGTGCTTTACTTGACCTTGAAGGAAGACCGCGGCAGAACACTACCCACTCAAGGACGATTGTGAACACCGATCTCACGCCCCACCAGTCCACCCGCAACGCCCAACTGATCATCGCTGCGCGACTGGTCTCGGACTTCGGTGCGTTTCTCAATATGGTGGCGCTGGCCACTTACGTTTATATGCTCGGCAACAGCGCCATGAGCGTCGGGATCTTTCTTGCCAGCCGCGTGGCCGGTGGGGTTTTTGCCAGTTTGATCGGTACGACGTTTTATCGCCGCTGGGGCGGGCGCTTACCGTTGATAGCCTTCGACCTGCTGCGTGCCGGGCTGTTAGGCCTGTTGCTTGTACTGCCGGTGTCGCAGCAAGTGCTGTTATTACCGGTGATCGCTTTCGGCCTGGGGCTTGGCAACTCGATGTTTGCCATCGGCCTCAACAGTCAGTTGCCGCACATGATCGCCGGGGAGCAACTGCTTAAGACCAATGCCTGGATCACTTCGGCGTCGTCCGCAGCGATGGTTGGCGGGAGTCTGGTGTCCGGGCTGTTGGTGGCTGGTTTCGGCTTCGAAACGGTGTTTGCACTGAACGTCGTCACTTATCTGTTGGCGGCACTATTCATTGTGCCGTTGCGGTTTTCCCGACCGGCACTCAATGCCGAGCCAACCCACAAACGTGACGAGTGGAGCGCGCTACGCCAAGGCCTGCGCAGCTCGCCGGTCATCGCTGCGATGCTCGCGTTGGCGATGGCTGACACCCTCGGCAGTGCCGCGCACAATGTGGGTTTCCCGATTATTTCCAAACTGCTGACACCCGAGTCGGCCAGCACCACGCTGGGCCTGATGCTGGCGGTGTGGGCGTGTGGCAAGTTGATCGGCGCGCGGATTGCCAGCCGTTTGCCAGGGTCAGAAAACTCGAACCTGGAGCGGCGGTTCTTTTTCGGCGTGTTATTGATGTCCAGCGGCTTCATCCTGATGTTCCAGCAACAGAGCTTCTACGGCTTGTTGCTGTTTGCGTTGCCGGCGGGCCTGGGGGATGGTTTTTCCGAGGTCGGGCTGATGTCGCGCTTGCAGCGTGAACCGGACAGCCTGCGCCTACCGATTTTCAGCTTTCTGACCTTGCTGCAAATGACCGGGTTCGGCGTCGGCATGTTGATCGCCGCGCCGTTCTATAACGTGTGGGCACCCGGCGCGGTGGTGCTGCTGTTTCACGGGATCCCCCTCAGCACCTTGCTGGTGCTGAAGGTGTTGGCGATCAGGGGCGAGCGGGCTCGGCGCAGCAGCCCGACGCCAGTTCCTTGAGTATCGGGCAGTCCGGGCGGTGGTCGCCCTGACAATGTTCCACCAGATCCTGCAGGGTGTCGCGCAACTGGCCGAGTTCGCGGATTTTCTGGTTCAGCTCGTCGATGTGCTGGCGGGCCAGTGCCTTGACGTCAGCGCTGGCCCGTTGGCGATCCTGCCAGAGGGTCAGCAGTTTGCCGACCTCTTCCAGGGAAAACCCAAGATCGCGTGAACGCTTGATGAACGCCAGGCTGTGCAGGTCGTCGTCGCCATAGACGCGGTAGCCGCTGTCAGTGCGATGCGCTGCCTTGAGCAGGCCGATCGACTCGTAATAGCGAATCATCTTGGCGCTCAGGCCGCTGTGTCTGGCTGCTTGACCGATGTTCATTCAACGTCCTCCAGGTCTTTCGGTTTCCAGGTCTTGAGCAGTAAAGCATTGCTTACCACGCTGACGCTGGACAAGGCCATCGCTGCACCGGCGATCACCGGGTTGAGCAAGCCGAAGGCTGCCAGCGGAATGCCGATCAGGTTGTAGACGAAGGCCCAGAACAGGTTCTGGCGGATCTTCGCGTAAGTCTTGCGGCTGATCTCCAGCGCCGCCGGTACCAGGCGAGGATCGCCGCGCATCAAGGTGATCCCGGCTGCGTGCATCGCCACGTCGGTGCCGCCACCCATGGCGATGCCGATATCCGCCGCTGCCAGCGCCGGAGCGTCGTTGATGCCGTCGCCGACCATCGCCACGACGCCGGTTTTTTTCAGCTCAGTGACGGTCGAGGCTTTTTCGGCCGGCAATACTTCGGCATGTACGTTGCTGATGCCCAGCGCTTGTGCAACCACCCCGGCGCTGCCACGGTTGTCACCCGTCAGCAGGTGACTGCCGATGTGTTGCGTGTTCAATTCCTCAATCGCTTGCAGCGCGCCAGGCTTGAGGGTGTCGCCAAAGGCGAACAGGCCGAGCACCCGCGGCTTGGGGCTTTGCTCGATCAGCCATGACAAGGTTCGACCCTCGGCTTCCCAGGCGTTGGCGGAGTCGCTCAAGAGACCGGCGCTCAAGCCGCTTTCTTCCAGCAGACGGCGATTACCCAGCGCCAATTGGCGACCGTCCAGCGTGCCGGCAATGCCACGACCGGTCAGTGACTGGCTGGCGCTGACATCGGCCACCGGCAAGCCACGCTCGGCACAGGCGTCGAGCACGGCTTTGGCCAGCGGGTGCTCGCTGCCACGTTGCAGGGCGCCGGCCTGTTGCAGCAGGGTTGCTTCGTTGCCGTCGACGGCGCTCAAGTGAGCGATGCGTGGCGTGCCGGAGGTCAGTGTGCCGGTCTTGTCGAACACCACCACGCTGACTTCATGGGCGCGCTCCAGCGCTTCGGCGTCCTTGATCAGAATGCCGTGGCGCGCGGCCACGCCAGTGCCGGCCATGATCGCGGTCGGCGTTGCCAGGCCGAGGGCGCAAGGGCAGGCGATCACCAGCACCGCGACCGCGTTGATCACCGCCGTTTCCAGCGGTGCGCCGTACAGCCACCAGCCGATCAAGGTTGCCAGCGCTAAAAGCAGCACGACGGGGACGAACACCTGGCTGACTTTATCCACCAGCTTTTGAATCGGTGCCTTGCCAGCCTGGGCGTCTTCGACCAGACGGATGATTCGCGCCAACACGGTTTCTGCGCCAAGCGCTTGAGTCCGAACCAGCAGCCGGCCTTCGCCGTTGATTGCGCCGCCAGTGACTTTGTCGCCGGGATGTTTGGGCACCGGCAGGCTTTCACCGCTGATCAGCGCTTCGTCGGCATGGCTCTGGCCTTCAATCACTTCACCGTCCACCGGAAAGCGTTCACCGGGTTTGACCAATACCAGGTCGCCGAGGCGCAACGCGCTGATGGCGACGTCCTGTTCGCGGCCGTCGATCACTTGAATCGCCCGTTCAGGACGCAAGGCTTCAAGGGCGCGAATGGCGCTGGCGGTCTGGCGTTTGGCGCGGCTTTCGAGGTATTTGCCGAGTAACACCAGCGCAATCACCACTGCCGAAGCTTCGAAGTAAAGATGCGGCATGCTGCCGGCGCTAACGGTGGCCCACAGGTAAATGCTCAAGCCATAACCGGCGCTGGTGCCCAGGGCCACCAGCAGGTCCATGTTGCCGGCGCCCGCGCGAACGGCCTTCCAGGCGGCGACATAAAAGCGTGCACCGAAGATGAATTGCACTGGCGTCGCCAACGCAAACTGCGCCCAGGCCGGGAGCATCCAGTGCAGGCCGAACGGCTGCACCAGCATTGGCAGCATCAGCGGCAAGGCCAGCGCGATTGCCAGCAGCAGGCTCCAGCGTTCACGTCGCAGACGCTGCACTTGATCGTTATTGGTGGATTGCTCGGCTTGCCAGACGCTGGCGGTGTAACCGGCCTTGCTGACCGCATCGATCAACACCTGCGGATCGATCTGACCGAGCAGTTCGAGGTGCGCGCGTTCGTTGGCCAGGTTGACGCTGACACTGTTCACCCCGACGATTTTATTCAAGGCACGTTCGACCCGACCGACACACGAGGCGCAGGTCATACCGCCGATGCTCAATTCGAGGCTGTGTGTAGGCACGCTGTATCCGGCTTGCTGCACGGCTTCCATGAGTGCCGGCAAACTGTCGCGGGGGGCCTGGACGCGCGCTTGCTCGGTGGCCAGGTTGACGCTGACGGCACTGGCACCGACAACTTTGCTCAACGCACGCTCGACACGTCCGGCACAGCTGGCGCAGGTCATGCCGGATATTGGCAGATCGAAGGTGGTGGAATCGGACATCGGTCTTACTCCCTGTAGAGATGACCTACAGGATCAACCTTGCCATGCGGGCAAGGTCAAGCGCCATCGCAAGGGCACTACAAAACCGTGGGAGCGGCCGGGCGGCGTTCCGCTTGCCCGCGATGAACGATGGCGCGGTTGGCCTGAACCACTGCGTTGCCTGCATCGCGGGCAAGCCACGCTCCCACAGAAAACGGGTGAATCAGTAGCCCAATGCGGCGGGCTTGAGGTACATCCCTTGCTGATTCATGGCGATGCGGTATTTCAACAGGTCGCCCGCCCGCAACGTGATGTTCTGCGAACCCGGGGCCAGCATCCCGGCACTGCAACCTGGCGCCTGGCCGGGCAGCAGTTTGAGCCGCAAGGAGTAGTTGCCCGGCGGCAAATTGAACGAGGTGCTTTGTTCCTGGAACAACCGCGCCGACAACTGATCCTGGATGTACACGCCAATCTCGCACGAGGTCGCGACTTCCAGTCGCTCGCGAGAAATGATCAACACACCGTAGTCTTCGGCGCTGGCCGAGGGCGCGGCGGCGAAAAGACTGAGCATGCCGAATAGGCTGAAAGCTGACCAGCGCATGGCTGCATCTCCTGCTTTTGAGTCATTGATGGCGAAGCTTGGCCGAGCGCGGCGACGATTGCCAGCCCGGCAGATCACTGCAGAACTTGACCTTGCCACGGTGGCAAGCTCAAGACTGGCTCAACCTCATCAAAGGAGCTGTCTCATGCAAGTATTCAACGTTCAAGGAATGTCGTGCGGTCACTGTGTTCGGGCCATTACCGAGGCGCTGCAAGCCAAGGATCCGGCGGCCAGTGTCCGGGTCGACCTCGCGGCGAAGGAGGTTGGCGTCGAGAGCGGTGAACTGTCTGCTGATCAAGTCATCAACCTGATCAGCGAAGAAGGTTATGAAGTGACGCTGGCCTGAACCTTTTTAATAGTTAGCGACCTATCGGAATGTTCAAGGCGTCCAGGCGCGGCTAGACTGTCGGGCTGCCGACTGACGTAAAACTGGACGCCTGATGAACCTCCGTACCATTCTGATTCTTGGCGCCCTGAGCGCTTTCGGGCCGCTGGCCATCGATTTCTATCTGCCAGCCTTCCCGGCCATGGCGGTGGCTTTCGGCACGGATGAAAAACACGTTCAGTTGACCCTGGCAGCTTATTTCCTGGGCCTGTCGATTGGTCAATTGGCTTACGGCCCGGTGGCCGATCGCTTCGGCAGGCGCATGCCATTGCTGGTGGGCGTCGGTCTGTTCACTCTGGCATCGCTGGTGTGCGCGTTTGCGCCGAGCCTTGAGTGGTTGATCGCGGCACGTTTCGTTCAGGCGCTGGGTGGCTGCGCCGGGATGGTGATTTCCCGCGCGGTGGTCAGCGACAAGTGCGACGCGGTGGGTTCGGCGGAAGTCTTTTCCCAGCTGATGTTGGTGATGGGCCTAGCACCGATTCTTGCGCCAATGCTTGGCGGTCTGCTGGTCAACCTGTATAGCTGGCAGTCGATCTTTATCGCCTTGACGCTGTTCAGCGCATTGTCAGCCCTGGCGGTTGCGCTAGGCCTGCCGGAAAGTTTACCGGCCAACCAGCCGCGTCAGCCGTTGTCGGGTGCTCTGCGTCAATATGGCCGGCTGCTGTCGGACAGGATCTTCCTCGGTCATGCCTTGACCGGTGGCATCGCGATTGCCGGGATGTTTGCCTACATTGCGGGTTCGCCTTTCGTCTTCATCAAGCTTTACGGTGTTCCGGCCGAGCACTTCGGCTGGTTGTTCGGCACCAACGCTGCGGGCTTCATTCTGGTGGCGCAGGTCAATGCCCGGTTGCTCTCCAAACGCGGCCCGGCCTTTTTGCTGGCGCGCACCGTATGGATTTATCTGGCTGCCGGCCTGAGCTTGCTGGCGGTCAGTTCACTGCATACCGAGCATTTGTGGCCGTTGCTGATCCCGCTGTTCATCTGCATCGCAAGCCTGGGTTGCATCATTCCCAATGCATCGGCGTGTGCCATGAGCGGGCAGGGCGCGCGCGCAGGCAGCGCTTCGGCGATGCTCGGTTGCTTGCAGTTCAGCGTTGCTGCAGGCGCGGCGGCGTTGGTCGGCGTGCTGCACGACGGCACGGCCATGCCGATGGCGATGGTCATCAGCCTGTGCGGTATGTTGGTGGTGAGCGTCGCGATGCTCACCCGTCGGCTGCAAGTTGCCCGGGCAGCACAAGCCGCGACTTGAGTCAGCCGGTTGCTCGTTGCTGGCGTTGGGGGAGTTGATGAGGGGCGTGCAAGCGAGCCTCGAGGGTCGAGGTAAAAGCGCGAGCTTCAGCTTCACTGCGGAAGTTCACCGCGTGGTTGTCCAGGCGGACCTGCCACTGGGATTTTGCCAATTCTTTTATCAGGATCTTCATTACTGACTTCCTCACCTAAAAGACTGCATTGCGGGAAGCTCGATTGTAGACCTGAATCAAATCGGATTTGTGACGCGGATCAAATCCTCGGACTGACGGTGTGCGTCGTTTCTGAAACAGCAAGCCGAACACACCGTCATCTAAAACCCTAGAAGCCTTCGAGGACGATCTTGCCCTTAGATGTGCCGCTTTCCAGCAGTGCATGGGCGCGGCGCAGGTTGGCCGCGTTGATCGTGCCAAAGTGTTCGCCGACTGTGGTTTTCAATGTGCCCGCGTCGATCAACCCGGCCACCCGGTTCAGCAGCTTGTGCTGTTCGAGCATGTCGGCAGTTTCGAACAGCGAGCGGGTGTACATGAATTCCCAGTGTAACGACAGGCTCTTGCGTTTGAGCTTGGTCACGTCGAGTGCCTTCGGATCATCGATCAGCGCAAGCTTGCCTTGAGGCGCGAGGGCTTCGACCAGTTGTTCGAAGTGCTGATCGGTTTCGGTCAGGCTGGCAACGTGAGTCACCTGAGGGTGGCCTGCGCGCTTGAGTTCTTCGCTCAGCGGTTGGCTGTGATCGATCACCAGGTCTGCGCCCAGTTCGCGTACCCAGCTTTGGGTCTGCGGGCGTGAGGCAGTGCCGATGACGTTCAATGCGGTGAGCTGGCTGGCCAGTTGAGTCAGGATCGAACCCACGCCACCCGCGGCGCCGACGATCAGCAGGCTTTGGCCTTGAGCGGTTTTGCCTTCGCGCACTTGCAGGCGTTCGAACAACAGTTCCCACGCGGTGATCGCGGTCAGCGGTAGCGCGGCGGCTTCGGCGAAACTCAGGGACGTTGGCATATGGCCGACAATGCGCTCGTCCACCACATGCAGTTCGCTGTTGCCGCCTGCGCGCGCGATGGAGCCCGCGTAGTAAACCTTGTCACCGGGCTTGAACAGACTGACGTCGCTGCCGACCGCCTTGACCACGCCAGCCACATCCCAGCCCAGCACTTTTGCCGCGCCATCTTCGGGCGCGACATTCTGGCGAACCTTGGTGTCCACCGGATTGACCGAGATGGCTTTGACTTCAACCAGCAAATCCCGTAGGCCTGCAACCGGCTCGGGCAGTTCGATGTCCTGCAGCGATTCTGGATCGTTGATGGGCAGTGAACGGTAGTAGGCAATGGCTTTCATGGAGGAATTCTCACGGGGCATTCGATGGCATGGATGATTGGTTATTTCTCTTGAAGATAAAACCAGCTAAAAGAACAGTCTCTTTCAATATTTTTTTGATAATGCAGGTGGGTTGATGCTGCGTTTCGATGACTTGC
Organism: Pseudomonas sp. CVAP#3; assembly: GCF_018986375.1. NCBI lineage: Bacteria > Pseudomonadati > Pseudomonadota > Gammaproteobacteria > Pseudomonadales > Pseudomonadaceae > Pseudomonas > Pseudomonas sp. CVAP#3. Next base: position 111,966 of record NZ_JAHMSC010000017.1, read on the forward strand.
AGTTGTTCGTGCGTGCCGCAGACCTCGGCAGTCTGTCTGCGGCGGCGCGGGTCATGGACCTGTCGGCGGCAGTGGCCAGCGCCGCGTTGAAGCGGATCGAGCAGCAATTGGGTGCGCGGTTGCTGGCGCGTTCGACTCGCAGTCTGCGTCTGACCGCAGAGGGTGAAGGCTTTTTGGAATACGCCCGCGCGGCGCTGAGCAATCTGGATGAAGGACGGCGTTTACTGGCCAGCGGACAGGACCAGGTCAGCGGCGTATTGCAGTTGTCGGCACCTTCGGACTTCGGTCGCAATTTGCTGCTGCCGTGGCTGGACGAATTCCAGCGCGAGCATCCAAAACTGACGGTACGCCTGCTGTTGGGCGACCGGATTGCCGACCTGTTCCGCCAACCGGTGGACATTGCCCTGCGCTATGGGGAGCCGGAAGACTCAAGCCTGGTGGCGCTGCCGATCGCCGCGGACAACCGTCGCGTGCTGTGTGCCTCCCCGGAGTATCTCGCACGGCATGGTGAACCGCGCCAGCTGGAACAACTGGCCCAGCACAATTGCCTGTTGTATATGCTGGGCAGCCGGGTTCACGACCACTGGGGTTTTCATGATGGCAAACGGGAGATGAGCCTGACCGTCAGCGGTGATCGCTTCAGTGATGATGCGGACGTAGTGCGTCTGTGGGCAGTGGCCGGTGCCGGAATTGCCTACAAGTCCTGGCTGGATGTAGCCGGCGATGTGCTGGCCGGGCGCTTGAAAGTGCTGATGCCGGCGCTGCTCTGCGAGCGCGCACCGCTGAACTTACTGTGCGCCCATCGCGCTCAATTGAGTAAGCCGGTGAACCTGCTGAGTGAAATGCTCAAGTCACGATGTGCGCAATTGTCGGCTCAATCGCCAGCAATGATCAGTGCGGGCGAGTAGTCGCAGGCAAATAGGGAAAATTCTGGCAGGAACTATCACCTCCAAAAGCTTCCGGCCGGCAGGAACCGAAGATCATCGCGCATATACTAGTGCCTGCCTGGAGTCGCACCGTTGTCGGCGACGTTGCGATGTCTCGCTCAAGGCGGTTGGACGCTGTGCTGATCGTTGTTGAGCCCGGTCGGGGTTTTCGAAGAGGTTCGTCGCATCCGTTGGTTATACCGCCCGGCTTTTGGCGGTTTTCACGCCTTGGCCGGCAGCACATTACTGGTCAAGATGTCCCAGAGCAGCAGACAAATGATTCAACAGGGAGTGAATACATGGAACATGCACCTTGCATCAGCCAGATAGCCACGTTGCTGGCAGACCCAAAGCGTAGCGCGATGATGTGGGCCTTGATGGACGGTACTGCACGGCAATCCGAGGAGTTGGCATTGCTGGCAGGCTTGTCGCCATCATCGGCGAATGCGCACCTGGGGCGCTTGTCCAGCGGTGGACTGTTGAAAGTCGAGGAGCGTGGGCGCAAGCGGTTTTTCCGGCTTGCGGCTCCCGAAATCGGTGCAGCAGTTGAAGCGCTGGCCAGCGCCACTCTGGCCAGTCTGCCAGGCAAGGTTCCAGAGTTGCTCAAGCGCACCAGCCCATCGACGAAAGTGCGTACGGCGCCTTCGTCATTGCTTCGAGCCAGGCTCTGTGAAGACCATCTGGGGGGAAGCCTGGCAGCCGATCTGTATCAGCGAATGCTCGATGCCGGCTGGATCGAACAGCTGGACAAGCGTGTCATCGTGACCCACAAAGGCGCCAATCGGCTGGCAATCCATGGCGTGTTCATTCAGGCCCTGGCCCACAGCACCTCGCGCGTTGTCTGCGCCTGCCCGGACTGGAGCGAGCGCCGACCGCACTTGGGTGGAACCCTGGGGGCGGCGGTGTTGCAGCTGTTCATGCAGTCCGGATGGTTGAGTCTGCCTAGCGACACGCGTGTTCTGCAGATCACCGCGGCCGGCCAGCGTGAAATCGATCAGTTCGCCAAAGAGGCCGAGTTGGAAATGGCGCTCTAGCAACAGTTGAAATCGACGTCTGTGGCCAGAGGTTTCAGACGTCGCTCAGAGCTGTGGCCAGGTCGTATCCAGCAATAGTGCCCCGAGGCGATCCCGCACACTCGATTCGGGGATTATCGAATGGGGGATACGGCATGGAAACGCAAGGCTATAGCGCGGCAGAACGTCTGGAACGACTGCCCATCAGCGGTTATCACCGGATCATTTTCATCATCATTGCCCTGGCGTTTTTCTTCGACTCCATGGACCTGGCAATGATGACGTTCCTCTTGGGGTCGATCAAAGCCGAGTTCGCTCTGAGCACGGCGCAGGCCGGGCTGCTGGCCAGTTCGAGCTTCTTCGGCATGGTGCTTGGCGCGTCTTTGTCCGGGATGCTTGCCGACCGCTTCGGGCGCAAACCGGTGTTTCAGTGGAGCATCGTGTTGTGGGGCATCGCCAGTTACCTCTGTTCTACGGCGCAAAGCGTCGAGATGCTGACACTGTTTCGAGTTCTTCTGGGAATCGGTATGGGTATGGAGTTTCCGATTGCCCAATCGATGTTGTCCGAGTTGATCCCGGCCAAACGGCGCGGGCGCTATATCGCGTTGATGGACGGTTTCTGGCCGCTGGGTTTTGTCGCAGCGGGCGTGCTGTCTTACTTTCTGTTACCGCTGGTTGGCTGGCGCGACATCTTCCTGGTACTGGCGGTGCCGGCGGTGTTTGTCCTGGCGATCCGCTTCTTCATTCCCGAGTCACCACGCTGGTTGGAACAGGCCGGGCATCACGCGGCAGCGGACAAGGTTTTGCTGCGCATTGAAGACAAGGTGCGGGCCTCGCTGGGGAGCGCCGATTTGCCGGAGCCGATTCGTTTGCCCAGAATCGAGAGTCGTCCGGGGCACTTTCTTTCGGCCTTGAATGAAATCTGGTCACCTTTGTACCGCCAACGCACGATGATGATCTGGAGCGTCTGGTTTTTTGCCTTGCTTGGCTTCTATGGCCTGACTTCCTGGCTCAGCGCATTGCTGCAGCAGTCGGGGTTTGCGGTGACTCAGTCGGTGTATTACACCGTGCTGATTTCCCTTGGCGGGATTCCCGGTTTTCTCATGGCTGCCTGGCTGGTGGAGCGTTGGGGGCGCAAGCCGGTGTGCATCATCACCTTGCTCGGTGGTGGGGTGATGGCGTTTTTGTATGGGCAGAGCGCAGTGTTTGGCGGCAACGTCGGCCTGTTGATCAGTTCAGGCCTGCTGATGCAGTTCTTCCTGTTCGGCATGTGGGCCGTGCTCTACACCTACACCCCGGAGCTCTATCCTACTTCTGCGCGAGCCACCGGTTCCGGGTTTGCCTCGGCGATTGGCCGGGTCGGCTCGTTGCTCGGGCCATTGGTCACCGGGCTGGTGTTCCCGATAACGGGGCAGGGCGGGGTGTTCGCCTTGGGTGCGATGTGTTTCGCCATTGCCGCGGGCGTGGTCTGGCTGTTCGGAATGGAAACGCAGGGCAAGACGCTGGAGGAATTGAGCGAGGTGGTGGCGGGTTAAAGATGATGATCGTTTCCACGCGCGAGCGTGGGAACGATCATCTTAAGCGGTCTTACGGTTTTACCAACCGTGCATCCAGGCTGTTCTGCGCCAGGCGCTTGGCCTGATCCTGGGTCATGCCCAAATGGGTATACAGCGCATGGAAGTTCTCGGTGACATAACCGCCGAAGTACGCCGGGTCATCCGAGTTCACCGTAACCTTCACCCCACGCTCAAGCATGTCGAGGATGTTGTGCTGGGACATGTCATCGAACACGCGCAGCTTGGTGTTGGACAGCGGGCAAACGGTCAACGGGATTTGCTCGTCGATGATCCGCTGCATCAGGCGCTCGTCTTCGATGGCGCGCACGCCATGGTCGATACGCTGGATTTTCAGCAGGTCAATGGCTTCCCAGATGTACTCCGGCGGGCCTTCTTCACCGGCGTGAGCAACGGTCAGGAAACCTTCATGACGGGCGCGATCGAATACGCGCTGGAATTTGCTCGGCGGGTGGCCCATCTCTGAACTGTCCAGGCCGACGGCGACAAACGCATCACGGAACGGCAACGCCTGGTCGAGGGTTTTCTCGGCTTCTTCTTCGCTCAGGTGACGCAGGAAACTGAGGATCAAACCGCTGGTGATGCCCAGTTGCTGTTCACCGTCTTTCAATGCGCTGGCGATGCCGTTAAGCACCACTTCGAACGGCACGCCACGGTCGGTATGGGTTTGCGGATCGAAGAACGGTTCGGTGTGAATCACGTTCTGCGCCTTGCAACGCAACAGGTAGGCCCAGGTCAGGTCGTAGAAATCCTGAGAGGTGCGCAACACATCGGCGCCCCGGTAATACAGGTCCAGGAACTCTTGCAGATTGTTGAAGGCATACGCCTTGCGCAGGGTTTCGACGTCGCTCCATGGCAGGGCGATCTTGTTGCGTTCGGCCAGGGCGAACAGCAACTCAGGCTCCAGCGAGCCTTCCAGGTGCAGGTGCAATTCTGCCTTGGGCAGGGCGTTCAGCCAGTCGTACATATTCTTTTCTCATCAGGTACAGATAGTGAGCATTCTACAGATGCCTGTAGAAACAATTAGCAAAACCTGACCGGTCGGTTCATCCAGCCACCCCATAAGCCTGGGTGTCGGCAAACGTAGGCAAGGGCCAGCCCTTGCCTACAATGGTGTCCGGTCAGATGCCGGCGATCAACTGCCGTGCCGCCTGGCTGTGATCGGCAATCAAGCCTTTCAGGTCCAGCCCTTCGACTTGCCCGTCGATCACTCGCCATTTGCCGCCGATCATCACCCGGTCTGCACGATCCGCGCCACACAACAGCAATGCCGAGATCGGGTCATGGCTGCCAGAGAAGCGCAGCTCATCGAGTTTGAACAACGCGAGATCCGCTTGCTTGCCCACCGCGAGTTCGCCGATGTCGCTGCGACCGAGCAGCTTCGCCGAACCCTGGGTGGCCCAGCCCAGCACCAGCTCCGGGGTGATTTTCTCTGCGCCATAACGCAGCCGTTGCAGGTACAGCGCCTGACGGGTTTCGAGGATCATGTTCGAGGCATCGTTGGATGCCGAACCGTCGACACCCAAGCCCAGCGGTGCGCCGGCAGCCGTCAGTTCCAGGGTTGGGCAGATGCCTGATGCCAGGCGCATGTTCGAACTCGGGCAATGGCAGATACCGGTACCCGCCGCGCCGAGGCGGGCGATTTCGTCGGGGTTGAAGTGAATGCCGTGCGCCAGCCAGGTGCGTGGGCCGAGCCAGCCGACACTATCCAGGTAATCCACGGTGCGCAGGCCGAAGCGTTGCAGGCAGAAGTCTTCTTCGTCGAGGGTTTCGGCAAGGTGGGTGTGCAGGCGCACATCGAGCGTATTCGCCAGTTCGGCGCTGGCCGACATGATTTGCGGCGTGACCGAAAAGGGTGAGCACGGCGCCAGGGCGATCTGGATTTGCGCACCTTCGCCACGTTCGTGGTACTCGGCGATCAGGCGTTGGCTGTCGGCGAGAATCACTTCGCCTTGCTGCACGGTTTGCTGGGGCGGCAGACCTCCATCCTTTTCGCCGAGGCTCATCGAGCCACGGGTCAGCATGGCGCGCATACCGAGTTCACGGACGCTTTCGACTTGCACGTCGATGGCGTTTTCCAGACCCTCCGGAAACAGGTAATGGTGGTCGGCGGCAGTGGTGCAACCCGACAGCAGCAATTCAGCCAGGGCCACCTTGGTCGCCAGCGCGAGTTTTTCCGGGGTCAGTCGGGCCCACACCGGGTAAAGCGTTTTCAGCCAGGGGAACAGGGGCTGGTTGACCACCGGTGCCCAGGCGCGGGTCAGGGTTTGATAGAAGTGATGGTGGGTGTTGATCAGTCCCGGCAGGATCACATGCTCGCGGGCATCGAAGACTTGTCCACAGGGCGTCGCCGGTTGTTGGCCTTGCTTGAGTACTTCGACGATCAAACCGTCTTGTAGCACCAGGCCACCACGGGCATCGAGGTTGTTGGCCGTGAAGATCGCGAGGGGATTTTTTAACCAGATACGGGTCGCAGGCATTTGCCGGCTCCTCTGAAAATTGGGTTCAGGTTCGCCAGCTCAGTGTTGCCCTGTCTGCTGATCCAGGGTCGCCGCGGGGGGGCGAAGTTCAGAGTTTACGTGGAGACCGCTTCGCGGTCTATCGCGGGCAAGCCTTGCTTCCTACAGGTCATGTGTCGTATCCCGGCTCTGGGATTAATACAAATCGTGTGGGAGCAAGGCTTGCCCGCGATGGCGTCCTGTCAGGCAACCATTACCAGGGAATTGTTTCACCCCGGTAATTCACAAAATGATGCCCACCCTTGCCGGCATAGGCGTTCACCTGATCGACCAGCCCGCGAGTGCTGGTGTCGACATCGATGTCAGCACCTTCACCGCCCATGTCGGTTTTCACCCAACCCGGATGCAGCGACAGCACGGTCAGTTTCTGTTCACCCAACTGTGTGACGAAACTATTGGTCATCGAGTTCAGCGCCGCTTTGCTGGCTTTGTACAGTGCCAGTTCTGGCGCATCAGGCATGGTCACGCTGCCGAGCACCGAACTCATGAACGCCAGTACACCGCTGCCTTCGCGGATCTGCCCGACGAAGCGCTGGGCCAGATTGATTGGCGCCACGGCGTTGGTGAAGAACAATTGACCCACTTCGGCCAGCGTTGCGCCACCGGGTGTCTGCACCTCCGGGCCTTTTACTCCGGCGTTGACGAACAACAGGTCGAACACCTGGCCTTTGAGTTGTTGACTGAGGGCGATCACCGCTTGCTGATCGTCCATGTCGAGTTTTTCAATCCGTACCTTGCCCTGCGCCTGCAATGCTTCGGCGTTCTGCGGGTTACGCACCGTGGCGGTGACTTGCCAGCCGTCGGCCAGCAGGGTTTTCACCAGCCCCAGGCCGAGGCCTCGGGAGGCGCCGATGATCAGTGCGGTTTTTACCGTAGACATGAGTGGCTTCCTTGTAAAAAAGGGTCATGGATTCAATGGGCAACGTTGCCCGAGCCGTTGTTGCAGTTCCTGGCGTAACTCACCAAGCTCAGCGATCCGGGTTTCGATCAGGCTCAGTTTGTCTTGCAGTAATTGGCTGACGGCGCTTGAAGGGTCGGGTGCCTGCCACAGTGAAGAGACGCTGCTGCCGATCTCGCCAAGCGTAAAACCCAGGCGTTGCGCGGTTTTGATGTAGAGCACCAACTGCACCATTTCCTCGGGATAATCACGGTAGCCGTTGGCGCTGCGTTGAGCGGCGATCAGTCCGCGCTGCTCGTAGAAACGCAAGGTATCGCGGCTGACGGCGCTGGCCTGGGCTAATTCACCGATACGCATTTTTTACGACTCTTTGTGGCTTGACCCTGGAGCATACTCCAGGCTTTAGCCTGTTTGCTCCTCGAAATATTGGAGCCGTATTCATGTGGACCCCTTCGCAATACCGGAACCTGGTGCGCAGCAGCGCCTGGTATGACCTGATTGTCACCGCTGCATTTGCCACTCCGTGGACGTTTACTGCGCTGCACGGTTTGCTAATGAGCCTCAGCCAGACCTTGAACCTGCCGGGCGAACTGCCACCGTTCGAACCCATGCATATGCTGATGGCGAATTTGATGGGCTCGATCGTTTGCGTCTGGTCGTTGCTGCGTATACGCGATCCACAGCAGGTGTACGGTCGATATGACGCAGCAGGGCGGTTTCTGTTTGCCGCCTGGCAGGCGTATGCGCTGGCCCATGGCGTGACTTCGCTGCTGGCGGTTTTCCTGTTCTTTGAGTTGGCGTGGGGCGTTGCGCAGGTATTGCCTGTTCGGCAGTCATCGCGGGCAAGCCTTGCTCCTACGGACGGAGTGATCTGTAGGAGCAGGGGGGGCGCCTAGCTCTTGCCCGCGATGAGGCCGTGACGGTTCACCTCGAGTGTCCGACCTGCCTCAGGCACTACTTCAGGGCGAGCTGCAGAATCGGGTGCAGATTTTGCTCCGGGCAATCTGGTTAAAAAGTGAGCATGTGGCTGCAGGCTATGCCGGCTATGCGACTGCGCCAGCCATGAACGGGTTATCCACAGGTTGCTCCACAGTATTTGTGCGCAAGCTCAAAACCCGGGCATAAGCACTGTAAGGCTTTCTTCTAAAGGTGATATACCGCTCTAACTGTTTGTTTTGCGGTGGAATTGAACCTGTGGATAGCCAATTGAACGAAAAGTGATCAACGGCCGCAAAGCCACGTTGTGGAAGGGTTACAGCGCTGTGTACTCAGGTTATCCACAGTCGGGTGCACAGCGGTTGTGGGCAAGTGTCGGAAATGTTGGCATGGCGCCAGTGCCCCAAAAGATCGCAGCCTGTTTTTCAGCGCTGCAACACAATCCGCCCGCGACTCACATCTGCTAATTGACGCTGCAAGGTATCGATCTGCGTCTCACCAATGGCCAGTTGCAGTTCCACACCATTGGCGGTGAAGGTTTCTTCCACCACCAACCCGCCCAGCTCCGCGACGCGCAGTTTGACCAGCGCCAATTCGCTGAAGCCGCAGGCACAACGGATCGGCACCCGGCTGATCAGGGCAATCCGCTCGGCGCCTTGCAGGCATTTATTGGCGCTGCCGCCGTAGGCCCGTGCGAGACCGCCAGTGCCCAGTTGAATGCCGCCGTACCAGCGAATCACCACGACCGCGACCTGATCGCAATCCTGCGCTTCGATCGCCGCGAGTATCGGCCGGCCAGCAGTGCCGCCCGGTTCGCCATCGTCACTGCTGCGGTACTGATCGGCGAGTTTCCAGGCCCAGCAATTGTGTGAAGCGTTCAGGTCGCTCTGCTGCTCGATGAACGCCTGCGCCTCGGCAGCACTGGTGATCGGTGCCGCGAGGGCGATGAAGCGGCTCTTGCGAATCTCTTCACGGTATTCGCAAACGCCTGCGAGGGTAAAAGGCATGGCTGAAGGTCTTAAATAGCTGGGGTGAGGCCGCAGCCTTTAAGAATGATACGGATCAGGTTATTGCTGGCATCTTCCATGTCCTGCTTGGTCAGCTTGGTACGACCGGTGACGCGGCAAATTTGCGTGGCAAAATCGGCGTAATGCTGGGTGCTGCCCCATAACAGGAAGATCAGGTTCACCGGGTCTACAGGGTCCATCTTGCTGGCATCGATCCAGGCCTGAAACACGTTCGCACGGCCCTGGAACCAGGCGCGGTAATCCTGATTGAAGTACTCGGTCAGACATTCTCCGCCGCTGATGACTTCCATGGCGAACACCCGCGAGGCTTGCGGCTGGCGGCGGGAGAACTCCATCTTGGCGCGTATGTAGCGGGTCAGCGCTTCGGCGGGGTCGTCGTCACAGGTCAGGGTGTTGAAGGTGCTGTCCCACAATTGGATGATGTTGCTCAACACCCCGATGTACAGCCCGAGTTTGTTGGTGAAGTAGTAGTGCAGATTGGCCTTGGGCAGCCCGGCATTCTGCGCGATGGTGTTCATGCTGGTGCCCTTGAAGCCGTGACGAGCGAATTCGATTTCGGCGGCTTTGAGGATCGCCTCTTCGTTCTTCTGACGAATGCGGCTGGCAGGCTTACCTGCGTGGGCTGGGACTTCAAAGGTCATGGGCGGTTCCGAGCGGGTCAGTGGGTGCACGGTGCGTTGATAGCGCACCCGCAGGAATCCGACAAGCCTTGTTGCGATAAAAGCGTCAAAGCTGGGCCTTTCGTGCGCTTTATCGAGTCGCCGCAAGGCTTTCCAGGAAGCTTTCCAGTACCAAATGCGGGCGCCGCCCCTTGCGTGTGACCGATGCCAGGCTCAGGTCATAAAAACGGGCGTCGGGTTTGAGCGCGCGCAAGCGACCTTGCTGCACCCACAGGCTGGCGTAGTGGTCTGGCAGGTAACCGATGTAGCGCCCGGTCAGAATCAGAAACGCCATGCCCTCGCGGTCTGATGCGCTGGCGGTGCAATTGAGTGCCTGGTAATGCGCCTGGATCTCGGCCGGTAGACGGAAGGTCGGGGCGATCGCGTCCTGACTATTCAGGCGTTCATCGTCCAGCTGTTTATCGTCGACATAAAACAGCGGATGGCCGACCGCGCAGTAAAGCAGCGAACGCTCGCTGTACAGAGGTTGATACTCAAGACCCGACAAGGCGCTGGCCTGCGGCACCACGCCGACGTGCAAGCGACCGTCGAGCACGCCTTGTTCGACTTCATTGGGCGCGATCATGCGGATCTGAATCTGCACGTCCGGTCCACGCTCTTTCAACTGCGCCAGTGCGTGGGTGATGCGCATGTGGGGCAGGGTGACGAGGTTGTCGGTCAAGCCGATGGTCAATTCACCGCGCAAGTGTTGATGCAGTCCGTTGACCTCGGTGCGAAAACTTTCCAGCGCACTTAATAGCTGCAACGCCGATTGATAGACCTCGCGGCCCTCTTCGGTCAGCGAGAACCCGGCTCGACCACGCTGACACAGGCGCAGACCCAGTCGTTGTTCAAGATCGCTCATTTGCTGGCTGATGGCTGAGCGTCCAATTCCGAGCACACTTTCCGCTGCGGAGAAGCCGCCGCACTCGACCACGCTGCGAAAGATCCGCAGCAGGCGGATATCGAAGTCACTGACTTGCGCCAGTGGATCGGGTCGGCGGCTGCTCATGCTTTTTACTCAAAAGTTTAGTTATTGGCTGACTGAAGGTTAGAAGAGTTGGATTTCACCGACTTTATCGTCGTGGCAACTTAGCTGCAAGAACGCTTTTAATCCCTACGCCGCTTATTGCCCTGCGAGGTTTTGCTCATGAACGTGCCTGAAAACGCCCCGGTCTCCCTGGCCAGCCAACTCAAGCTCGATGCCCACTGGATGCCGTACACCGCCAACCGCAATTTCCAGCGTGACCCGCGCTTGATCGTAGCCGCTGAAGGCAGCTACCTGATCGACGACAAGGGCCGTAAAGTCTATGACTCGCTGTCGGGTCTATGGACTTGCGGTGCCGGGCATACCCGCAAGGAAATCCAGGAAGCGGTGGCCAAACAGTTGGGCACCCTCGATTACTCGCCGGGCTTCCAGTACGGTCACCCGCTGTCGTTCCAGCTCGCCGAGAAAATCACCGAGCTGACCCCGGGCAATCTGAATCACGTGTTTTTCACTGACTCCGGTTCCGAGTGCGCCGATACAGCCGTGAAGATGGTCCGCGCTTACTGGCGTCTGAAAGGGCAGTCGACCAAGACCAAAATGATCGGCCGTGCCCGTGGCTACCACGGCGTGAACATCGCCGGCACCAGCCTGGGTGGCGTGAACGGCAACCGTAAGCTGTTTGGTCAGGCGATGATGGACGTCGACCACCTGCCGCACACTCTGCTGGCGAGCAATGCCTATTCCCGTGGCATGCCGAAAGAGGGCGGTATTGCCCTGGCCGAAGAGTTGCTCAAGCTGATCGAACTGCACGACGCCTCGAACATCGCTGCGGTGTTCGTCGAGCCACTGGCCGGTTCTGCCGGTGTACTGGTTCCGCCTCAGGGTTATTTGAAGCGTCTGCGCGAAATCTGCGACCAGCACAACATCCTGCTGGTGTTCGACGAAGTCATCACCGGCTTCGGTCGTACCGGTTCGATGTTCGGTGCTGACAGCTTCGGCGTGACTCCTGACCTGATGTGCATTGCCAAGCAAGTCACCAACGGTGCCATTCCGATGGGCGCGGTGATCGCCAGTTCGGAGATCTACCAGACCTTCATGAACCAGGCGACGCCGGAATACGCGGTTGAATTCCCGCACGGTTACACCTATTCCGCGCACCCGGTGGCCTGCGCTGCCGGCCTGGCGGCACTCGACCTGCTGCAAAAGGAAAACCTGGTGCAGAGCGTGGCCGAAGTCGCGCCGCATTTCGAGAATGCCCTGCACGGCCTGAAAGGTTCGAAGAACGTCATCGACATTCGTAACTACGGCCTGGCCGGTGCGATCCAGATCGCTGCGCGCGACGGCGACGCCATCGTCCGTCCGTTCGAAGCGGGCATGGCGCTGTGGAAGGCGGGCTTCTATGTGCGCTTCGGCGGCGACACCCTGCAGTTCGGCCCAACCTTCAACAGCAAGCCGCAGGATCTTGATCGTCTGTTCGATGCGGTCGGCGAAGTGCTGAACAAGATCGACTGATTCCCCCCTCTATATAAGAACAGACAACAGGCGCGCAGCGATGCGCGTCTGTGGACAACTTTTCAGGAGCCGCGCATGAGCCTCATCCCGCATTTGATCAATGGTGAACTGGTGACCGAAGACGGTCGCACTGCCGACGTGTTTAACCCGTCCACTGGCCAGGCGATCCACAAGTTGCCATTGGCCAGTCGTGAAACCATTCAAAAAGCCATCGACTCGGCCAAGGCTGCATTTCCGGCCTGGCGCAACACGCCACCGGCCAAACGCGCTCAGGTGATGTTCCGCTTCAAGCAATTGCTGGAGCAGAACGAAGCGCGTATCGCGCAATTGATCAGCGAAGAACACGGCAAGACCCTGGAAGACGCCGCGGGTGAATTGAAGCGCGGTATCGAGAACGTCGAGTTCGCCTGTGCAGCTCCGGAAATCCTAAAGGGCGAGTACAGCCGCAACGTCGGTCCGAACATTGATGCGTGGTCGGACTTCCAGCCATTGGGCGTGGTTGCTGGTATTACCCCGTTCAACTTTCCGGCGATGGTGCCGCTGTGGATGTATCCGCTGGCGATCGTCTGCGGTAACTGCTTCATCCTCAAACCCTCCGAGCGTGATCCAAGCTCGACGTTGCTGATCGCCCAGCTCTTGCTCGAAGCTGGTCTGCCAAAAGGCGTGTTGAGCGTGGTTCACGGTGACAAGGCTGCGGTCGATGCGTTGATCGAAGCGCCTGAAGTCAAAGCACTGAGCTTCGTTGGCTCGACGCCGATTGCCGAATACATCTACGCCGAAGGCACCAAGCGCGGCAAACGCGTCCAGGCATTGGGCGGGGCGAAGAATCACGCGGTGCTGATGCCGGATGCCGATCTGGATAACGCAGTCAGCGCACTGATGGGCGCGGCCTACGGTTCTTGTGGCGAGCGTTGCATGGCGATCTCGGTAGCCGTGTGTGTTGGCGATCAGGTTGCGGATGCGCTGGTGGCCAAACTGGTTCCGCAAATCAAGGCGCTGAAAATCGGTGCCGGCACTTCGTGTGGTCTGGACATGGGGCCACTGGTTTCCGGTCAGGCTCGCGACAAGGTCAGTGGCTATATAGAAGACGGTGTTTCCTCCGGCGCTTCCCTGGTCGTCGATGGTCGTGGGTTGAGTGTTGCCGGTCATGAGGAAGGTTTCTTCCTGGGTGGCTGCCTGTTCGATAACGTCACGCCAGAGATGCGTATCTATAAAGAGGAGATCTTCGGGCCGGTGCTGTGTGTCGTTCGGGTCAATAGCCTGGAAGATGCCATGCAACTGATCAACGATCACGAGTACGGCAATGGCACCTGCATCTTCACGCGTGATGGTGAGGCAGCGCGGTTGTTCTGCGACGAGATCGAAGTCGGCATGGTTGGGGTTAACGTTCCGCTGCCGGTCCCAGTGGCTTACCACAGCTTTGGTGGCTGGAAGCGTTCGCTGTTTGGGGATCTGCATGCGTATGGCCCGGATGGTGTGCGTTTCTACACCCGTCGCAAGGCGATTACCCAGCGCTGGCCACAACGTGCAAGCCATGAAGCCTCGCAGTTCGCATTCCCTAGCTTGTAAGTAGAAGGGCAGAAGACCGGTCCACCTCTATATGGCGGTGGACCGGCCTTCGTGTTTTCGGGGCTTTTTGACTGATATGACAGATTTATGAAAATAGGTGTTGACGGCAGATTCTGGAAGTCTATAATTCGCCCCACTTCCGGCGCAGTCGAAACGGAAAACTCCTTGGTAAACAAAGAGTTACGCAGTTTTCGACAGCGGTTACGCTTCAGTTCATCGAAGCCTGAAGGAGTTGAAAGAGCGGTGTTGTTTGGCTCTTTTAACGGTTCGATCAACTCGGTCGAAAGCGGAGAAAAAGAGGTGTTGACAGCAGCGAGTAACGCTGTAGAATTCGCCTCCCGCTAACGA
>NZ_JAHMSC010000018.1:0-123074 GCF_018986375.1 Pseudomonas sp. CVAP#3
GGAAAGGAATCGGGAGCACAGCATCGGGGATCAGATGGTGACTTTGAATGTGGGGTTTATGGAGCGCTTACGTAATTTCGGTCTTGAACAGATGATCAAACACGATGACCGCTATGAGCGTGCCGAAGAGTTCCTCGATGTGGTGTACAAGCTCTGGGAAGGCAGTTGGGCCGACGATGCCGTGGTCGCCGACAAGGCTCGTCAGCTGTATGCACGGGGTGATCGGATACAACCGATTAACCATGTCGGCGAGCACTACCGGGTGGCCGGTCCGCACCTGACCTCCCCGTCACCGCAACGCACGCCGCTGCTGATCCAGGCCGGCTGGTCGGGGCGTGGCCGTGAGTTCGCGGCGAAGCACGCCGAGCTGATTTTCATCGCTAAATCCAACCCTCAGGAAATCCGCCAGGGACTGGAAGACATATGGGCCAAGGCCCAGGCACGCGGCCGCCAGCGTGAGGATGTGAAGTCCCTGACCGTGCTGCGGATTGTCACCGCCAAAACCGAGATTGAAGCCCAGCGTAAATATGATGCGTTGCAAAGCAACTATCATCTGCAGGCGCAACTGGTCAGTTATGCAGGTGACACCGGTATCGACATCAGCCGCTACGCCGACAGCGATGCACTGTCGACCCATACCGAAGGGCTGACGTCCTATGTCATGCACCCTGATGGCAGTGGTAAACCGTTGACTGCCGGGGACGTGAAGCAACGTTTTGCCAAAGTCACCCGCGGCAGCGACCTGATCCTGGTGGGCACCCCGCAACAGGTAGCCGACCGGATCGAAGAACACGCGCGCATTTCCGGCACCAGCGGCTACATGATCAATCCATTGATCAGCCCCGGCACACTTGAGGATTTCGTAGAGTTGATCATTCCCGAATTACAGCAGCGCGGCCTCTACAGAACCCAGCCGCAAAGTGGAACCTTCAGGTCCAGGCTGAGGGATGATGGCGGCAACCATTTACCCGATTCGGCTTACGGAGCCTCATTCCGCTTCGATAAGGACCTATAGCCGCTGGGCGACTGCTTATGAGTTATTCAGCAGTCGTCGAGCGAACGACAATTACGTCGCGGGCGTGGGCGTCGGGACGCATCATGAGGTATTGACTCCGCAAAGGCGTCGGGAGCGAAGCATCGAGCATCAAATCCGGGCCTGGAATATGGGTTTCATGGAACGTTTACATTAGTTTTCCGCTGGGTGGCAACCTCACAAATCTTCAGGATTTTCCTGCTGTCACGCCCAGCCATTGCTGGTATGGTTTTGCCTGCCCGGCCTTGGGCCTGGAGTCTCCAGGGATGAAATCCTTTGGTATGAGCATCTGGATTCTGCCGGCGGTTGGATCTCGAGCTTTTGTTTCAAACGTTACACCTACTACATTAATGCAGGGAGCAGAACCATGAGTAACAAAGCAGTTATCGTTTTTAGTGGCGGACAAGATTCAACAACCTGTTTAATCCATGCATTGCCTCTCTATGATGAAATACACTGTATTACGTTTGATTATGGTCAGCGCCATCGTGCAGAAATTGAAGTAGCACAACACCTTTCAAAAAAGCTTGGCGTGACAGTGCACAAAGTACTAGACACATCCTTGCTAAATGAGTTGGCGATCAGCAGCCTGACACGCGACAACATCCCAGTTCCAACCATGAATAGCTCCGGAGAAAGTCTGCCAAACACTTTCGTACCCGGAAGAAATATTCTGTTTTTAACCTTGGCTTCTATTTACGCATATCAAGTTCAAGCCAAAACTGTAATCACAGGGGTTTGCGAAACAGACTTCTCTGGCTATCCCGACTGTCGAAATGAGTTTGTCAAGGCATTAAACAAAGCCATTGAATTAGGCATGGAATATACATTGCAACTTGAAACTCCGCTTATGTGGCTGAACAAAGCGGAAACGTGGGCCTTGGCCGACTACCACAACCAATTAGACTTGATTCGCCACGACACACTGTCCTGCTACAACGGTATAAAGGGAAGTGGCTGCGCCAACTGCGACGCTTGCAATCTTCGCTCAAAAGGATTGAATGATTATCTGGAGAATAAAGCAGAAATCATGAACAGTTTAAAAGACAAACTGGAATTAAAATAGAAACTCAATAAAACACATTCAATAAGCGCTCACTTAAGCATGATAGGCACACCCCTAATGATTGGCGCGCTTAGACGCGCTCGCACATGGGGTTTATCACGACAGCCACATACTAAGTGAGCGTTGAATCCATCAGCGTTGTGCAAAGAAACTATCAATACACCTTTGCTATTGGAGCAGCACACTCTTTAAAAACAACCCACACCCCATTTACTTAACAGGGCTTGCAGTTATATATTTTTTAAACAATGACCTTGCACCATAGGCAGGCAAAACATTAAAGAAAGCAAAACACACCTTTATAGCTATCTGAACATAAATCATATTCAATATATCACTATTTTTCATGCTCCCATAAAATGCAATATAGCAAAAAAGGAAGCTGTCTATTATCACCGCAAAAAAAGTACTTAAAAACACACGCAAAAATAGAAACCTGGAATTTGTCAGTTCTTTTATTTTGCACAACAAATACGAGTTTATATTTTCAGAAAAAAGAAAAGAAACAGAGGACGCTACCAGTACAGAAGACACATGAGTAATAACCTGATTATAAGGCATATCAAGCTTCCAGCCAGGCAGCCCTGGGAGATAGGTCGAAGCGTTCAGCAAAACAATAATAATAGCATTACTTGCAAAAGCAAATAATATGGCTTTCCTCGCAAGCCTAAGACCGTAAGCCTCATTCAGCAAGTCAACGATTAAAAATGTCAGCGGATAAAGAAAAGTGCCCGGAGTAACGATGATATCAAGGCTTTCTAAATAAATAGGCTTGGTCGCTGCAATACTGGTAAAAATGTAAAATGTAAAATGTAAACAACAGTAGATTTAGAACAATATAAATCATCCATGAGCTTTCATGGCGATCATTCATTTCGTAGGCGGTTACCGCCCCCCCTTGAGAATAAAATTTCTTATACACGTTCTTGATTTCCATTTTATTTAGATTGTCCATTATTTCACTACTTAATACTTCGCTTAACTTTACCCTGATAACCTTACCTGTAGCAATGATCATAATCACAGCAAGATTTTTGCTGTTCTCAAAGCCTAGCAATTTGTACTTGCTGTTTTCGACTTCGCCATCACGCGTCATTAAACCGCTCCTCTATTATATCCCCCACAACACAAATACGCTCCGAACTAGAACAGACCTCGCTTGTTATGAATAGTTTTTTGGTTATTTTGTCGTACACCAGCTTTTCTTTATCGTCACTCGACGAGCCTTTCTTTATTATCAATAGATCTCCTGGCTCATTCAGGCCAATAATTTCGCTCTCCAGAAGTACGCCTATTAAATTATAGGATGTGCCAAAATAGTAAGTCAAAGGGTAGAGGGTGGCCAGCTCACCAATTCTTCTATCCAGGTTTTGAATAACCAAGCTCTCTTTAATGATAGGGACTGCAGCTGGATTCATATTCCCTTGCAGAGAGACACTACTCTCTATTATCTCCTTCTCTTCAAAATCAATAGTCTCTATTTCCTCATAAGACACGCCGAAGAAATCAGAAATCTTGCGAATGGTGGACTGCTGCACATTTGCCACCCGCCCTTCCAGAATATTATATATAGTCGTTCTGGTCAGGCCGCTGGAATTGCACAAAGACAACTGCGTCTCTCCGCGACTTTTTATCAAGTACTTAATATTACTTTTCAAACACTCTGTTTTTTCTCTTCTGTGCATCAAATGCCCACCACTTCCTTATAGCTGTAACAAATCGCACTTCTGTGGATATCATGCCCTGAATGGTCATTCCACTGCTCGACGAAGATGACCAGGCCTGCGAGATCATTGCAGTAAAACTCTTCGCGATTTTTTCGTCACCGGTACCAACCCTGTAGCTCTCCTTTAGCCAGCCTACCTCCGTCCGTTAATGTTGCGGTGCCAGTACTTGAGGCTGTCAAATCGCTGGGGAAGTCCGATTCGGGTTTGCGCTTCATGGTTCGCAGCGGGCTGAAGTGTTGCATGCGTTAGCTATAACAATAAAGACCCAGATGCTCGGAGTCGTAGTCCTTGTCAGCGAATGGCCACCGGCAACGCTTGGAAGGCAGCCCTTCCCGACCGTCGATTTTGACCTGTTCAAGCAAGGGGTGCACATACGAGATATCGCTGGCCTGGCTGCCTGAAAATTGGCGGCAAAGGAGTATCCCGTTGGTTTCACAGAGTGTGTGAGCCTTAGTCGTCAAGGTCCTGCGGCTTCGACCCAATGCATGATCTGACGACTCTTCAAGCCCCCTTTTTTCCGGTGTCTGAAGCTCCTCCTGTTGTGGAGTCGATCATCCAGGTATCAAGACGGCTCAGCCTGGATGGCTGGTATCGCCTCTTTTTTTGAATTTACTGCTCGCGAGATCCCATGGACAGCAAAAAAGAATCATTTAATTTGAAGAATGTTTAATTTTTTGATTAATTAAGTGGAATTTCTTACTAAAAAACCTATGCTGCTTTGAGAAATCCTCTTCTCACATCCTCACACGAGGAGAGATAACCTCTAGGGGATTACTGGTTGCATATACAGATTTTGGTTTTTTGAGAGAACGGACGCCAAAAAACACAGCCCTCACGGGTATGGTTTGATGGATCATGGACGAAAGGGCAGCTTCAAGGATGAAAACCTGGTTTTTATGATAAAAAAATCAATGCATTTCAATGGCTTACGTGAAAAATCGCAAAAATCGAGATTGAGCTTCCTTTTCTTCCACCTCACCTCGAACTTTGGGAAAGGCCTCATCGCCCCTCCTGCAGAGAACTCCAAAAGCGGTTCCGCTTCGGTTAACACTTCTTTCGATTCGACCCAAACAAACTCCACACGACAACGATTGCGACGAATCCAGGCATTCAGCGCTTTTTCCTCTGTGGTGGTCAGCCCCCCACTGTCCAGGACGATGTGATCGAGGCGCTGAGGTCAGTCGCAAATTGAGCTGAAAATCGCCTCGATAGCGCACCTCGTACAGCCTGCGGTCAGGTCCGGCTTTGCCCTATTACCGCGATCTATTTCGCACAAATCGGGACATGCGTGTCTTCGGGGTGGACTTCGGGTAGCTCGAAATAGAGGACGTAGCAATTTTTTCTGCGCGGGTTAACACCCTCGCCACAGCGATTGAAAAGATAGATGCCGATCAGCTCATTGTTTAAGGACATTACGCTGGGGCAGCAATGGGGACCTGCATTGCTTCAGCGATAACCACCACGATCAGCTCCCTCTCATTGGTGGTCACCGTATCGCGGCCAATAGAAGCCCCGGACACGGCATGGGCTCAATATCTGCGGTCTGTGGGGGATTCACAGAGATGATCGAGCCGGCAGCTAGCACTACGTAATAGGCATACACGAACGCGAAATCCAGGAAACCGTGCTGTCGTTCGCAGCACTCAACAAACAAGGAAGGGACACCGAATAATGGCAGTCAATACTGAACAGCTTAAGAACCAAGCTGACCTACTGCGACGAGGCTTGGCGGATCTGCGAGCAGAGGACGCCGAGCTGGCGAGGATCTTGGACGCTGAAGTCACGCGTCAACACCGAACACTGTCACTGGTCTCTTCTTCCTGTGCGGTCAAGCCTCGAACCTTGGTGGCATCAGCCTCGGCGCTCGTCAACGTCACGGCAGAGGGCACGCCAGGCAGGCGCTATCACACAGGCTGCGAGAACGTCGATTTGGTCGAGTCTCTGGCAATCCGAAGAGCTCGGGAACTGTTCGGTGCCCAATACGCAGGCGTGCAATCACACTCGGCATCGAACGCCAATTACCACGTCCTCTCTGCCCTGCTTGAGCCTGGGGATACTCTACTTGGAATGGCCCTCGATCACGGAGGACATCTTGCACACGGCAACTCCGTCACATTCACTGGCACCTACTACAAGGCGATCAGATACGGCACAACATCAGAGGGACTCATCGATTACGACAAGGTGCGCAAACTGGCTCTCGCCCATCGCCCGCGCATCATCATCTGCGGTGCAACTGCCTACTCGCGGGTCGTAGATTTCGAGCTGTTCCGCAAGATTGCCGATGAAGCCGGGGCCATCCTGCTCGCTGACATTTCGCATATCGCCGGACTTGTTGCCACGGGGCGACATCCGAGCCCGATCAATGCTGCCCACGTCACTACGACTTGCACACACAAGCAGCTTGCGGGTCCCCGCGGAGGCCTGATTCTTTCGGGCCGAGACGCCAACAAAAAGGTTCCAGGCCTGAAATCAACCTTTAGTCGCGTCCTCGATCAAGCCGTGTTTCCCCGGATGCAGGGCGCGCCAGCCGTCAACATGATCGCTGCAAAGGCCGCCGCGCTGGGCTACGCAATGTCCCCGGAGTTCGACGCCTACATGGAACGGATTCGGGCCACGGCTGATGAGATGGCCAGTGCGTTTCAGGCCCATGACTACGAGGTCGTGGGAGGTCGCAGCGAAAACCACACGATTCTGATTCGATTGCGTGGGGCCATCACAGGTTCCATCGCGGAGTCGGCGCTAGAACGCTGCGGGATCATCGTGGATAAAAATCGCGTGCCGGGCGAGACCCGATCGTCATCCGCCACCAGTGGGTTGCGTATCGGCACTGGCTCCATGGCGCAACGCCACATCGACCCTCAGGGATGCCGCCAAGTCGTCGATCTGGTTTGCCGGATCCTGGACAAGGTGACGCCGCTCAACGAGCAAGAGTACACACTGGAACCCGCGCTGCAGGAGCAATTCCGTTTACAGGCCGAAGCGTTGTGCGCAATGTATCCCATAGCCGACTACATGGAGCGCTGAGGGGGGCCATCGACCGCCACCAGCACAAGCACCATGGCGGCTCGATGGGGGCTGACGATAAGACTATCCATCGTCGCCAATGCACTCACGGTTACACGCGGCAACAGGCAGCGCCGCGTTCGTTGCGGATCGGGCAGAAACACTCAGCGCGGGTGATTTTCTCCGGCTATATCGGTCGCACGCAGATCACCCGCCTGCATCTGATGACCAAGAAGATCGGGGCTGGATTTGGGTGCTTTCAAGGAGTATTGCGGGAACAGCCAAACAAAAACTTTTCTTTTGACCAAAAAAATGGATCTCTTTTCAGAGATCCATTCCTTTCTTAACCGTACCTGCAATTGCTTAACGATCACGGCCGGTATTGTCCAAAGATGCGATCAATCTGAGAAAGCGAGGTTTGGCGTCCCAGCTTCAGTGTGACTGCCTTGAAGGTTCTCCATGCGAGAAAGACTGCGGTAATGCACGACCATTCCGGGCTTGCGCTAGATGCCTTCATTCTCTGTCTTGTCTGTGACGATGAGGGACTCGATACCCCAGTCGCCAGGCAGATGCCAATCTTCCCCGAACAGCTCGGCCGGATGCATCGTACGGTCGGAGCCATTGCCGCACGCCAGGGACTTGGCTGGACAATACCGGTCGCATCCCCAACAGATCCGCTCGGGGTGCTTGGGGTTGACGGGGAAGTTCTTGGCCATGTCGATCTCCAATCATTGAGAGACGTTTTTTCAACCTACAGCCTTTGTGCAAAACCATCCTTGATCGATATCAAGAATCGACATCGAGCGACTGTCCGTTCATGCGGCGGCACAGATGACCCACAGCGTCGAGCGCGCCCAGCGCTTTCGCCAGCGTGACAAGCCATCGGTTTAAGTGCTCAAAACTTGATAACAATCATTATTGTTCGCAGAAAAGCTTCCTAGACTCGGGTTCCTACTCGTTAGTGCCCAGGAAGACTTTATGCGTACCCACCTCTCACTCGCCCTGCTCTTGCTCGTACCGCTGGCTCACGCGAAGGAGTACCCGATCGGGGTACCCCAGCTGTGTCAGGGACTGGAAGTCGGGGCGGTGTATCTGCAACCCATCGAGATGGCCCCGGCGGACATGATGCGGGCGACCGTCGATTCCGATGTTCACCTGGAAGCCGACATTCGGGCCACCGCGGACAATCGACAGGGCTTTCAGGAAGGTAGTTTCGTGCCTTACCTCAATGTCTCGTTCAACTTGAGCAGAGCGGGTAACCCGGACGAAATCAAGGGCGACTTCCATGCCATGGTCGCCAATGACGGCCCGCACTATGGCGACAATGTGAAGCTGCTGGGGCCGGGCAAATATCGACTGACCTTCACCGTGCTACCCCCCACCGGTCACGGCTCCCTCGGGCGTCATACCGATAAGGAAACCGGTGTAGCACCCTGGTTCGAACGCTGCGAACTGCACTACGAATTCATCTACGCCGGCATCGGTAAAAAAGGTGGCTATTGAATGAAGCGCCTGCCGCTTGCCTGGCTGTTGGTGGCCGGAGCCGTTGCGCCGCTGACAGTCCATGCCGACTTGCCGAGCTACGAACTGATCCTGCGCGATGGCCACTTCTCCCCTGCCTTACTCGAGGTTCCGGCCGGACAGCGCTTCAAGATCGTCCTGAGAAACAGCGGTCAGGGGCCGGCCGAGTTCGAGAGCACACCGCTGCGGGTTGAGAAAGTACTGTCACCCGGCGTGACCACCTTCGTCGTCATTCACCCCCTCAGATCCGGCTACTACCCCTTTTTCGACGAGTTCAACCCACAGCTGCCCGAGGGCGGCATCCTCGCGAAATAACCCGCGCCTGCACGGAGTTTCCATGAATCAATCAATGTTCATCGTCTGGCGCGAAAGCGTCGAGGCGCTGCTGGTGATCGGCATTCTCCAAGCCTGGACCAGCCAACAAGGTCTGGGCAATCGCCTGGTCAAATATCTGTGGGCCGGTGTGATGCTGGGATTGCTGCTCTCGGGCCTGCTGGCGGTGCTGATTCTGTTTGCCGGTGAGGCCATGAGCGGTTCAGCCAGTGAATGGTTCCAGGCAGTACTGGCGTTGATTGCCAGCCTGTTGATGGTGCAAATGGTTGGCTGGATGCATCGCAACGGACGCACGCTGAAATTTGACTTGCGACGACATGCCGATAACCATCTGGCCCGGCGAGGCGGTCTGGGGCTGTTGTTGCTGGCCATGCTCGCCGTCAGCCGCGAAGGCAGCGAAACCGTAGTATTTCTCTATGGCGCTGGCGCCCGCTTGCGAGGCCCGCAACTCGGTTTGTTTGCGGTCGGCGGCGTCATGGGGCTGGTGCTGTCGGCACTCACCCTTGCCCTGCTGCATAGCAGTCGCCGGTTCATTTCATGGCAGCGATTCTTTGCCATCAGCGAAGTCGTCCTGCTCATGCTCGGCGCGGCGTTGCTGGTCAGCGGCACCGAGCGAATCGGCGGCCAACTGCTCGTCCTCGATTTTCCAGAGCAGGTGTACAGCATCGTTGGCGAGGCGCTTTGGGACAGCAGCACACTGTTGAATGACAGCCATGGATTGGGTGGCTTTCTGGCCAGTTTTGCTGGTTATCGGGCAACCCCCAGTGGCCTGACCTTGTTGGTGTGGGTCGGTTACTGGCTGGTCGTCGGCGGCTGGCTACGGCAACAGACTGCGGACAACCTGCCATGCCCGACCTGAGCCGCCACAATCAATGGCTCCAGCGCCTGGGTGACGGGATGCGTCGCCATGCGTCCGTCATTCGGGCCGTGCAGTGGGCTGTCGTACTGTTTTACGCAGGGCTGTTGGTGACCCCGACGCTATTGCCGCTGCCGGACAGCCAGGCGCGGATACTCGACCACCTGACCTTGCTCGCGCAGTTTCTATTCTGGGGGATCTGGTGGCCGTTCGTGTTGCTGTCGATGGTGTTCTTCGGTCGACTTTGGTGTGGCGTTCTGTGCCCGGAAGGTTCGCTCAGCGAGTGGGCCAGCCATTACGGAAAAGGCCTGGGTGTGCCGCGTTGGGTGCGCTGGGGCGGCTGGCCAACCCTGGCATTCTGCCTGACAACCCTCTACGGCCAGTTGATCAGCGTTTATGACTACGCCCAGGCCGCGCTGTTGATTCTGGGTGGCTCGACCGTCGCTGCGGTCATCGTCGGGTTGTTGTTCGCCCGGGGCAAACGGGTCTGGTGCCGTTACCTGTGCCCGGTCAGCGGCGTCTTCGCCCTGCTCGCCCGGCTGGCCCCTGTGCACTTTCAGGTCGATGAACAACGCTGGATAGCGAATGCCGCACCACGCCTGCCGCCGCCCAACTGCGCTCCCCTGCTCGATATCCGCCGCCTGCAAGGCGCCAGTGATTGCCACGCCTGCGGACGCTGCAGCGGGCAACGCGGTGCCGTTCAACTGATCGCCCGCTCCAGCAATCAGGAGATTCTTCACGCAACCGCGCAGACGCTGTCCCCTTGGGATACACGCTTGCTGCTGTTCGGCGTGATCGGCTTGGCCATGGGCGCGTTTCAGTGGACGGTCAGCCCGTGGTTTATCGCTCTCAAACAACACCTGGCCCAGTGGCTGGTCGAACACAACCAGCTCTGGGCCCTGCAGGACAATGCCCCCTGGTGGTTGCTCACCCATTACCCGCAACTCAACGACAGCTTCAGTTGGCTCGACGGCTTCAGCATCGTCGCTTACTTGAGTTTGAGTTCGATCGTGCTCGGCGCAGCGTTGATGCTGCTTCTGCGACTGACGGCCCGGCTGGCGCGAGATCGCGCACTGTATTGGCCTCTGGCGCTGACACTCACGCCTCTGGGGGGTGCCGGACTGTTTCTCGGGCTGTCGGCCACCACCGTCAAATTACTGCGTTATGAAGGTCTGCTGCTGGAGTGGGTACAACCCGCCAGGGCCTTTCTGTTATTGGCCGCCATGGGGTGGAGCCTGCTACTGGGTTGGAAACGGCTGAAACACGAAGGTATTTCCCTGGCTCGGCGCGTGTCGGGGGGCGTTTGCCTGTTACTCGCCAACGGCCTGATCGGGTTTGGCTGGTGGTTGCAGTTCTGGGGCTGGGCTTGAGTTCCCCCAACCCCCGTTACCCCCGTAGCACGAAGACCGGGAACAACTCGCGCATGGCCTCCCACAACTCTGGCAGCAAGGCTTGTGCCGAAACGCTCGGCAACAGCGGATCGAACATCCGCTCGGTGCGAACCAGTTGCACGGCGAAGCGTTTGACGCCAAGTGCATTCAAGCGTTTGGCCAGGATCAGCAGACGTGCTGGCTCGAACAGATGCCAATGCACAGTGGTGCGACATTCGTAGTCCACACCACTGGCCAACAGATACTCAAGGCTGCGCCAGTTTGCCGTTCCACTGCCCTCGACCCGGGTGATGGCCTGGCAATCCTCGGGCAATGCCTTGACATCGAAACCGACCCAATCAGCACCGGTCAGTGCCTTGGCGAAGGCGGCAGGCTTGATGCCAGCGCTGTGCAAGCCAATGCGAAATCCCATTTCCCGCACTTCATCCATGGCGCCGAGCAAGCCGTCCTGCAGAGTCGGCTCACCGCCGCTGAACACCACGGCATCGAGCAGGTCCTGACGACGTTGCAGAAACGCCAACACCCGCCGCCATTCCACTTCCTCACTGCCACGAGGGGGAATCAGCTGCGGGTTATGACAATAACGACAACGCCAGGCGCAACCCTGGCAAAACAACACGCAGGCGAGCTGTCCCGGATAGTCGAGAGTGGTCAGGGGCACCATGCCCCCAACCCGAAGCGTTCGACTCATTGGCGCCCGGCCAGCGCCGCGCTTTCAGTGAAGTGCACCCGCTCGCGGTGCTCGGACTGTTTGCCTGGATTGAACGCCGATACCGGCCGGTGATAGCCCATCACCCGAGTCCAGACTTCGCAGCGTTGACGTTGAGCCTGGGGCAGTATTTGCGATGCAGTCATGATGAAGCTCCTTGCGATTGAGTGGATAAAAATCAGTGAACAGCGCCGGTTTTCTGTTCTTGTAGCAACAGGGCCTCGTCGCATTTGGGGCAGAACTCATGCTCGCCATCGAGGTAGCCGTGCACCGGGCAGATGGAGAACGTCGGGGTCACGGTCAGGTACGGCAGACGGAAGCGTCCAAGGGCCTTGCGTACCAGTTGCTTGCAGGCTTGGGTCGAGGAAATCCGCTCGGCCATATACAGATGCAGGACCGTGCCGCCGGTGTATTTGCATTGCAGTTCGTCTTGCAGCTCCAGGGCCTCGAAGGGGTCATCGGTGTAGCCGACCGGCAGTTGCGAGGAGTTGGTGTAATACGGCGCCTGCATGCTGCCGGCCTGGAGAATGTCCGGGTAGCGCTTGAGGTCTTCCTTGGCAAAGCGATAGGTGGTGCCCTCCGCCGGTGTCGCTTCCAGGTTGTAGAGATGACCGGTTTCTTCCTGGAAGCGCAGCAATGTGGCGCGCACATGGTCCAGCAGTTTCAGGGCAAACTGGCGGCCCTGCTCGGTGTGCATACCCTCCTCGTCGCCGGTGAAATTACGCAGCATTTCATGCAGGCCGTTGAGACCGATGGTGGAAAAATGGTTGCGCAAGGTGCCCAGGTACCGCTTGGTGTAAGGGTACAAACCGGCGTCCATATGATGCTGAATGACCTTGCGCTTGACCTCCAGGCTCTCCATCGCCAGCTCCATCAGCGTGTCCAGCCGTTTCAGCAAACCGCTGGTATCACCCTTGAACACATAGCCCAGACGCGCGCAGTTGATGGTCACTACGCCGAGCGATCCGGTCTGTTCCGCCGAGCCAAACAAGCCACCGCCGCGCTTGAGCAACTCGCGCACATCCAGCTGCAACCGGCAGCACATCGAACGCACCTGATTGGGCTGCAGATCCGAATTGAGGAAGTTCTGGAAGTAAGGCAAACCGTAACGCGCCGTCATCTCGAACAGACGGTCGGCATTTTCACTGTCCCAGGGAAAATCATGGGTGATGTTGTAGGTCGGAATCGGAAAGGTGAACACTCGCCCTTTCGCATCGCCAGCCTGCATCACCTCGATGTAGGCGCGGTTGAGCACATCCATTTCGACTTGCAGGTCGCCGTAGGCAAACGGCATTTCCTCCCCGCCGATGACGGGTATCTGCTCGCGCAGATCCTGCGGGCACACCCAGTCGAAGGTCAGGTTGGTGAAAGGCGTCTGGGTGCCCCAGCGTGACGGCACATTGAGGTTGTAGATGAACTCCTGGATCGCCTGGCGGACCTCCGGATAGCTCAGTTGGTCCTTGCGCACATACGGCGCCAGGTAGGTATCGAACGAGCTGAAGGCCTGGGCGCCGGCCCATTCGTTTTGCAGGGTGCCGAGGAAATTCACCATTTGCCCCAGGGCACTGCTCAAGTGCTTCGGCGGCCCCGCTTCAACACGTCCGGGCACACCATTAAGGCCCTCATGCAACAAGGTGCGCAGCGACCAGCCAGCGCAGTAACCGGCCAGCATGTCCAGGTCATGTACATGCAAATCCGCCTCTCGATGAGCTTGGCCGATCGCCTCGCTGTACACCTCGTCCAGCCAGTAGTTGGCGGTGACCTTGCCCGACACGTTCAACACCAGCCCGCCCAGTGAGTAGCCCTGATTGGCGTTGGCCTGGACCCGCCAGTCTTCACGGTCCAGGTACTCGTTCATCGACGTCGCCACTTCGACCAGGGTCCGGCGGTCGCGACGCAAACGCCCGTGCTGTTCGCGATAAACGATATAGGCGCGCATGGCGAGGAAAAAACCGGCGTCCATCAGCACCCGCTCAACACGATCCTGAATCTGCTCGACATGCAGCCTTGGCAGCCTTTCCAATCGGGCGAGTACCGCTTCGAGCAGGCCTTCGGCTTCAACGTCGGTGTACTCCCCGGTTGCCTTGCCGGCAGCGATCAATGCCTGACGGATCTTGTCGGCATCGAAGGCAACCAGACTGCCATCGCGCTTGTGCAAGCGGTTACATCCAACTGAGATCAGCGTGCTCTGCATTTGGCCTCCAGATACTACATATAGATGTTTACAGACAAATAAACACAACATGCAGTGAAGACTACGGATAAAGCGCTGTTCTGCAATTGACCAACGTCAAGATTTGCCGGTGAAAAAACACCCGATGACGGTGAAGGGAGAATCCGGTGCGGACACTGTGGCGAGGGAGCTTGCTCCCGCTGGGTTGCGAAGCAACCCTAAATGAGGCAACACGATTATTCAGACAAATCGAACTTGCAGGATTACGACCGCTTCGCGGCCGAGCGGGAGCAAGCTCCCTCGCCACAAGGATTGTGTTTAGCAAACTCTTTCCTTAACAGATCAGTTCAACCGCCGCTCATGTTCATGAACCGCACAATCTGCACCTCCCCTTCGGGGCCGAAGTCGTGGCGCAGCGGCTTGCCGCGCAAGGCCTTCTGCACCGCGTTGATCAGGGGTTGGTCATCCAGCGGGTAACGCCGCAGTAATCCGCGTAAATCCAGGGCATCGTCCTGCCCCAGACAGAGCAACAGCTTCCCCTCAACGGTCATCCGCACCCGGTTGCAGCTGCCACAGAAGTTGTGGCTGTTGGGTGAAATGAAACCGATCCGGGTATCGGCATGGCGTTCCAGGCGAACGTAGCGTGCTGGCCCGCCACTGCTTTCGGTGCTGTCGATCAATCGATGACGACTGGCGATCAACGCCCGCACTTCGTCACTGGAGCAAAACGACTCGCCACGCGCGCGGCCAACATCGCCCAAGGGCATTTCTTCGATAAAACTGATATCGATGTGTTGATCGATGGCGTATTGCACCAACGCCGGGACTTCATCGAAGTTGCGTCCCTTCATCACCACGCAGTTCAGTTTGATCCGCTCGAACCCCGCGCCCCGCGCTGCTTCAATGCCGCCCAGCACCTGATCGAGATCGCCGTTGCGGGTGATCGCGCGAAACTTCTGCCCGTCCAGGCTATCGAGGCTGATGTTCATCCGCTTGACCCCTGCCTCCGCCAACGGCCGGGCCAAACGGCCCAGTTGCGAGCCGTTGCTGGTCATCACCAGTTCGCGCAAACCGGGTAAAGCGGCGATGTTGCGGCACAGCCCGACAATACCGGGACGGATCAGCGGTTCGCCGCCGGTGAGGCGGATTTTGCGAACACCTTGGCCAACGAACAGCGCCGCCAGACGCTGCAGTTCCTCCAGCGTCAGGACCTGCTGACGCGGCAGAAACGTCATGTTTTTCGCCATGCAATACACACAGCGAAAATCACAACGGTCCGTCACCGACATCCGCAGATAGTCGATCTGCCGTCCAAAACCATCCTGCATGACAGCGTTCATCACATCTCCCCGTTTACCCCAAGGCTCACTGCACTAGCGGTGAGTCGGCGCCCTGCAAGTGAATGCCGCGAATATCCGCCGCACCGATCAGGGTTTGCAGGTATTGCACCAGGGCTTTTTGCCAGACACCTTGCTGCAACTGCGTGCGGATCGCCGTCGACACCACTTCATAGGGCAACGGCATGCCTTCGATCCGCTGATCGACACTGACCACATGCCAACCGTAACGGCTTTCCAGCGGTTTACTTGCCAGCCCCGGCGCCAGGGTGAACAGCTGACGTTCCAGTTCAGGCACGGTCTGACCCTTGCTGATCTGCCCCAAAGAGCCGCCCTGAGCCTTCGACGGGCAGGCCGAGTATTTCACGGCCATCTCGGCGAAACTGCCGGGAAAAATCTCCAGCCGCTGCAACAGAATTTCAGCTTGAACATGCGCAAGCGCGCGGGCCTCGGCATCGTCCGGCGCACATTCGAGCAGGATGTGCCGCACCGCCAGCAACGGCGCGCTGTGAAAGCGCCCGCGATTGTTTTCGTAGTAACGAAGGCTGGTTTCCTCATCGCACTGAGGCACCTGCACCTCACGCTCAAGCAACAAGCGCGTGGCCGCTTCTTCTTCGTTCTCACCGGAGCCGATCTCCAGCGACACGCCTAGTTCGGCAATGCGTTGCTGCAACAACTCGCGGATCACCAGCGCCCTGGCGGCCAGGTAGACCGCCTCCTCGCGGCTTTCCGCCGGGTGATATTGCACTTCCTGAGCCATCGCCTCCGGGGTAATCGACACCGCGTTGACGCTGATGATCGGCCACTCCTGCTCACTGCTGGCGATCAACTGCGCCGGGGCGTCATGGGCCGCCGGCGCAACCGGGAGTGCGTCAAACTGCACCGCCCCGGTCGGCGCGACATCCACAACATCGGGCTCCGCTTGTTTGGAAGAACCGCAGCCACCGCTGCCCCCGTTACCGCCACCACATCCACATCCACCTGACATGATTGTCTCCTCAGAACTTCTGACGAACGATTTGATACCGACGCCCCAAGTACCAGACCGGTGCACTGATCATGTGTACGAGACGGGTGAAGGGGAACAGCACGAACAGGGTCAAACCGAGAAACACATGCAGCTTGTAGGTCAAGCCGACCGGCGCGATGGACGCCGCCGCTTCCATCGGCCGCAACAGCACGGTGTTCTGCGCCCAATCGGCGAGCATCACCATCACCGAGCCGTCCATGTGTTCAGTGGACGCCACAATCGTCAGCAGACCGAGCAGCAACTGCGCCAGCAGCACCAGCAACACCAGAATGTCCGAAGTGCTGGAAGTGGCGCGTACCCGTGGATCGCTCAGCCGCCGATTGACCAGCATCAGTAGGCCAACCAGGCACAACAGACCGAAAAGCCCGCCTGAGACCATTGCCAGCAGCTGCTTGTTCTCAGTGCTGATCACATGGTGGTAAACCGACGCCGGGGTCAACAGGCCGACGAAGTGCCCGGCCAGTATGAACAACACCCCGATGTGGAAAAAGTTGCTCGCCACACGCATGCCGCGCTGGTTGAGCATCTGACTGGAGCCTGCCTTCCAGGTGTACTGCGACAGATCGAAGCGTGCCCAACTGCCAATCAGGCAAATAGCCAGGGCGATGTAGGGATAGATCCCGAACAACAACAGGTTCCATTTAGACATTGCCTACCTCCTTGGCCGGCACGGCGGCCAGCCCTTCATGCTGAAAATCCACCCAGTGCAACGGCACTGCGCTTTCTTCCCGGACCTTGCCCGGTGCGCTTGGCAGCGAACTGCAACGGTCCTGCTGTTCGGCCTGGAGAAAGTCCACGGCCTCCTCTTCCCAGATCTTGTCGAGGGCTTCGAGCGAGTCGTCACGCGGTTCGGCAGCCACCTGCGCCCGCAGGTCGGCCACCGCCTGATGCGGCTCGGCCCCGGCAATTTGCAGCAGCGCGCGGAAGCAACTGGCGTACGCGCTTTCACGCTCATCCAGACGCGCCGCGAGCAAGGCCAGCAAGTGCGCAACATCCGCCAGGCCCTCCCGGGCCTCGATGTCTTCGCGAGTAGAAAGGAACTCCAGATACAGCGGGATATAGTCCGGAAGTTCTTTGACACCGATGGCAAACCCGGCGGCTTCGTATTGCGCCATCATGTCGACCATCGCCTGACCTCGATCACGGGACTCACCGTGCACATGCTCGAACAGCAGCAGCGACAGCGAACGCCCCCGGCCGAACAGCGCACCGTAGTGCTCCTGTCCGTCCATCAGGTCATTGGTGCAGATCAGCTCCAGCAACTCGAACAACGCACCGCGCTGCTTGGGGCTGATTTCCCGGGACTCAATAATCGCCTGCTCCAGTTCGTCGCGACCGCCAATCAATGCCTCGGTCGGGTAGTCGAGCAGCAGCGAAATCACTTTGAGAATTTGCATGCTCAGTCCTCCCACAACTGGACGGTTTTGAGGATGTCGCGGCGGTTGGCTTTCTTGGCGCCGAACATGTTGGTGTCGGAGCTACCGCTACAGCCGCTGCCGAAACTGAAACCGCAACCGGAGCGCTCGGCGAAGGCGTCGCTCATGGCGTCTTCACGGTGCGCACTCGGTACAACAAAGCGGTCTTCATAGTTGGCAATCGCCAGGTAGCGATACATCTCTTCGACCTGGACCACGCTCAAGCCGACATCCTTCAGCACTTGCAGGTCCTGGACGCCATCGACTTGCTCGGAACGTTTGTAGGCGCGCATCGCCAGCAAGCGTTTAAGCGCACGCTTGACCGGCTTTTCATCGCCCGCCGTCAGCAGGTTGGCCAGGTAACGCAGCGGAATGCGCAGGCTGTCGACATCCGGGATCACCCCGTTCATGCCCACGGTGCCGGCGGTCGCCGCATTCTGGATCGGTGACAGCGGCGGTACGTACCAGACCATCGGCAAGGTGCGGTATTCCGGGTGCAGCGGCAGTGCCAGCTTCCAGTCCACGGCCATTTTGTAGACCGGCGAACGCTGGGCTGAATCAATCACCGACTGCGGCACACCATCGGCCAAGGCCTGACGGATCACCGCCGGGTCATTCGGGTCGAGGAAGATCTCCAGTTGTTTCTCGTACAGATCCTGCTCATTGGCGGTGCTCGCCACTTCGCTGATGCGATCAGCGTCATACAGCAGCACGCCGAGGTAGCGGATACGGCCGACACAGGTTTCGGCGCAAACGGTCGGCATCCCGGCTTCGATACGCGGGTAGCAGAAGATGCATTTCTCGGACTTGCCGCTTTTCCAGTTGAAATAGATCTTCTTGTACGGACAACCGCTGATGCACATCCGCCAGCCACGGCATTTTTCCTGGTCGATCAGGACGATGCCATCCTCTTCGCGCTTGTAGATCGCCCCGCTCGGGCACGAGGCCGCGCAGGTCGGGTTGAGGCAGTGCTCGCACAGGCGCGGCAGATACATCATGAAGGTGTTTTCGTATTCGCCGTAAATGTCCGCCTGGATCTTGTCGAAGTTCTTGTCCTTGCGGCGCTTGGCGAACTCGGTACCGAGAATCTCCTCCCAGTTCGGGCCCCACTCGATTTTCTCCATGCGCTTGCCGGAGATCAGCGAACGCGGCCGCGCTGTTGGCTGGTGCTCGCCCAGCGGCGCGGTGTGCAGGTGCTGGTAATCGAAGTCGAACGGTTCGTAGTAGTCGTCGAGGCTCGGCAGGTCAGGGTTGGCAAAAATGTTCGCCAACACCCGGAATTTCCCGCCAATGCGCGGGTTGATCGTGCCGTTGGCGTTGCGAATCCAGCCGCCCTTCCACTTGTCCTGGTTTTCCCATTCTTTCGGATAGCCAATCCCCGGTTTCGATTCGACGTTGTTGAACCAGGCGTATTCCATACCTTCGCGGCTGGTCCAGACGTTCTTGCAGGTGATCGAGCAGGTGTGGCACCCGATGCATTTGTCCAGGTTCAGAACCATGCCGATTTGTGAGCGAATCTTCATCTCAGTTCTCCTCGATATCGGTCGGCAGGGGACGTGGCAGGTCATCGCCACTTGAACCATCGAGCCAGTCGACTTTGGCCATCTTGCGCACCACGACGAATTCATCGCGGTTGCAGCCGACCGTGCCGTAATAGTTGAAACCGTAGGCCTGCTGGGCATAGCCGCCGATCATGTGGGTCGGCTTGAGCACCACCCGGGTGACTGAATTGTGGTGGCCGCCACGGGTCTTGGTGGTTTCTGAACCTGGCACGTTCACGATCCGTTCCTGGGCGTGGTACATCATCACCATGCCTTCCTTGACCCGCTGGCTGACCACCGCCCGGGCGGTCAGTGCGCCGTTGACGTTGAAGCACTCGATCCAGTCGTTGTCCTCGATGCCGGCGCGTTTCGCGTCGATCTCCGAGAGCCAGACAATCGGCCCGCCACGGCTGAGGGTCAGCATCAGCAGATTGTCGCTGTAGGTACTGTGAATGCCCCATTTCTGGTGCGGAGTGATCCAGTTCAGGACGATTTCGGTCTCGCCGTTACTGCGCTTGCCTTTCACCCCTTCGATGGTCCGGGTGTTGACCGGCGGCCGGTAGCTCATCAGTTGCTCGCCGAATGCCTGCATCCACGGGTGATCCTGATAGAACTGCTGACGGCCGGTGATGGTGCGCCATGGGATCGCCTCGTGAACATTGGTGTAGCCGGCGTTGTAGCTGACGTGATCGTCTTCGAGACCCGACCAGGTCGGGCTGGAGATGATCTTGCGCGGCTGTGCCTGAATGTCGCGGAAACGAATCGCCTCGTGGGCCTTGGACAACGCCAGGTGACTGTGATCGATGCCGGTGAATTCCGACAACGCGGCCCAGGCCTTGACGGCGACATGGCCGTTGGTTTCCGGCGCCAGAGACAGAATCACTTCAGCAGCATCGATCGCCGTGTCGATTTTCGGCCGACCATGGCTGATCCCGGCAGCCCCTTCGCGGTGATTGAGCGCACCGAGGAATTTCACTTCGGTGTCGGTGTTCCAGTTGATGCCCTTGCCACCGTTACCGTGTTTTTCCAGCAATGGCCCCAGTGAGGAAAACTGCTTGTATATGTTCGGGTAATCACGCTCCACCACATGCAGGTTCGGCGCGTTCTTGCCCGGCTCCGGGGCCACGCCAGCGCTTTTCCAGTCGGTGCCGCCAAAGGGTTGGGCCAGTTCGCCGACGCTGTCGTGCATCAGCGGGATGGTTACCAGATCCTTCTCAATGCCCAGATGCCCCTCAGCCATGCTGGAAAAAGCCTTGGCGATGCCTTTGTAGATTTCCCAGTCGGAACGCGATTCCCACGCCGGGTCGATGGCGGCCGACAACGGGTGAATGAACGGGTGCATGTCCGAGGTATTCATGTCGTCTTTTTCGTACCAGGTCGCGGTCGGCAAGACGATGTCGGAGTAGACGCAAGTCGAGGACATGCGGAAGTCCAGCGTGGTGACCAGGTCAAGCTTGCCGATGGCACCCTCGTCCACCCATTCGGCTTCTTCGGGTTTGCAATCGCCGACCTGGCCGATGTCTTCGTTCATCACTCCGTTTTTGGTGCCGAGCAGGTACTTGAGCATGTACTCGTGGCCCTTGCCCGAGGAGCCCAGCAAGTTCGAACGCCAGATAAACATGTTGCGCGGGAAGTTCACCGGGCTGTCCGGCTGCTCGCAGGAGAAGCGCAGCGAACCGTCCTGCAGCGACTTGACCACGTAGTCTTTCGGGTCCATGCCGGCCGCCGCGGCATCGCGGCAAATGTGCAGCGGGTTGGTGTTGAGTTGCGGTGCGCTGGGCAACCAGCCGGCACGTTCGGCGCGGATGTTGTAGTCCAGCGCATGCTCGGGAAATTGCGATTTATCGGCCAGCGGCGAGAGCACGTCGTGCATGCTCATTTTTTCGTGGCGCCATTGCGAACTGTGGGCGTAGAAGAAGCTGGTGCCGTTCATTTGGCGAGGCGGACGATTCCAGTCCAGGCCGAACGCCAGGGGCAGCCAGCCGCATTGCGGACGGAGTTTTTCCTGGCCGACGTAGTGCGCCCAACCGCCACCGGTCTGACCAACACACCCGCAGAGCATGAGCATGTTGATCAGCCCACGGTAGTTCATGTCCATGTGGTACCAGTGGTTCATTGCCGCGCCGACGATGATCATCGAGCGGCCCTTGGTCTTGTCGGCGTTGTCGGCGAACTCACGGGCAATCTGGATTGCTTTCTCGCGGCTGACGCCAGTGATCTGCTCCTGCCAGGCTGGGGTTCCCGGCACCGAAGCGTCGTTGTAATCCTTGGCGACGTTGGCGCCACCGAGGCCACGATCAATCGCCAGGTTGGCGGCCGACAAGTCGAACACCGTGGCGACTTTGGCCACGCTGCCATCGGCCAGCACCACGTTATGCACCGGCACGCGACGGTATTGCACGGCATCGCCGGCCACGTGCTGGAAGTGTTCCTGGGATTCGCCGGCAAAGTACGGGAACGCCACTTCGGCGACGTCATCGCCAATCAGGCTCAGCTTCAGATCAATCTCACGGCCTTCGCCGCCTTCACGAGGGAGGATGTTCCACTTGCCCTTCTCGCCCCAGCGATAACCGATGGAACCTTGAGGGGATACCAGTTCACCGTTGACATCCAGGGCGATGGTTTTCCATTGCGGATTGTTTTCCTGACCAAGGTTGTCGGTCAGGTCACTGGCGCGCAAGAAACGGTCCGGCTGGTAACCGGCACCCGGTGCCTTGTCGGGCATTTGCTTGAGCAGCACCAGCACCGGCAAATCGGTGAAGCGCTTGGCGTAGTCAGTGAAATAAGCGCTCGGTTTGTCCAGGTGGAATTCTTTGAAGATCACATGATTGAACGCTTGGGCCAGCGCTGCGTCAGTGCCTTGTTTAGGGTTCAGCCACAGGTCGGTGAGCTTGGCCACTTCCGAATAGTCGGGGGTGATGGCGACAGTCTTGGTGCCCTTGTAACGGACTTCGGTGAAGAAGTGCGCGTCCGGGGTGCGCGTCTGCGGGACGTTGGAGCCCCAGGCGATGATGTAGTTGGAGTTGTACCAGTCGGCCGATTCCGGCACGTCGGTCTGCTCGCCCCAGACCATCGGCGAAGCCGGTGGCAAGTCGCAGTACCAGTCGTAGAAACTCAGGCAAGCGCCGCCGATCAGCGACAGGTAACGCGAACCGGCCGCATAGCTGACCATCGACATGGCCGGGATCGGCGAGAAGCCGACGATGCGGTCGGGGCCATATTGTTTGATGGTGTAGACGTTGGACGCGGCAATGATCTCGTTGACTTCCTCCCAGTTGGAACGAATGAAGCCGCCCATGCCGCGTTTGCTTTTGTAGGAGTCGGCCTTGACCTTGTCCTCGACGATGCTCGCCCAGGCCTCGACCGGCGCCAGGGTCTGCCGCGCATCACGCCAGAGCTTGAGCAACGGCTTGCGGATTTTCGGGTACTTGAGCCGGTTGGCGCTGTAGATGTACCAGCTGTAACTGGCGCCACGCGGGCAACCACGGGGTTCATGGTTAGGCAGATCGTTGCGGGTACGCGGGTAGTCGGTCTGCTGGGTTTCCCAAGTGATCAAGCCGTTCTTGACGTAGATTTTCCACGAACACGACCCGGTGCAGTTCACCCCGTGGGTGGAACGCACGATCTTGTCGTACTGCCAGCGCGAACGGTAGACGTTCTCCCAGTCGCGAGACTCTTTGCGGGTCTCGCCGTGACCGTCGGAAAACTCGTTTTGCTTGCGATTGAAAAACCGCAGTTGATCCAGTAAATGACTCACGGTGTGTCCTCTCAGGCTTGCTGCGGAGTTCTGTGCCCCGCCCACGCAATGGTTGGATTCGGGTCGGCTTAGCAGGGGGTTGCGGCGCCTTTGCGCGCGTACCACCACCAGGTCACCACGATGCAGCTCAGGTAAAAGCCGACGAACATGTAGAACGCCATCTCAGGGCCGCCGGTCTGGGCCATCGAAGTGCCGAAGGATTTGGGAATGAAGAACGCACCGAAGGCGCCGATGGCCGAACTGAAACCGAGGACGGCGGCCGACTCTTTGCCGGCATCCTTGAGCGCTTGTTCGCGCACGGCGGGTGGTTTTCCGGCAGAGGCTTTTTCATGCTGGGTGCGAAAGATCACCGGGATCATCCGGAAGGTGGAGCCATTGCCGACACCGGTGGTGATGAACAGCAGCATGAACATGCCAAGGAAGCCGTAGAAGTTGCCGCCCGAACCGTTCCGGGGGAGGAAGTGCAATACGCCGAAGACCATCACGATCATCAGCATGAAGTTCCACAAGGTCACTTTCGCGCCACCGAGCTTGTCCGCCAGCCAGCCACCCAATGGGCGTACCAGTGCGCCGACCAATGGGCCGAGGAAGGCGAATTTCAAGGCGATGACATCAGGAAAGGCGGTCTTGATCAGCAGCGGAAACGCCGCGGAAAAACCGATGAATGAACCGAAAGTCGCCAGGTACAACCAGCACATCAGCCAGTTGTGCTTGCGTTTGAAGATCACGGCCTGGTCGCTGAACGAAGCGCGGGCACTGGACAGATCATTCATGCCGAACCAGGCCAGCAGCGTCACCAACACAATGAACGGCACCCAGATGAACCCGGCATTCTGCAACCACAACTGACCACCGTCCGGCAGGGCTTGCGGCTTGCCGCCCATGAAGCCGAACACACCGAAGGTGATCACCAGCGGCACACAGAACTGCATCACCGAAACGCCCAGGTTGCCCAACCCGGCGTTGAGGCCAAGGGCTGTACCCTGCTGAGACTTGGGATAGAAGAAGCTGATGTTGGACATGCTCGATGCAAAGTTGCCGCCACCAAAACCGCAGAGCAAGGCGATCAATACGAACACACTGTAAGAGGTGCTTGGGTTCTGCACGGCGAAACCCATCCAGATCGAGGGCAACAACAGCGATGCGGTACTCAGGGCGGTCCAGCGCCGGCCACCGAAAATCGGCACCATGAACGAGTAGAAGACGCGCAAGGTCGCACCAGACAATCCCGGCAACGCCGCCAGCCAAAACAACTGGTCGGTGGTGAAGCTGAAGCCGATGGCATTCAAACGCACAATTACCGTGCTCCAGACCATCCACACCGCAAAGGCCAGCAGCAGTGCAGGAATGGAAATCCACAGGTTGCGGGTGGCAGTCTGTTTGCCGCTACGGCCCCAGAATGCGGGGTCCTCGGGGCGCCAGTCGTGAATCACCGGGCCTTTGTCAGGCTTTTGCAGAACGGACATGTTCTTCTCCTTGGGCAATGCTGGAAAACGGGGAAGTGGTCACCGGCAGTTCTTTACCGAACACCGGGGTCTTGCGTATTTCGCTGAAGTACATCCAGGTGAGGGAGACCCAGACCACGCCGTACATCAACATGAAGCAGGAAGAGCGCACCCCGGTGAGGTCCACCAGGGCGCCGAACAGAATCGGCAACACGAAACCGCCCAGGCCGCCTGCCAGGCCAACGATGCCGGACACGGCCCCCATGTTTTTCGGGTAGTCATTGGCGATGTATTTGAATACCGAGGCTTTGCCGAACGCGAAGGCGATGCCCATGACGAATAGCAGCACGGTAAACAGCGCGGGATTCAGGCCGATGTGAAAATCCATCGGACCGTTGAGGGTCTGCACTTGCAGTTGGGTCTGTGGGTACGAGAGCAGGAACAGGCAGATCCAGCTGACCCACAACACCCACCAGGTCACGCTTTGCGCGCCCCAGCGATCCGACATCCAGCCGCCAACGGCACGCAGGACCCCGCCGGGCAGGGAAAAACAGGCCGCCAGCAGCGCTGCGCTTTGCAGGCTGAAACCGTATTCCTGCACGTAGTACTTGGTCATCCACAAGGCCAGGGCGACGTAGCCGCCGAAGACGATCGAGTAGTACTGGCAGTAGCGCCACACCGCAGGGTCCTTCAGCGAGCGCAGTTGCTCACGCAAACTGGCGCCCGTGGCACTGCGATGGCCCTTGTTTTCTGAGGTCAGGAACCAGAACAGCAGCGCGGTGATAAACAGGATTGCGCTGAAGACTTTCGGCACCAACTGCCAGCTGCCGGCGGCGATCAGCGCCGGGGCCAGGAACTTGGTCACCGCCGACCCGGCGTTACCGGCACCGAAGATGCCCATGGCGAAGCCCTGGTTCTCCTTGTCGAACCATTTGGCGACGTAGGCAATGCCCACTGAAAACGAGCCACCGGCCAGGCCGACGAACAAACCCAGTACCAGAAATTGCCAGTAGGCGGTGGCGTGACTGATCAGGTACAGCGGTGCGACGCAGGACAGCATCAGCAGGAAGAACACGCTGCGACCACCAAAGCGGTCAGTCAGCAGGCCCAGCGGTAAACGCACCAGCGAGCCGGTCAGCACCGGGGTTGCGGCCAAGAGGCCGAACTGGGTTTCGTTGAGCTGGAGCAGTTCCTTGATCGGCACCCCGAGCACAGCAAACATCATCCAGACCATGAAACAGACGGTGAAGGCCAGCGTACTCATGCCCAGCACCAAGCCTTGTCGTACACGCGGTTGGATCACAATGCTCTCCAGTCAGTTAGCCATGGCGGCAGACTAGAGAGGCCAACCCCGCAAAAACTTGATCCACATCAACGAAGCCCATGAGGGCAAGGGGCTATCCTTGCCCGGCCTACCTCCAAGGAGGTAGTTCAAGAAAACCTTGAAACCCTTTACTTATCAGCTTCTTAAGGTTTTCCAGTAACGCCATTGCCGACAGGGAGACGTCGGCAACTCTTTAGAGGTAGCGCACCCGGGACTGGCTGCAAAACCGCACTCCGGGACGCCATATGCTCAGTTTTCGTGTCTTTCCCCAGGATCAGTGCTGATGATGCGCTGGTTGCGCAGCTCCCTGCCCGCTCGCGCCGGGTTGGCGGTGATCCTCATCGCCATACTCGCCCTTGCCAGTTCATTGAGCGCCGGATTGATCGCCTGGTTCAGCCAGGGCGATGCTGCCGCTATCAACACCGCAGGCTCGGTGCGCATGGAGACTTACCACCTGAGCTGGAAACTGGCCGCTGGCGCAACCGGCGAAGAAATCGTCAGCATCACCGACAGCCTGCAAACTCGCCTCAACAGCCAGTCACTCAAAGCGGTACTGGAAGATGGCCCGCCCACCGCTCTGCAAATCAGCTATGGGCAAATCCAGCAATTCTGGAACGAAGATTTGCGCCCAGCGCTCGAACGTGGCGATGCGGCCACTTTTCAGGCTATGACCCAGCCTTTCGTTGAACAACTGAACCAGTTCGTCAGCCTGTTGCAGCGCGAAAGCGAACAAAAGCAAGGCTGGCAACAGGCGATCCAGGGCCTGGCCTTGTTCACCACCATGATCGTCCTGCTGGTTGGGCTATACGAACTGCAGTACGGCGTTGTCACCCCCTTGAAAGAATTGGTGGACGCCACCCAGCGCTTTCGTCGCGGCGATTTCAAGGTGCGGGTCAACCATCAGTCCCAGGACGAACTGGGCCAGTTGGCCATGAGCTTCAACGCCATGGCCGAGACAATCGAAGAGTCGCATCGCACCCTGGAGAGCCAGGTCCAGCAAAAAACCCTGAACTTGCAACAAGCCAATGCAGCCCTGGAGCTGCTGTACCAAAGCAGTCGAAACCTGGCCACACGCCTGGCCAACGCCGAAGGCCTGGACGAGTTGATCCGGCGCTTCCAGCAACGCCTGCCCGGCTTGCGTCTGTCGCTGTGTCTACAAGGACACTTGCAGGCACCCGCCCAGCAATTACTCGCCCTGCATGGGGCAAACAGTCGGGATGTTTGCGCCAGCAGCGATTGCGCCACGTGCCAGAAGCACCAAAAAATCAACCCGCATACTTTCAGCATCAGCAACCAGGGCAGCGAACTGGGGGAGCTCAAGGCGCATTTTGTCGACGGGCATCCGGCGCAAGCCTGGGAAACCCAGTTGATCCAGGCCCTGGCCAACCTGATTGGCACCTCGCTTTCACTCAAACGCCAACGGGAACAGGATCATCGCCTGCTGTTGCTCGAAGAGCGCACGATCATCGCCCGCGAACTGCACGATTCACTGGCCCAGGCCCTGTCCTACATGAAACTGCAAGTCAGCCGCATGCAGACCCTGATGCGCCGTGGCGAACCAGTCGAAACCCTGGAAACCGTCACCGCCGAATTGCGCGATGGGCTGAACAATGCCTACCGCCAGTTACGCGAACTGCTGACCACCTTTCGCTTGCAGATTCACGATGCGGGACTGGTGCAAGAGCTCAAGGACACCGCCAAGGAGTTCTCCCGTCGCGGAGAATTTCAGGTGCACCTGCACGTCGATGCGCTGGCCTTTCAGCTCTCCGCCAGCGAGCAAATCCACATTTTGCAGATCACCCGCGAGGCACTCTCCAACTGCCTGCGCCACGCCCACGCGCAAAACGCCTGGTTACAACTGCGCCAGGACGGCGAAACCGTCAGGCTCATCGTCGAAGACGACGGGCGCGGCTTCAGCGGCAACGTCGACCAGCGTGAACACCACGGCCTGAACATCATGGACGAACGAGCTCGCAGCTTGCACGGCCAATTGCAGATATTTTCCAGGGAGCCGCAAGGCACCCGTGTCCAACTGGAATTCCAGCCGGAGTTTCTCGGGCAGCAAACAGAAGGTAGCGTCACATGAGCCCGTCACAACAACACACCATCCTGCTGGTAGACGATCATCCGATGATGCGTCACGGCATCCGCCAGATGCTCGAACTCGAAGATGATTTCAAGATCGTTGGCGAAGCCGGCAACGGCGAAGAAGCACTCAGCCTCATTGAGCCGCTGCAACCGGATCTGGTGTTGCTCGATAACAACATGCCGCAGATGAATGGCATTCAAACCCTGCGCCGATTACGTGCGATGCATTACACCGGCAAGGTGCTGCTGTTCACTGTCTCGGATGCTGAAGACGATATTCGCGATGCACTGCGCCTGGATGCCGACGGCTATCTACTCAAGGACATGGAGCCCGAACTGTTGATTCAGTACATCCGTGATGCGCTGAACGGCGCGTTGGTGGTCAGCCCGGGGCTGACCCAAGTCATGGCCCAGGCGCTGCGTGCTCCTGCGCGTCAGGCGGTGGTGGAACTGACCGAACGTGAGCGACAGGTGCTGAAAATCATCGCCAGCGGCTTCAGCAACAAAGTCATCGGGCACAAGCTCGGCATCACCGAAGGGACGGTCAAGGTTCACGTCAAGAACCTGCTGCACAAACTCGGCTTGCGTTCACGGGTCGAGGCGGCGGTGTGGGCCATGGAGCATCTGCGCAGCGCCGGCTGACGGCTATTCCTCTTTGGAGGTAGGCCTGCAGAGGCATAGGTCATCCGGGCTGCGCCCTCTACTATGACCGTCAGCGGAGGTACGCCATGCTGACCCACCCTTCCATCGTTTTAACATTGCGCCGTCATCACCTGTTCAGCCAATTGCCGGAGAAAGTCTTCGAGGAAGTCTGCAACCTGGCCATGCTCAAACACCTGAGTTGTCACTGCACACTCATGCACCAAGGGGATCCGGCCAAGCGTTTTTTCCTGCTGGTCAGCGGTCAGATCAAGTTGTACCGGCTCACCGGCGAAGGTCAGGAAAACCTCGTGGAGATCATCCAGCCCGGCCAGACTTTTGCCGAAGCCTTGCTGTTCAGCCAGGCCCGACTCTATCCAGTGAGCGCCACCGCGCTGAAAGACAGCGTGCTGGTCAGTATCGAGGGCAACCATTACCGCAACGCCCTGGAGGACCAGCCGAAGGTTTGCCTGGCGATTCTGGCCAGCATGAGCGTTCACTTGCACCTGCGTCTGCGGGACATAGACACGTTGACGCTGGCGAGCGCGAGCCGTCGGGTCATCAATTTCCTGCTCCAGGAACGCCATCCCGTCACTGGCCAGATCGTCTTGCAAGTATCCAAACGCCTGGTGGCATCGAAACTGGGGATTCAGCCGGAAACCTTTTCGCGGATTTTGCATCGGTTGGTCGAGTGCGGCCTGATTGCAATGGAACGACGCAATATCTGCATCCTCGCCGAAGAGGATCTGGCCGCGTACCAACAGTAGCCGGGCCAGTCTCGGATTTGACCATGGTCAAGGCGCAATACTGCCAGCCTTGCACACTGGCAGAGTCCATCAGTGGAGAACCCTCATGCCCGATTCAACCCTGCCTTTGGTCTATTCCTGCTCCGGTTGTTCCAATGTCGCCCAACTGGCCAACAGCCTGGCCTTGCGCCTGGATCGCGCAAGCCTGGCCGAAATGTCCTGCATCGTCGGTGTCGGCGGGCATGTCGCTGCACTGGTCAACAAAGCGCGCTCGGGACGGCGGATCCTGGCGCTGGACGGCTGCCCGTTGCAATGCGTCGAAAACTGCCTGAAACAGCATGGCCTGCACGCCGATGTGCACCTGATCCTCAGCCATCACGGCCTGCGCAAACGCTATGGCGAGGACTGCACTGAGGAGCAGAGTGATGAGTTGTTTGAGGAGGTTAGACGGTTGCTTGGTGGAGGGGATCTTCAGGAAGAGAACTGCCTGATCGAGGTTACCGAAACGGCTTGAGAAGGCGAGCAGGTTCTAGTGTAAAACACCGAAACTGTGGCGAGGGGGCTTGCCCCCGTTGGACCGCGAAGCGGTCCTAAAACCGGTATCCGCGGTATGTCAGTTAGAACGCATTAGCCGGTTTACGACTGCTTCGTCCGAACGCAGCCCGACCCGATAGCGGGCAAGCCACGCTCCCAGAAGGTAGCGGCTGATCACCCACTCTCGAGGACGCGCAACGCTTCGCTTGTCGCTTGCCTCAGCGCTTTTATGGTCGGGGTCAGACGCTCTGCACTGCCAGCGACTAACACTCGAAGCAAAGCAGGTTCGGTCCGACTGACCTTGTCATGGAGCGCTGCCAAGCTGACCGGAAAGTCATCCATCAGCCTCGCAGCGGCATGCAGTGAAGGGCATAAGCCCAATGAGACAAGGGACATCAGCTCAACGATGCTCGAAAACAAAAGCTCGCACGGGTGTTGGCGTTGACGAACCACCACGCCGTCTGGACGTTAATCGCGCTTCACATCCAGTACACATTCCATCGCGCCGCTCTGCAAGATACGTTGCACTTTAGGGGTCACACTAACGTTATGGCTGACCGGGAGTACGGCAACGCCTGTGCCGATGAAGATCGGAATAGTCGTAATGAACAGCTGTTGTAACTCACCCGCCTCGGCAAAGTAGGCTGCTGTTTTACCCCCCCCACCAACCAAACATCTTTCCCTTTGGCGGCTTGCTTCGCTTTTATTGCGATCGCTCCAACTTCGCCTTGGAGCAGAGTAATGTCCATGTTGGGTGGCACCGGCAAATCCCGGCTTG
The DNA here is from genome assembly GCF_018986375.1 of Pseudomonas sp. CVAP#3. NCBI lineage: Bacteria > Pseudomonadati > Pseudomonadota > Gammaproteobacteria > Pseudomonadales > Pseudomonadaceae > Pseudomonas > Pseudomonas sp. CVAP#3. The sequence continues at coordinate 30,450 of NZ_JAHMSC010000018.1, forward strand.
TTACGATAAAGGCGGGGACATTTTGATAAGGCCCGCCAGGAAGAACTCGATACCGCCCGCCGTATCGTTTTCTATTGCAAATCCGGCGTCAGGAGCAAGGCGGCCCTGCTGGCAGTTCGCACCGTCAGCCAAGAAGCGGAACTCTATAGCCTTGAGGGTGGCATCGAGCGATATCTGGCGATCTACCCTGATGAACGTCACCCCGTCGTTTCTTGACCCCCCCTGCTTGCGCAGTCGCCCTATCCGGATCAAAGGTACGTCAATGAGTGCAAATTTTTCAGGCATTACGTGGGGCTTTCCCGGCATCGACCGACGTCTGCTGAAAGTTCAATTCAGCTTTTTACTGATGGTTCTGGGGGGACGGTGCAATCAACTGGCGGTGGCCTGGTGGGCCTTGCAGGAAACAGGCTCTGCGCTCTATTTCGCCAACATGATTGCCTGTTCCATCGCGGCGGAAGTGTTAGCCAAACCTCTGCTGGGATGGCTGGGGGACAAGTACAACAAAATCCTGATCATCAAGCTGGCCTCATGGATCAGCCTGCTGACAGCACTGTTGATGGTGGTGCTGTCCGCCACGGGGTCGTTCAACCCCTGGACGGTGGGCGCGCTGATGATGATCAGCAGTGCGATCGTCGGCGTACGCGACCCTCTCCAGGCGTCGATCATTCCTTTGTTTGCAGACGACGATAAAGTCTCCCTGGCCTTTCGGACCAAAAGCGTGATGTCGTCCTTTTCCATTCTGCTGGGGCCAGTACTGGCCAGCGGGTTGATTTACGGGTTCGGTATCACATTCGCCTTTGCCGCCGATTTTTTTGCGATTCTCATCGCCGGGGCGTTGATCGCGACCATCCCGAGCCACATCGGTGCCACTGGCCAAGGCGAAAAAGCCCCGGGTGCCAGCGGCTTCAGCATGATCTATTCCGGCTTCAAAGTGGTTTACGGAGTGAAAGTCGAATTTTACCTGGCCATCATTGCAATGCTGATCAACTTTGCCCTGTTTCCGTTCTTCACCATCCTGATCCCACTGTACGTAAAGGACGTCATCCAGTACCCGGTCACTTACATCGGTCTTCTGGATTCGTGCTTCGGGCTGGGCATTCTGGCGGGCAGTTACAAGATCATCGGCTGGTTATCCGACCGGGTCCCCCGTGACATGTGTGTGTCCGCAGGTTTTGCATTACTGGGATGCAACCTGGTGGTGGTCGGAACCGTTTCATCGTCGTTCATCGTGCCCGCGGCCTTTTTCTGCGGCGGCGTCGGCCTGATGTTGATCAACATCCCCACCTCCGCTGTGAGGTTGCTGGCGACGCCCAAGCTCCATCGCAACCGGATTTTTGCCACGGTTTCATTTCTGTCTGCGGCGGCCAGTCCCCTGGGCAGTTTCGCGATGAATACCCTGATCGCCTATCTGGGGGTCGCACTGACAATCACGCTGCTGGGCGTCATGGTGCTGCTGTTGTCTCTGCTGGTCTTTCTGGTACCCGATTTCAAAACTTTCATGCGTTCCCAGGATACGCAGCTCAATGATGCCTACCTGGACAAATACCCTGAAGCGTTTGCGCACTGACGTGCCTCGCCGTACCCCCGCCTCTTACAAACGGAGTTGCCTTTCACTATGCCGGAAAGGTCGCTCGGCCAACAAGCGGGAAGTCGCGGCCCTGCGCCAAGACATCGAACTGGGCATAACGTTGATCGATACCGCTGAGCCAGAGATGTCACGGCAAACGGGAATTGCATCGTTCGGTAGGTGGCGTTCGTGGAGCGCATAAGGACACAGGCAGGCTGTCAGGCCGCCTTCGCAGGATTCTCACACCGCTGCCAACCCCTTCCCCGCCCGCTCCAGATTGCGCCACAACCAAACAGGCAAAACATCGGGATCCAGACTGTCGATCAGATTCTTCAACGCCAGCCCCAGCTCGGTATCACCCTCGATGACCAGGCGCCGGCGAAAGAACAGCGTGTCCGGATCTTCCTGACGACTCGCCAACAGTAAAAACTCCCGCCAATTACCACTGATCATCACATGCGCCACGGCATGCTCGGCAATCCGCAACCCTTTACCATTGAGCGTCAGGTACCAGGACAAGCCCAGATCCGGAATTCGCAGGCACAACCAGCGCCCCCGCAGCACGTCGAATTCACCCTCACGCAATGGCTCGGCGAGGCATCGATTCAGTGCCTGTTGCAACGCCAGGCGCTGCACGGCAAAAGGCACCCGACGCACCAGCGGCAGTAAGCGGTCGGCCCCTTTCAACAGCCACTTTTTTCGGTTCAACACAGGCCAACCTCCTCGACGCGCAACATGCCGGCCTGGCCATGCCAGTAACCATTGCAGCCTTCGACGAACAGCGGCGGTGTCTCGCCCAGACGAACCCGTTGATAGGCGTCGATCACCTCGGCCATGCCCTGAGCACGCGGGCTCAGACGCAGCAGATCGGCGCCGCAGGCCACCAGCCCGGAATAATCGGCCAATAGATTGGTCACCTGCGCCGACATCGTTTGAATACCATTGAGGGTGAACAACGGCTGCCCTTCCTGACTGGTCAGCGCCATGCCATCGGGATAGTTGATGCAGCAAAACTGGCAGTCGTCCTTCGGCCGGTTTTCCGCGCGGGCCGTAAAACACCGTGCGGAGTAGGCCAACGGCAAATGCCCATAGGCGAAGATTTCCACTTCCGGTACTTTGCGGCCGAGTCCGCGGACCTGCTCGATCACATCGCCAATCAACGCTGCCGAACATTCTACTGGCGGCACCCAGCGGGTCATTCCGCAGTCCAGCAATTGCGTCAGCGCGTGCCCGTTGTACAAATTGAGCGCCGGACCGCCCACGAACGGCAATTTGCGCTCGGCCAGGAACTGCACCGCGCCCATGTCGTTGGCCTCCACCAGCAATTGGCCGTTGTCGCAGAGCCGGCGCAGGCTGGAGAGTTCGGATGCGGCTTCGATCAGTGTCAGGCTGGAGATCACCAACTGCGCCTGGTTGCAGGCCTGCAACTCGCGCCCCAACCCCAGCCATTGATCCAGTGAAAAAGCCCGACGTTTCGAACACACGGTTTCGCCCAGGTAAATCACATCCAGGGGCAAGGCCGACATCTCGGCATAAAAGTGACTGAGTTGCGCTTTGTCCCAATAGAACAGGACCGGCCCAAGACTGAGCTTCATGTTCCGTCCCTCATTGCCATGATCGATGATAAGCACCCAGGGTGGTCTGGCTGCCTTCGGACAAGCCGGCCAGCACCTGACGCCATTCCTCCTTGACCCGAAAACTGCCCGGTGAACCACGATGGGCATCCAGTGCCGCCCGCCAGACGCGAGTGACTTGTTCGACATAGGCCGGACTGCGTTGACGACCCTCGATTTTTACCGCTTCGACACCGATGGCCGTCAGCTCCGGGAGCAAGTCGAGGGTGTCGAGGCTGGTGGGTTCCTCCAGCGCATGAAAGCGTTTGCCGTCGACCAGGAAGCGACCCTTGCACAAGGTCGGGTAACCGGCCGGTTCATCAGGGGTATAGCGGTCGATCAGCACTTCGCTGAGTCGTGCGCTCAAGCCTTGAGCGTCCTCGCTCCAGCGCACCGCCTTGGCTGGCGAACAGACACCGCACAGGTTCGGCGACTCGCCGGTAATGTAGGAGGACAGGTGGCAACGCCCTTCGGCCATGATGCACAAGCTGCCGAAGCCAAACACCTCGATGGGGACCGGGCTGCTGGCGGCAACCTGGCGTACTTGCGCCAACGACAACACCCGCGGCAACACGGCGCGTCGAATGCCGTAGCGCTGGGCATAAAACTCCAGCGCCGCGGCATGGGTTGCCGAGCCCTGGACCGACAGATGCAACGCCAGTTGCGGATGTCGCTGGCTGGCATAGTTGAGCACCCCCGGGTCAGCGGCGATCAGCGCATCCACGCCGAAATCGGCGGCTCGATCGACTGCCCGCTGCCAGCGCTCCCAGCCCTTGGGTTGCGGGTAAGTGTTGACCGCGACGTAGAGTTTGCGTTGATGCTGACGGATGTGGGCGACCGCAGCGTCGAACTGCTTGTCGTCCATGTTGAGGCCCGCGAAATGCCGGGCGTTGGTGTCATCGCGAAAGCCGACATAGACGGCATCGGCGCCTTGGCGCACCGCCGCTTTAAGCGCAGGCAGATTCCCTGCCGGGCAGACCAGTTGCATGGGTAATCCTCATGAAAAAACGCAGTCCGGGGCCTAATCAGTCATGGTTGGAATGCGCTTGTGGCGAGCGAGCTTGTTCCGGGCGGCGTTCCGACGCTGGACTGCGCAGCAGGCCTAAATAACAGGGCCGCTTCGCGACCCAGCGGGAGCAAGCTCCCTCGCCACACAGTCTAGCCAGACCGGCAGGCACGGCCTTGACCGCAATCAATTGCCATCAATGCATCAGGTCGGCGAAGGACAAGAACATCACGTTGTCGTGCTTGAGCACTTGCTGCTCGCACTCGATCACCGCCAGCCCGTCGGCCCAGCAGGCAGCGGTCAACATCGCCGAGCTTTGCTGAGGATGCAGCTCCACGCTCAACTGGCCGTCAACACCAGGCGTCAGCCTTGCCCGCAGGTACTGCCGGCGCTTGTTGCGTTGCAACCAGTCGAATCCGGCTGGGACGGCCAACGGCACCGGCAGCACGTCAGTCCCGCCCTGGGCCCTGAGCAGGAACGGACGCACCACCACCAATGCGGTAATCAGCGCCGCCGAAGGATTGCCCGGCATGCCGATCCAGGGTTTGCCGGCGACTTCGCCATAAGCCAGTGGTTTACCCGGCTGAATGGCCAGCCGCCAGAAATCCACGCTGCCCAGTTCCTCGATCGCCTGTTTGAGGTGGTCCTCCTCGCCTACCGACACGCCGCCGGAACTCAGCAGCATGTCGCATTCCGAAGAAGCCAGGCTCAAGGCATGCCGACTGGCCGCCAACTCATCGGCCATGACGCCATAGTCGTGAACCTCAACGCCCCAACCGCGCAACAGCGCAGCCAGGCAATAGCGATTGCTGTTGTAAATCTGCCCCCGCGCCAATGTATCACCCGGCTCACGCAGTTCATTGCCGCTGCTGAGCAAGCACACCTGCAACGGTCGATAGACCTCGACCCGCGCTATACCTGCGCCGGCCAGCAACCCCAGTTCTTGTGCGCGCAGGCGCTTGCCGGCCTTGAGTAACAGATCGCCTCGACGAACCTCTTCGCCTTTCTTACGCACGTGATCGCCCACAATCACGGGCGGGAACCAGACACGCTCGCCCTCGATACGGCAGCGCTCCTGTGGCACCACCGTATCGGCCCCCGCAGGCAATGGCGCACCGGTAAAGATCTGCACCGCCTGCTGTGCAATCAAGGGTGAGCAGGCCTGATCCCCCGCCGCGATTCGCCCGCCAATCGGCAGATAACCACCCTCCGATGGCAGGTCGGCCGCCCTGAGGGCATAACCGTCCATGGCACTGTTGTCCCAGGCCGGCAGGTTCACCTGGGAATGAAGGTCCGTCGCCAGAACTCGCCCCAAGGCTTGATCCAGACCGATCATTTGCGCCTGGGGTGGTGGCGGTGCCTGATCCAGCAGACGATGGATGGCCTCGTCGACGGGTATCAGGTTGCCGAGATCGCACACCCGACCCGTCATGAGCGTGTCTCGCAGGCGTCGATGACCCGCTGCGTTTGCGGCTTCAAATGCGGGGCGAAGTTGCACGGGCCGGTGCGACTGTCCAGTTGTTCCAACAGGATCATGTTCCAGGCTGTTCGGCAGGCCCCCGGCGACCCTGGAACGCAACACACCAGCACACCGTTGCTGATCCCGGCCAATGCCCGTGACTGCAAACTGGACATGCCGATTTCCGCCAGGGAGACCTGACGGAACAGTTCGCCAAAGCCTTCCACATGTTTGTCCAGCAAGGGCAAGACGGCTTGCGGCGTGTTGTCGCGAGCGGTGAAGCCGGTGCCGCCGGTCATCAGTACTACTTGCACCTTGGGGTCGGCGATCCACCGGGAAACGGTTGCGCGGATCTGATAAATGTCGTCCTTGACCAGATCCCGATCAATCAACACATGCCCGGCCGTTTGCAGCAAATCGGTCAGGGTCTGTCCCGAGGTGTCGGTCTCGAAGGTGCGCGTATCGCTGATGGTCAACACGGCAATGTTCAGGGGTTCAAACGTGCGTTGCGCCAGATGGGCCATATCCAAGCCTTCCCGTAGATGAGGGTTTGGCCAAGCCTGAACCGCAATCGCGGCTTGGCCTATTCCTCCAAGGAGGTACCTCGACAGGGCAAATAGAGGCTCAAGGTGCCAGGCGGCTGCGATACCACACCCTGTCCTGCAGGCGGTAATCGAGACGGTCATGCAAGCGGTCGGCACGCCCCTGCCAGAACTCCAGGCGTTCCGGGTGCAGGCAGTAGCCGCCCCAATGCTCGGGGCGCGACACGGTCTGGCCAACGAAACGTTTGATGGTGTCGGCCAACAGTGATTCCAGCGCTGCCCGGCTGGCCAGCGGCCGGCTCTGCGGTGAAGCCCAGGCGCCCAGCCGACTGGCCACCGAGCGCGATTCGAAGTACTCATCCGAGAGTTGCGGGTCGAGCCTGGACACCTGCCCTTCAATACGAACCTGACGCTCCAGCCCCGGCCAGAAAAACGTCATGGCGGCATTCGGGTTAGCGGCCAGTTGCAGGCCCTTGTCGCTCTGGTAATTGCCGAAAAACGTAAAGCCGTCGTCGCTCAAGCCTTTGAGCAGCAGAACCCGGCAATGTGGTCGCCCGTCACTGTCGACCGTCGCCAACATCATGCTGTTGGCCTCGACAGGCGCGCACTCGGTGTCGCGTGCCTGTTGCAACCACTGTCGAAACATGGCCAGGGGATCGTCCAGCGCAGCCTCATCCTGCAGGCCATTAAGGGTGTAGTTACGGCGCATCTGAGCCAGGGAAAGGGGCATGACGGTGATCTCCGGAAGGTTTTGCGCAGTGTGCGAGCCACTGCGCCAAGCCACCTTGACCGCCATCAACATGCTGCGCCGCCCAGGCTTACTTAAGGCGAAGACGCCGGGCCAGTTTGTGCAGATTGCTGGGATCGACTTCCAGCAACCGCGCGGCGCTGGCCCAGTTTTCCCCGGAAAGGCTCAGGGCGTGGAGAATTTTTTGCCGCTGACAATCGTCGACGGCGTCGCTCAGGGCCTGGAATGGCCCATCAGACGTCACTTCCCGCGACGCTTCGACGATCATGCTCGCCGCGCCCATCGTACTGTCGAGATCGAGGACTTGCGGCTCCAGCGTCATGATCAGCGCGCGACTGGTGCCACGACTGAGCTGCTTCAACGCGGCACGACTGATCACATGTTCCAGCTCGCGCACATTGCCCGGCCAGGTATACGCCAGCAAGGCCCGCTCCGCCGCAGGCGACAAGCGCAAACCACGCAGGCCGAGCCGCGCCCGATTGAGTTCCAGAAAGTGCCCGGCCAGCATCAACACATCGTGACCGCGTTCACGCAGGGACGGAATCGGCACCGGGTACACCGAGAGCCGGTGATACAGGTCGGCACGAAACAGGCCGTCGCGGATACTGTCTGGCAGATGCCGGTTGGTCGCGGCGATGATTCGCACATCGACATGCAACGGCTTGTCCGCCCCCAGTCGCTGGATCTCGCCGTTTTGCAAAGTTCGCAGCAACTTCGCTTGAACGCTTAACGGCAATTCACCCACTTCATCGAGAAACAGCGTACCGCCATTGGCCGCATCGAAACGACCCGCGCGGTCACTGGTGGCGCCGGAAAATGCGCCTTTGACATGGCCGAACAACTCACTCTCTGCCAAAGACTCCGGCAAGGCGGCACAGTTGACCTGTACCAGCGGCTTGTGGCTGCGACGCGAAAGACGGTGCAGCCGTCGGGCGAACAGCTCCTTGCCGACGCCCGTTTCGCCCAACAGCAACACCGGCAAATCGGAATCGGCCAGTACATCCAGCTCATTGAGCAACTGGTGCAACACCTCACTCTGCCCGAGGATTTCACCGTCATCCGCAGGCATCCGCAGGTCTTGAAGATCGCTGCGGGACAAGCGCAAGCTGCGGTTTTCCTGTTCAAGCCGGGTGACGCGCACGGCCGCTTCGATCTGCAACGTGCAACGCTTGAGCTCCTCCCGCGCACGGCTGTCGAAGGTTCCGGCATGCAGCGCATCGAGGGTGATCGCGCCCCAGACGCGACCCTCCACATACAGGCTCACACCCATGCAGTCATGCACCGGCAACGGCTCGCCGACATGGTTGTCGAGCAGGCCGTCATAGGGGTCCGGCAGTCGACTGTCCGGCTCGAACCAGGTCGGCTCGCGCGACGCCATGATCGCTGCCAGCCGAGGATGCTGAGCAATGACAAACCGGCGCCCCAACGCCTCATGCACCAGCCCCACCGTCGCGACAGGCCTGAGACTGTCGTCGTCCAGACGCAGTAATCCCACGGCGCCACTGTTGAAGTATTCGCGCAGGGTCTGCACCAGTCGTTGCAAGCGTACGGCATTGGGCAACTCGACAATCAGGTCGGCTGCCAGGCTTTCTCGCAGCATGGTAGTAATTACCCTCTATGGTTGGATTCACCCTAAAGCGTCAGGGTATCTATCACCACAACTAAAAATTAATCCATATGAATCAGTCGTTTAAATATGGCATGCCGGATGCAATGAGCCTGGGGAACCGTTGAAACCCAAACAAGGAACCCCGATGAGCCAGACCCTACTGGAACAAAGCCTCGGCCAACTGGCCTGCGATATACCCGGTGCCACCCGGATTTTTCACACCTTCAAACTGGACTTCTGCTGTGGCGGCCATAAAAGCCTGCGTGAAGCAGCCCAGGGCAAAGACCTCGACCCGATGCTGATTGCCGACGCCCTGCACACTCTGCAAGACGCCGGTGAAACCCAGCACGACTGGCGCAACGAGCCGTCGGAGCTGTTGATCACCCACCTCCTCACGCGCTATCACGCCCGCCACCGCGAGCAACTGCCGGAACTGATCCGTCTGGCCCGCCGGGTCGAGCACGTCCACGGCGCGCGCAGCAGCTGCCCCAATGGCTTGGCCGATCTCCTGACCGACATGCAACAAGAACTCGAAGGCCACATGCTCAAGGAAGAACAAGTGCTCTTCCCGATGCTGCAAAAGGGCATCGGTGCTCAAGCGGCTCCGCCGATCCAGGTGCTGCGCTTCGAACATGATCAACATGGCGAAGCGCTGGAGAAGATGCTCGCCCTGACCAATCACATAATCGCGCCCGCCGATGCCTGCAACACCTGGCGTGCGCTCTATCGCGGGTTGCTGGAGTTCAAAGACGACTTGATGCAGCACATCCACCTGGAAAACAACGTGTTGTTCATTAACGCCCTGAACCCCCGCCATTGATCGCTTGCCGGCCACACCCAACCCGCGCCATCCCACCGGTTGACGCGGGTTTTGTTTGTGAAGGACGTCTTGCGATCAGCCATGCCAATAGAACATGGCCTTGGCCAGGATCACGATCAACAGCATGTGCCCGAGGATGCTGCGGCGAATCCAGCTTGCGCGGGTTGCGGTCAGGCGCGCGTGGGTCAGCCAATAGGCCAGCAGCAAGTAATGACCAATGATGCTCAGGGCCAACAGGATTTTCAGGCTCAGCAACGTACCAAAACTGCTGGCCAGCGGCTGACTCAATGCGCCCCGGTACTGCCATGCCAAACCGATGCCGGCGCCATATAACAGCAACACCACGCCGTGCAGCACCTTGCGCGAGCGCACTGCAAGCGTCTGGTCCGCGGTCAATTGCGCCGACTCCATCAAATGCTGGCGAGCGTGATGCCAGATCACCACCTCGAAAAACAGCGTGCCGATAAAGGCAATCGCCGCCAGCAGGTGTGTGACCAGCAGATAGGGATACATCAGCGTCCGCCTCCTTCAGTTCGCTGGCTCATCCCGGATGACCGTCAACTCGGGTGCGCAGCAGCATCGGCCCATAACGCCAGGCGTACAACGCAAACGCCAGCGTCCAGCACAGACCGGCCAGCCACAACGCCGGCAATGGGAAAAACAGGATCAACACCACTCGGCTCAGACATGCCAGGTTGAGCACGATGAACGCCAGGGTCATGCCCGACGGTGACTCCAGTGCACGGCCGGTGTGCCCGAGGCTGACCCGCGCGATCATCGCCAGCACCAGGCCGCCCATGGCCCCAAGGGTCAGACAATGCACCGCCAGGCTCGGGTTAACCGGCACGCCAAAATGCCAGAACGCCATCCCGAGACACGCCACCGCCAGCCAGCCATAGGCCAGGTGCAACGACCACAGCAACGGCACGCGCCAGAGTGCCCGGTCATGCCAGCGCACCAGACGCACCAGATGCCCTGCCGCCAGCACCGCGAACAGCAGACCCACCCAGACATTGGGAGCGAGCGCAGGTCCTGCGGCATACAACAACGCCACCAACGGCGAACCGACCAACAGCAGTCGATCCAGCCAGGGCCAGGCGGCAACACCTTCCACCCGACCAAGGCCACGCTGGGTGAAAAACGGAATCACCCGCCCGCCGATCAACCCCATCATCGCCGCCACCAGCCAGATGCCGGTCAGCACGCCCTGGCGCTGCCAGCCTTCATGCCCCTCGACCAAGCCATACAGGGACAACCCATCGGCCACGGCCAACAACAGCAAAACCACCACAATCGGGTAGTTACGTTTCTGCCGCACCTTCCACAAGGTGAAGCCCATGAGAACCGCCACCGCCAACGGGAACGCCAGCTCCAGCACCGCGAGCAACGGCCACGGTACGTTGGCCAGCCAGGCCACTCGCGCCAATAACCACAGCAGCGCCAGCGCAGCCAAAGGTTTGCCGCTGAGGCCGGGGCGACCGGTCCAGGTCTGCACGGCCGTCAGCAGAAAGCCCGCGATAATCGCCAGCGCAAACCCGAACAACAGCTCATGCCGATGCCAGCCCAGCCAACCGCCTGCCGGCTGCCAGCCGGAAATCCCACCACTGAAGGCAGCCAGCCAAAGCGGTATGGCCAGCACCGCCAACAGGCAGCCCGCGAGGAAAAATGGCCGAAAGGCCAGCCGTAACAGCGGTGGGATCGCCAACGCTTTACGGCGCTCAAGCACTTGCATAAAGCCACTCCTCTACCTTGTTGCGGACCTGGCACCAACCCGCAGGCGCCGAGGTAAATCCTGGGGCCATCATCGGGTATTACCGATCCATTGCCTTTGTCGCAGATCAAGTGTGCAAGGGGCGTGCCCCGATGCTCATTCGAACCTGTTTGGACCGGGAGAATGGTGGCTCCTGTGGCGAGGGGGCTTGCCCCCGTTGGAGTGCGAAGCGCTCCCAGAACCGGCATCCGTGGCGCGTCAGGTAGAACGCATCAGCCGGTTTTACGACTGCTACGCAGCCGAACGGGGGCAAGCCCCCTCGCCACAAAGGTGATCGGCTCCAGGGTACAAATGACCATTTAATGGTTATTTAAACCCTAGACGGCATAGTCTTTTTTACCCTCACACCTGAGAACCCAGGTAAACAAGGGCCTCCGGGCATGGCCCGCGTCTTGCTCATGCGTCTGGAAATCAAAGAAACCTTCGATCCCTCTCGATTGCCCGGAGTCGTCATGAAAAAAATCATCCAGCCACTGGCCTGGTTTGTGGTGTTGACCTCAGTCCTGGCCCTGGCCAGCAGTCTCTCCCTGGGCCTCGTTTGACGGGACAACCGCTCCTTCCTCAATCTTCAGGATGAATTTCCATGGTGCTTCATCGCGTCCATCACCAGATTCTGCGCAGTCATCACTTGTTCGAGCCGTTGAATGAAGAACAGCTGGATGAGTTGATGAGTACCAGCCACTTGCTGAGCATCGACAAAGGCGAGCCGTTGTTCCGTCAGGGTGAGCCAGCAGATTCGTTCTATTTCATAATTGCCGGGGCGGTGAAAATCTACCGATTGACACCCGATGGGCAGGAGAAAGTGTTTGAAGTCATCGGTGATCGACAAACCTTCGCCGAGGCGATGATGTTGATGGACACACCCAACTATGTAGCCTCGGCCGAGGCGGTCTGCCCCACCCAGCTCTACCGGCTGTCCAACAGCACCTACATGCGCCTGCTTCAGAGCAACAGCCGGTTGACCTTTGCGTTGCTCGGCAAGCTCTGCGTTCGTTTGCATCAACGGGTCAATGAAATCGAAACCTTGTCCCTGAAAAACGCCACCCACCGGGTCGTGCGTTACCTGCTGACGCAACTAGTGCGCCAGCAAACCGTGAACAGCCATTTCGAGCTGCCGATGGCCAAGCAACTGATTGCCGGGCATCTGTCGATCCAGCCGGAAACCTTTTCACGGATCATCCGGCGCCTGATCGATGAAAACATCATCACTCAGGACGGCCGCCAGATCGCCATTCTTGATCGTCTGCGCCTGGAGCAGTTTGAGTGAGCACCTTGCCCGTCTGCCTGTATTGCCAACACCCTAACCCGCTAAAACAATCCGAATGCCTCCAATGCGGCATGCCCCTGCCGGTGATGGCCGAACGTGCTCAGGAACGTCGACTGCGCCGGTTCAGGTGGTTCTGTATCGGCCTGACAATCTTTTGCATCGCGATGTTTTTCTGGTTGCCGCGCGGCATCAGTTGATGCCGCTTGAGTCAGACCCGGGCTCAAGACTGAGTCAGTTGGCGATACAACTGCGGCAAGCGCAGCGGTAATTGCTCAGGCTGACGGATCACGGTGTAGCCATTGGCGCCAAACATGTACGGCAGGTAATCCCCGGCCTCACGATCAATGGTGATACAGAACGGCGTCAGTCCTTGACGCCGTGCCTCCAGCACCGCCTCGCGGGTGTCTTCAACACCGTAGCGGCCCTCGTACAAATCCAGATCATTCGGTTTGCCATCTGTCAGCAGCAGCAACAGTTTACTGCGCCGTTTGCTGCTGCCCAGCAGGCGCGTGGCCTGGCGAATCGCAGCACCCATGCGCGTGTAATACCCCGGCTTGAGCCCTTGAATACGACCGCGGGTGTTGTCGTCATAACGCTGGGTGAAGGACTTGAGTTCCTGCATGCGTACTTGCTGACGCCGCAGTGAGGAAAACCCGTACAGGGCGAAATCATCCCCCAGCCCCGACAGGGTTTCGCCAAACAGCAACAGCGTGTCGCGGATGACATCAATCACACGATGCTCATCGTTCAGGTGTGCGTCGGTGGACATCGACACATCGGCCAGCAACAGGCACGCCAGGTCGCGGCGCGTCTGGCGTTGCTCCATGAACAGACCGCGCTCGGCACACGGGCCATGCTCGCGTTCAACGTGAAATCCAGCCAGGCCTGCATGTCCAGTTCCGAGCCCTGAAGTTGCTGGCGTAACCACTGACGGTCATTGCGCAAGTGCTCGAATTGGCGTCGCAGGCGCTGCACCGAAACCTTCAACCGTGGCGGCAGCGGCTGCGCTTCACAGTCACGGGGCACCATCATTTGCAGATTGACGAAGGCGCCCTGCATCAGCTGTTTTCGATAGTCCCACTCTGGCAACTTGATGCCCTCGCCCAGGGGAATATCGTCGACATCGGCCGGTGGCAAATCCAGGTGCAGCTTCAGCCCACCGCCCTTGCGCAGCCGGGTGCGCGACAGGGTCAATTCGTCCAGATCATCAGCGATCCTGGCGGCGTCCGGGTCTTCGCTGTCATCCGACCAGCGATCCAGGTCCACGTGTTCGGTCCAACTGAACAGATTCTCCAGGCGTACCACCAATAGCCCGCCGTCACGGGTGCTGTCATCAATGCGTTTGGCGCGCTTGCGCCCGCCTTTCTGCTCGCCGGGAGACGTCGTCAAAGACTCTTCGGATTCATCGCCCAAATCGGCAGCCAGCGGGCTGGCGAGATGTTGCGGTGGGTACAACCACAGCGGCACTGGCCACGCCGCGCGTTCGCTACGCGGAAAATCCTCGACGCTGCCCGGCTCGCGCAACGCCTGGCATAAGACGCGCTCCAGTGCCGCTTCACTACAGCTCAATGAGGCCGGGTCCGGGCGCAATTGCAGGTGGGCCTCGACCAATCGCTGGTAGCGCGCGCGTAGCGCTGGATAGCGCCGCAACAGCAATTGCGTCCAGCGCTGGTTGTCCCGCCCCCAATGCCGCATCTGACCGGCCTGCGCTGCCAGCAACGCGAGCCAACGATAGAGTTCCTCATTCAGTGCGACTTCAGGGAACACCGCGAGACTCGACGGTAGCCGCAGGGTATTCTCGTCACACCACGCCAAGGGCACTTGTTTGCAGGTGCCGGCGATTTGCTGCAGCACGTTGCGCCGCAGTAGCAGATCGCGGTCGCTGGCCGCTTCAAGCCCGATGCCATTGGCACCGCCCATGGCGCGGAACAACAGCGCCAGCGGGCGTTGCTGGTTGATCAGTTCAACCCGTGCTTCGGGGAAATCCGGGCTGGCGCGCCGGGTGATGAAGCGGTGCCAGGCACTGCCTACCCACTCTTCCAGTTCGACGGTAAAGGCCATGCTGTTTGCCCTTCTTGGACACCAAAAAAACGGCCCGCTGTATCAGCCGGGCCGACCTTTTCTAGCCGTTAACCCGGCTCATGAAGGCACCACCGCCGCCGGGGCGCGCAAGGCGGCGCGACCCCGCTGCTTGAAGCTGAACAAATAGCAGAGTAGCCCGGCGAGGAAACCGACCCCAGCCCCCAGACGCGCCCAGAACAACACCTGCAAATGATCGACCGTGGCCATGAACGGCAAGGCAATTCCGTCGGCGTGCCAGCGTTGCAGGTAGATCTGTACAACACCGGCAGCAGTTAGCAGCAGCGTGATCATCACCATCGACAAGGTCATCAACCAGAATCCCCAGATCTCCAGAGTCTGCGAGCGCTCGTCGCCGGCCTCGCCCAACCCGCGCAAGCGTGGCATGGCGTAGCTGATCAAAGTCATCACGATCATCGCGTAAGCACCGTAGAACGACAGGTGGGCGTGAGCGTTCGTCAACTGCGTGCCATGGGTGTAGTAGTTGACCGGTGCCAGGGTATGCAGAAACCCCCAGACACCGGCGCCGAAAAAGGCGGTCACCGTGGTGCCCTTGGCCCACAACGTCGCGGCGCGGTTCGGGTGTTGCCGACGCCGGTTCTTCACCATACTGAAGGCGAACATCACCATCGCCAGGAAGGGCAGCGGCTCCAGTGCGGAGAAGATTGAACCAACCCATAACCAGACCTCTGGCCCACCGATCCAGAAGTAGTGGTGACCGGTGCCGATGATCCCGGTAATCAGCGCCATGGCGATGATTACATAGAGCCATTTCTCCACCACTTCCCGGTCTACCCCGGTGATCTTGATCAGCACGAAAGCCAGCATCGAGCCCATGATCAACTCCCATACACCTTCCACCCAAAGATGCACCACCCACCACCAGTAGAACTTGTCGCGGACCAGGTTTCCGGGGTTATAGAAGGAGAACAGGAAGAACACTGCAAGCAGGATCAGCCCGGTCATCATGACCACGCTCACCGTGGTCTTGCGACCTTTAAGCAGAGTCATGCCGATGTTGTAGAGAAAGCCCAGGCACACCAGCACAATCCCCATCTTGGTGATGGTCGGCTGCTCCAGATAAACGCGGCCCATGGTCGGTAGCAGCTCATTGTGGGTCAACTTGGCCAGCCCCGCATAAGGCACCAGCAGATAACCCAGGATCGTCAATACACCGGTGGCGGCGAATACCCAGAACAGGATGAGTGCCAGCTTCGGACTGTGCAGCTCGCGGTCGGCCTCTTCCGGAATCAGGTAGTAAGCAGCGCCCATGAAGCCGAACAGCAACCATATGATCAGCAGGTTGGTGTGCACCATCCGCGAAACGTTGAAGGGAATGGCCGGGAACAGAAAGTCCCCCACCACGTATTGCAGGCCCATGATCAAACCGAACACCACCTGACCGAGAAACAGCATCAGGGCAAACACGAAGTACGGTTTGGCCACAGCTTGCGAGGCAAATTTCAGATGTGGATTAGTCACGCTCATCTCTCAGCCCTCCTTGTTTGGCGGCCAGCCATTGGTGTTGATTTTCGAGCTCCACTTGAGGAACTCGGCGATGTCATCCACCTCCTGGTCACTCAAGTTGAACTGCGGCATCGCTCGCCGACCCGGTACGCCCAGCGGCTGCATTTTCATCCAGGCATGCAGAAAAGGTTTGAAGCCCGCCTCCCCGCCACGACGCTGGAACACGTTGCCCAGTTCAGGCGCAAAGTAGGCGCCCTCACCCAGCAATGTGTGGCAGCCGACGCAGTTGTTTTGCTCCCAGACCAACTTCCCGCGCACCACTGATTCGCTTAGCTGCGCTTCATTGCTACGGGCGGGAAAGGTCTGTTCCGAGTGATAGGTCAAGGCCAGGAATATCAGGAAGAAGAAGACGCTTCCCCCGAAGTAGATATTCCTGGCCATGCCTTTGGTGAAGGTCTCTGACATGGTCGCTTCCTCTTTGCTTGACCCGTCCATTCTAGGAAGCGCAGGGTTGAAACCGGCTTGATGGCGATCAAGAAAATCAGATGGTTTTGGTCGGGTATTATCCAGAGAGGACTGACAACAGACTCAGCCCCACAAGTGCCGCCAATACCAGCGCCCAGCTCAACATCAAGCGGCGCCATAGTCTCGGCGCGCGGCGCAGCTCCATGAAGCCATCAGTGATTAGGCAGGCCTTGCCGACCGCCACCCCCAGGATGGCAATGGACAGCTGCCAGGTCACGCCCACCTGTGCCAACACCACCGTGCACACGCTTAACGTGGCCAGCGCGGCCCAGCAGACCAGCAGTAACCTGGAAGCGGACATAAAACCTCCCGTCAATTCAGCACGTAGACCAGCGGAAACAGCACGACCCAGATCAGGTCGACCATGTGCCAATACAGCACGCCGGATTCAAACCCGCTGCGGTTGTCTTCGTTGTACAAGCCACGACGACACCGCTCGGCCAGCCATCCGAGAATGACCATGCCGAGCAATACATGGAGGAAATGAAAACCGGTGAGGATCCAGTAGAGGGTGAAAAATGTGTTGTGCTCCATGCCCAGCCCCGAGGCCAGCAAGTGCCGGTATTCCGTGAGTTTCAAGACGACGTAGGCACTCGCAACGAGCAACGCGGCCAACAGAAAGACCGCGCCATGGCGCGGCCTTGAGCACCTTACTTGCTCCTGAGCCAGCGCGGCGAACAACCCCGCAGTGAGCAGGCTCAGGGTCATCGCCAAGCCGGTGGACGTGTTCAGCAACAGGCGGCTTTCGCCGAACAGCTGCAGCTTGAGCGCCTGGGTCACGGCAAACGCCAGGATCAAAATCGCAAACACCGACAGCTCGGCCAGAATGAAAAACCACATCGCCAAGTCGCCCGGCAGGTGACCACGCGCAACGCCCCTGGACTCAGCCGAAGTGGACATCAACCACGTCCATCAGCGCCGCAACCGTCAGCGGATCATCGCTCAACGGCTCGGCCAAGCAGGCCATGCACGCCTCACGCGGACTCATGCCGGAGCGGATCATTCGCGCCGTGAAAATCAGCAGCCGCGTCGAGGCGACCTCTTCCAGATCATGCTGATCGAGCCGGCGCAGCGCCTGCCCCAGCCTGACCACTTGCGCCGCCAGGGCGCAGTCCACCTGCGCTTCCCTGGCGACAATGCGCTCTTCGTCAGCCACCGGCGGATAGCCGAAACGCATCGCCACGAAGCGTTGGCGGGTGCTGGGCTTCATGCCTTTGAGCAGGTTCTGGTAACCGGGGTTGTACGACACCACCAGCATGAATGAGGGCGGCGCCTTCAACACTTCGCCGATGCGTTCCAGAAACAATTCCCGACGATCATCGGCCAGTGGATGCAGTACCACCACGGTGTCCTGACGGGCCTCGACCACTTCGTCGAGGTAGCAGATACCCCCTTCTCGCACCGCGCGGGTCAACGGTCCATCCTGCCACCACGTGCCCTGGGCGCCGATCAGATGCCGGCCGATGAGGTCGGCGGCACTCAGGTCGTCGTGGCAAGCCACGGTGTAGAGCGGCAGTTTCAACCGATGGGCCATGTGCTGGACGAAACGGGTCTTGCCGCACCCGGTCGGGCCTTTGATCAGCACCGGCATGCCATGACGCCAGGCTTGCTCGAACAGCACCTCCTCATTATTAAGCGGTTGATAGAAGGGGTCGACCTTGTGTTCGCAAGACGGGATACGGTCCATGGGCTGTCTGTTCCAAAAGCGGATTCAAGCAACACGCTACGGGCGCCTGCGACAACCTGGCAAGTGACATGGCCGACAAACTTGATCGCGGTCAAGCGAGCATTGGCCTGCTCGGGCATAGCCTTGCACGGCACTAAGAACCTGCGTTCTGCGCTGCCGTCAAAGCACATCGCAAAGGTCTTGCCTGAGGAGAAATGGAATGCTGATCAGCAATAGAAAAACGTTTGCTCTGACTGTCGCCACGCTGTGTTCAACGCTGGCCCTGGCGATGAGTCATGCCGTTGCCGCTGACGAACCTGCCGCAGGAGCGGCCACCCCGCCCATGGTCAAAACCGCGGGAGCGCCGGACCTGAGCCAGGCCGACTTCGACGCATCCAAGGAGATCTACTTCCAACGCTGCGCCGGTTGCCACGGTGTTCTGCGCAAAGGCGCCACCGGTAAACCACTGACGCCGGACATCACTCAGTCCCGTGGGCAACCGTATCTGGAGGCCTTGATGACTTACGGGTCACCGGCGGGCATGCCGAATTGGGGGACGTCCAATGCCCTGACCAAGGACCAGATCACGGCGATGGCGAAGTTCATTCAGCACACGCCGCCAACGCCACCGGAATGGGGCATGGCCGAGACGCTGAAAACCTGGAAAGTGCTGGTCAAGCCCGAGGACCGTCCGAACAAACAGCTGAGCAAACTCAATCTGCCCAACCTGTTTTCGGTGACGTTGCGCGATGACGGCAAGATTGCTCTGATCGACGGTGACAGCAAGAAAATCGTCAAGCTGATCGAGACCGGTTATGCGGTGCACATTTCGCGCATTTCAGCCTCCGGTCGCTACCTGCTGGTGATTGGTCGAGACGCCCGGATCGACATGATCGACCTGTGGCCGGTGGAGCCGACCAAGGTCGCCGAAGTCAAAGTGGGCATCGAGGCACGCTCGGTGGAGACCTCCAAGTTCAAAGGCTACGAAGACAAATACACCATCGCCGGTTCCTATTGGCCGCCGCAGTTCACCATCATGGATGGCGAAACCCTGGAGCCAAAGCAAATCGTCTCGACCCGTGGCATGACCGTCGACAAACAGGAGTACCACCCGGAACCCCGGGTCGCGGCGATCATCGCCTCCCACGAATGGCCGGAGTTCATCGTCAACGTCAAGGAAACCGGCAAGGTCATGCTGGTCAATTACCAGGACATCAAAAACCTAACCGTCACCTACATCGATGCCGCGCCGTTCCTGCATGACGGTGGTTGGGACAGCACTCATCGGTATTTCATGACCGCCGCCAACAACTCCAACAAGATCGCCGTGATCGATTCCAAAGAACGTAAATTGACTGCTTTGGTGGACGTCGGAAAAACTCCTCACCCAGGCCGCGGCGCCAACTTCGTCCATCCGACTTACGGGCCAGTCTGGGCCACCAGCCATCTGGGAGATGACGGTATCTCGCTGATCGGCACCGACCCGATCAAACACCCGCAATACGCCTGGAAACAGGTCGCCTCGCTCAAGGGCCAGGGCGGCGGTTCGTTGTTCATCAAGACCCACCCCAACTCGCGCCACCTGTATGTCGACACCACCCTCAACCCGGACGCCAAACTCAGTCAGTCGGTGGCGGTGTTCAATCTCGACAAGCTCGATGCCGGCTACACCGTGCTACCCATCGCCGAGTACGCCGGCATCAAGCAAGGGGCCATGCGCGTCGTACAGCCGGAATACAACAAGGCCGGCGATGAGGTTTGGTTCTCCGTGTGGAGTGGCCAGGCAGACGAGTCGGCACTGGTGGTGATCGACGACAAAACCCTGAAGCTCAAATCAGTCATCAAGGACAAACGGCTGATTACGCCCACCGGAAAATTCAACGTCTACAACACCCAACACGACATTTATTGAGTTCCATCAATGAAAGGAATCGTCATGAAAAATACGCTGATATCACTGATTGTCCTGGCTGGCGCATTGAGCCTGCAAGCGGTGATGGCGCAAGACGCGCCAGAGCTGTTCAAGAGCAAACCCTGCGCCGCCTGCCATGCCATCGACACCAAGCTCGTCGGCCCGACGCTCAAGGAGGTGGCCGCCAAGAACGCTGGTGTCGCCGGTGCCGCAAACACCCTGGCCAACCACATCAAGAACGGCACACAAGGCAATTGGGGACCGATACCGATGCCGGCCAACCCAGTAACGGATGAAGAAGCGCAGACCCTCGCGACGTGGGTCTTGAGTCTCAAATAGCCAACGGGAGGGCGTCATGAAAGATTATCGACACGCGGTGCTTCTGGCGGCCCTCCTCCTCATTTGCGCGACCTCGGTAGCGACGCCGGACGCCAAGCGTCAGGCGCAACTCGAACACCTGCTGGCCCAGGATTGCGGTGCCTGTCATGGGCTGCGAATGACCGGTGGGCTGGGCCCTGAACTGACCCGTAGCGCACTGTCCGGCAAGCCCCGGGACAGCCTGATTGCCACCGTCACCCAAGGTCGCCCCGGCACCGCCATGCCCGGTTGGGGCCCGCTGCTCAGTGCTGACGACATCCGTTGGCTGGTCAATCTTCTTCTCCAGGGATATCCCGCATCATGATTCGTTCAATCCTGCTGTCAGCGGCGACCGGCCTCTTGTTATCCGCCTGCGTTCAGTCCCCCCTGCGCGGCACGGGCGACCTGGGCGTAGTGATTGAGCGCACCAGCGGTAGCGTACAAATCATCGAAAGCGACACTCGCACCGCGCTGGCTCGCCTCGAAGGCTTGGGCGACCTGTCCCATGCCTCGGTGGTGTTCTCCCACGACCAGCGTTATGCCTATGTGTTCGGTCGCGACGGCGGACTGAGCAAAATCGACCTGCTGACCCAACGCATCGACCATAGGGTCATCCAGGGCGGCAACAGCATCGGCGGCGCCATCAGTCAGGACGGCAAGTTGATCGCGGTGTCCAACTACGTACCCGGCGGCGTCAAGGTATTCGATGCCAACACCTTGCAACAGGTGGCCGACATTCCCGCCACAGCCCTGGCCGATGGCAGCAAACGCTCCCGGGTGGTCGGTCTGGTGGACGCCCCCGGACAACGTTTTGTATTCAGCCTGTTCGATAGCGGCGAAATCTGGACCGCCGACTTCAGCCGGGGCAACACACCGCAGATCAACCGCTTCAAGAACATCGGCCAACAACCCTACGATGCCTTGATTACCCCGGATGGGCGCTATTACATGGCCGGGCTGTTCGGCGAAGACGGCATGGCCCAACTCGACCTCTGGCATCCGGAGCATGGCGTGCAGCGGGTGCTTGGTGATTACGGGCGCGGCCAGGCGAAATTACCCGTCTACAAGATGCCGCATCTGGAGGGCTGGGCCGTTGCTGACAACCAGGCCTTCGTGCCCGCCGTCGGCCACCATCAAGTGCTGGTGATGGATTCGCGCAGCTGGCAGCAGACCGCGGCCATCCCTGTGGCCGGGCAGCCGGTGTTCGTCACCTCACGGCCAGACGGTCGGCAGCTGTGGGTCAATTTCGCCTACCCGGACAACGATCGGGTTCAGGTGATCGATACCGAAACCCACGCTGTGGTCGCCGACCTGCGACCGGGGCCGGCGGTGCTACACATGGAATTCACCGCGCGCGGCGATCAGTTGTGGCTGTCATTACGCGATGGCGATCAGGTTCAGGTCTGGGACCCGTACAGCCTGAAACTGCTGAGCACCCTTCCCGCCATCGCGCCGAGCGGCATCTTCTTCAGCAGTCGCGCGCAAAAAATGGGCTATTGAAATGAACCTCGACCTGCTCAGTCGCCAACTGATCGATCGCTTCCAGCACGACATGCCGCTGTGCCCGGAACCGTATAAAGAGATCGCCAAAGTCCTCGGTTGCGACGAGGCGCACGTGATGGCCTGCCTGCAAGCAATGGATCAGGCCGGCACCCTCTCGCGGATCGGCCCGGTGTTCGAACACAGCCGCGCCGGGGCCAGCACCCTCGCCGCCTTCGCCGTGCCCGCCGAACGCCTGCAACAAGTCGCCGAGCGCGTCAGCCAGTATCCCGAGGTCAATCACAACTACGCACGGGAGCATTTCTACAACCTGTGGTTTGTGTTGACCGGGCCTGATCGCCCACACATCGAACGCGTACTCAACGAACTCGAGAAAGATACCGGCCTCACGCCGCTGGATCTGCCGATGCTGACCGCTTACCGCATCAACCTCGGCTTTGCTCTGGGAGAAGGCCCATGAAGCCGGGATTGAGCCCCAAACAGGCACTGGCGCTACGCCGACATCTGGAAAGCGGATTGCCGCGAGTATCACGGCCTTATCAGGCCCTCGCGGAACGGATAAGCGCCGATGAAAACCAGGTGCTCGCGCAAATGCATCAGTGGCACGAACAAGGGCTTTTTCGGCGGGTCGGTCTGGTGCTCAACCATCGCGCGCTGGGTTTTTCTGCCAACGCCATGCTGGTGCTGGATGTTCCAGACGCGCTGATCGACGAAGTCGGCCAGCGCCTGGGGCAAGCGCCCGGTATCACCCTCTGCTATCAACGGCCACGGCGCCTGCCGCAGTGGCGCTACAACCTTTTCTGCATGGTTCACGGGCGCCAACGCGCGCAGGTCGAGGCGCAGATCCAGGCGTTGCTGGAAGAACACTTGCTGAGCGACCTGCCCCACCAACTGCTGTTCAGCACCCACGTCTTTAAACAGTGCGGCGGACGCTTTGCCGCCTCCTCAACGGGAACCACGCCCCATGGATGATCTTGACCGTCGGCTGATCAACCGCTTGCAACTGGGCCTGCCGCTGGTGCGTAACCCCTGGCAGGCACTGGCCAGCGAACTGGACAGCAGCAGCACTGAATTGCTCCACCGCCTCCACGAACTGCTCTGTGAGGGAATACTCACGCGCTTCGGCCCGATGTTCGACATCGAACGCCTCGGTGGCGCCTTCACCCTCGCGGCGCTGGCGGTGCCGGAAGAACGGTTCGAAGAGATCGCCGGGCAACTGCACGCCCTGCCTGAAGTGGCGCACAACTATCGACGCGAACACGCCTGGAACATGTGGTTCGTGCTCGGCTGCGCGACCGAACAAGGCGTCACCGAAACCTTGCAGCACATCGAAATCCTGACCGGTTTGCCGCTGCTCAACGTGCCCAAAGAGGAGACTTACCATGTCAGTCTGTACTTCCCGGTCTGAAGACACCCTGGCACACCGACTGATCGAACTGACCCAGGCGGGCCTGCCGCTGCTGGACGACCCTTGGGCCTGGCTCGCCGAACAGCTGAACCTGAGTATCGAATCCACCCTGGATTTGCTCAAGCGCTTGCAGGCCGAGGGCGCGATCCGACGCATCGCCGCCGTCCCCAACCACTATCGCCTCGGATATCGCTACAACGGCATGACAGTCTGGGATGTGCGCGACACCGACATGCCGCGCCTCGGTGCGCTGATCGGTGCGCAGCCTTTTGTCAGCCACTGTTATCGACGCCCGCGACGAACCGCGTGGCGCTACAACCTGTTCGCCATGGTCCACGGTCGCAGCCGCGAAGAAATCGACAGCTACCGCGAACACCTGCGCTACTTGCTGGGCGACGCCTGTGTCGCCGACGAGATGCTGGTGAGCAGTCGCATCCTGAAAAAAACCGGTTTACGGCTACCGCCAGTACCACGCTGAACACTCGCTGGCTCAAGGAGATTTGCATGTTGAGGATCAGCCAATACCTGCGTGCCCTGACCGGCCGGGTGCCTGCCCCCAGAACCAGCCCTCCGGGCAGCAACCGGCCGCCAGTGGTGATCTGGAACCTGCTCAGGCGCTGCAACCTGACCTGCAAGCACTGCTACGCCACCTCGGCCGACAGTGTCTTTCGCGGCGAACTGGATACGGCCGCCGCGCTGACCGTGATTGACGACCTGCACGACGCTGGCGTGAAGGTACTGATTCTTTCCGGGGGGGAACCGCTGTTGCGCGAGGATCTGTTTGTGCTCGGCGCCTATGCCCGCGCCAAAGGTTTCTTTGTGGCCTTGTCCACCAATGGCACGCTGATCGATGAGCAGAACATCACGCAGATCAGCGCGGCGAAGTTCGACTATGTCGGGATCAGCATCGATGGCCTGGAAGCCACCCATGACAGCTTCCGCCAGCTGAAGGGCAGCTTCGCCCGCTCCATGCACGCGATCCAGCTCTGTCGCGAACAAGGCATTCGCGTCGGTCTGCGAACCACATTGACCCAGGAGAACCATGCGCAGCTGCCCCAACTGCTGGCGTTGATCCGCGAGTACGACGTGCAAAAGTTTTATCTGTCGCACCTCAACTACAGCGGTCGCGGCAAACGCAGCCGCCAGCTCGACGCCCGACAGCAGATGAGCCGCGAGGCGATGACGCTGATCTTCGAACGGGCCTGGGAAGACATCCAGCACGGTCGCGACAGCGATTTTGTCAGCGGCAACAACGATGCCGACGCGATTCTCTTGCTGCAATGGGTGGGCCTGCATCTACCCGAACATTACCCGCGCCTGGAACATATGCTCCGCGCCTGGGGCGGCAACGCCTCGGGCAGCGGCATCGCCAACATCGACAACACCGGTGAAGTGCACCCCGACACCTATTGGTGGCAGCACTCGGTGGGCAATGTCCGGCACACGCCGTTTCGCACGCTGTGGCTGGACCGCCCGGACGCCTTGTTACAGCAGCTGCGCGTGCATCCTCGGGCCGTCGGTGGTCGCTGTGGTCAATGCCGTTGGCTAAGCATCTGCAACGGCAACACTCGCACCCGCGCCTGGGCCGAAGGTGATCTCTGGGGCCAGGACCCCGGTTGCCACCTCAGCGATGAAGAAATCGGCATACCACCCTCAACGACCCTCCCTAGCGTCATGCACTGAAGCACCCGCCTGGCGAGCCATCTGACAAAGGATGGGGCCGGACCACCTGATGAAGCACCAAGGACGTCCCATGCATCCATCGATTATTTTACCGGCTGCACTTGAGTCCCCGTTCAGACCGGGCGAAGTCGCCCTGGTCGGCGCCGGCCCCGGCGATCCACGCTTACTGACCCTGCGTGCCTGGAGCCTGTTGATGCAAGCCGACGCCGTGGTTTACGACCGCCTGATCAGCCCCGAGCTGCTGACGTTGATCCCCCTCACCTGCGCCCGGCATTACGTCGGCAAGGCAAGCGGCTGCCACAGCCTGCCCCAGGAACAGATCAACGAACTACTCGCCGACCTCGCCGATCTGGGGCAGCGCGTGGTCCGGCTCAAGGGTGGCGACCCGTTCATATTCGGCCGTGGCGCCGAGGAGCTGGAGTATCTGCTGCAACGCAACATTGACTGCCAGGTGGTCCCCGGCATTACTGCCGCCTCCGGGTGTAGCGCTTACGCCGGCATTCCGCTGACCCATCGGGATCTGGTCAACTCCTGCCGTTTCATCACCGGGCACCTGCAACGCGATGGAGAGTTGGCACTGCCCTGGAGCAGCCTGGCCGACAGCACTCAGACCCTGGTGTTTTACATGGGGTTATCGAACCTTGGGATTATCGCGCAGCGCTTGATCGAGGCCGGAATGCCCGCCGACACGCCGGCGGCGCTGATCAGCAACGGTACACGGCCCGACCAGCATGTTGCCCGAGGCAGGCTGCACCAGTTACCGACCCTGGCGCGAGATTGCCCACCTGGCATTCCGACGCTGACGGTGATCGGCAAAGTGGTTGATCTGTTTGCTACTCAACAACAGGAATACCCGGCGCGTTTTTACCCCGCCCCAGCGCTGCAACGCTACCGCAAGGTGGCGATATGAGGCGGATGCTGCTTGCCCCATTGTTGTGGATCGGTCCGGTTCATGCCGGTGCGGCGGTTCCGCCCTCCGACGCGGCCGCCAACCTCTACCAACAGCATTGCCAGAGCTGCCATGGTGCCAACCGTTTCGGCGGTGCGGGGCCGGCTTTGCTGCCGGAGAGTCTGACTCGGATCAAACCTGACGAAATCCGCAGCGTTATCCAGAACGGTCGCCCCGCGAGTCAGATGACCGGGTATGCCAACGTGTTCAATCCCACGCAGCTCGACGCGATGGTGGATTACCTTCAGCAACCACCCGCCACCCCACCCACCTGGAGTAACGATGACATTCGCGGCAGTCATTCCATTCTTACCGATATCAACAAGCTGCCCGACACTCCTCAGCATGGCGCCGATCCACTGAACCTGTTCGTGGTGGTGGAAGCCGGCGATCATCACATCGACATCCTCGACGGCGACCGTTTTGAAGTGCTGGCACGGTTTACTTCGCACTTTGCCGTGCATGGCGGGCCGAAGTTCTCGCCGGATGGACGCTTCGTCTACGTGGCCTCTCGCGATGGCTGGATCAGTCTGTATGACTTGCACAACCTGAAACTGATCGCCGAGGTCCGCGCCGGGCTCAACACCCGCAACCTGGCGGTGAGCAAGGATGGCCGCTGGGTACTGGTGGGCAACTACTTGCCAGGCAATCTCGTGGTGCTCGATGCCCGCGATCTGTCGCTGGTCAAAACGATCCCGGCGATCGGCCAGGACGGTACCGCGTCGCGGGTCAGCGCGGTGTACACAGCCCCGCCGCGTAACAGCTTCATCGTCGCACTCAAGGACGTGAAGGAAGTCTGGGAGCTGCCCTGCGCCGGCACACCGGACTTCGAACCGCGACGGATCAAGGCAGAGGATGTGCTGGACGACTTTTCCTTTTCACCGGACTACAAGCAACTGCTGGCCACATCGCGCAAAGCCAAGGGCGGCCAGGTGATCGACCTCGACAGTGGCAAGGTGGTCACCGACATTCCGCTGCCGGGCATGCCGCACCTGGGGTCCGGGACTTACTGGAAGCGTAACGGTGAGTGGGTGTTCGCCACGCCGAACATCAGCAAGGGCCTGATCTCGGTCATCGACTTCAAGACCTGGAAACTGATCAAGGAAATACCGACCCTGGGGCCAGGGTTCTTCATGCGCAGTCACGTCAATTCGCGGTATGCCTGGACCGATGTATTTTTCGGTCCCGACAACGATGCGATCCACCTGATCGACAAACAGACCCTGGAAATCGCCCACACCCTGCGCCCGATGCCCGGCAAGACCGCCGCCCACGTCGAATTCACCCGCGACGGTCGCTACCTGCTGCTGAGTATCTGGGCCACCGACGGTGCGCTGATTGTCTACGACAGCAACACCCTCAAAGAGATCAAGCGCCTGCCGATGAACAAGCCCTCGGGCAAGTACAATGTCGGCAACAAAATCGAGTTTGCCGAGGGCACTTCACACTAGACCTTGTGCCGATCGCTTTACCCCAGGGTGTAACCGTTGTCGGCTTCAGTCCTGATCGCAGACATCCCGAGCACCTTGGGACAGCTGAAAAGCAACCACGTTGGCCAGCGCTGACGCATCCCCGGTGCCGGGGACTTCAAACGGTGCGTGAAAACCGGCCTTTTTGATCGCCGTCCAGATAGGCATCAAACGCCATCGCCGCGCTGCGCATCATCAAATGCCCGTGGGGCAACAACACCAGCGCATCTTCGTGGATCTGCAGCAATCCATCGCGAACATGTTCGTCCAGTTGCATCAGCGCATCGGCAAAGTACTCGGTAAAGCAGATGGCATGACGCGCTTCAAACTTGCCGAAGTCGATCCGGCCATGACACATCAGATCGCTGATCACTTCACGGCGAAGCTGATCGTCGGCGCTCAAGCGGTAACCTCGATGGACCGGTAACAAGCCTTGATCCAGTCGCGCGTAATACTGAGAAAGCTCCTTGACGCTCTGGCTGTAGCTATCGCCGACCTTGCCGATCGAAGACACCCCGAGACCGATCAAATCGCAGTCGGCGTGGGTGGAATAACCCTGGAAATTACGCTGCAACGTGCCATTGGCCCGGGCCAAGGCCAGCTCATCGTCCGGCAAGGCGAAATGGTCCATGCCGATGTAGACATAACCGGCCTCGGTCAGACGGCGGATAGTCAGTTCAAGCAACTCTAGCTTGCGCTCAGGTGGCGGCATATCGGCCGGACGAATCAGTCGTTGCGCGCGCACCAGCTCCGGCAAATGGGCATAGCTGTAGGCTGCAATCCGGTCCGGGCGCAACGCGATGATCTTGCCGAGGGTGACGTCGAAACTGTTCACGGTTTGCAATGGCAGGCCGTAGATAAGATCAACGCTGATCGACTTGAATTGCACCTGACGCGCAGCAGCGACCAGTGCGTAAATTTGCCCTTCACTTTGCTGACGATTGACCGCGGCCTGCACGTCGGGATCGAAGTCCTGCACGCCGAAGCTCAGGCGATTGAACCCCAACCGACGCAGCGACTGGATCTGTTCAGTGCTGATGGTGCGAGGGTCGACTTCGATGGAAAACTCATGGTCATCGCTGTCATCCATGTCGAATGCCTGATGCAGGCAGTCCATAAGGTCAGCCAGTTGCTCGCTGGTCAAATAGGTCGGCGTGCCACCACCCAGGTGCAGTTGTGTGAGTTTGCGGGTGCGGTCGAACAAGGCGGCTTGCATCACGATTTCGCGCTTGAGGTACGTCAGGTACTCGACGGCGCGGTGGGTTTTCCGGGTAATGATTTTATTGCAGGCGCAGTAATAACAAAGGCTCTTGCAGAACGGGATGTGGATGTACACCGACAGCGATTTTGGCGTTGCCGCCCGGTTGCTGTCCGAGGCGGCACGCTGATAGTCATCGACGGCGAACGCCTGATGAAACTGCGGCGCCGTCGGGTAAGAGGTATAGCGCGGCCCCGGGCGGTCATACTTTTCGACCAGGGCACGATTGAAATCAAACGAGGTTGTCATAATCAATCCACTCGCAATGGGGGTTCATGCCCCGCACTGCCCGAATCCCTTTCAAACAGGTTGCAGATGGCATCCACGTGCGGCCGACCGGCCGGAAGAATACTGATGAAACGATCAGACAACTCAATCAACCCGTCACGGGTCAATTGCTCCAGCACAGGCCAGACGGCGGAAAAGTACTGACGAAAAATCAGTCCATAGCGCGTCTCGATTGCCTGGATATCCAGCTCCAGATCACATGCCAGACGCTCCACGACCATGTGCCTGACCTGATTCCCCGTCTCACAGCGCCAGCCACGGCTCGTCGGCAATTGATCCATGTCCAGTTGCTGCTGGTACAGCTCCAGTTTGTCGGTGTTTTGCGCATACAAATCGTCGATCTGACTGATAGCGCCCAAACCGAACCCGATATGGTCGCAATATCCGTGACGGGTAAATCCCTCACTATTGCGACGTAATCGGCCGCGCTCTTGAGCAATCGCCAAATCGTCATCGGGCCGGACAAACTGCCCCAGGCCAATGTAGTGATAACCGGCGCCGATCAACTGTTCAAAGCAGATCCGGCGCATGGCACCTTTATCTTCCTCGCTGCAAAACGCTCTGATTTTGTCTGCGGTCTTTGGCCGATAGCGTTGAGGTGGCCGGGCATAATCAAACACCAGCAGCCGGTCCGGCTCCAGTTCGATGATGGTTGCCAGTTTCAGCGCAAAACTTTCTGGCGTCTGCCAGGCATGGCCATAACCCAGATCGACATTGATGGATCGATAACCGAAGGTGCGAGCGGCATCGATAAGCGAATGGATCGGTGCCGGGTTCTGGTAGCAGGCCACCGACATCGCACTGTCGGCACCGATGTCTGGAACTCCGATGCTGACATGGTTGAATCCCAGATCACGCAGCACGCCCATGGTCGACCAATCGGTATGGTGAAGGTCCACTTCTACGCTGTAGTCAGCGCACTCATGTCCAAGAAAGTTGAATCGACCACGAAGGTGATTCATCAGCCGTCTCAGGTGGGCGATGGCAGGTGTTCCGCCCCCCAGATGAAACTGCTCGACCCGCTGTCCGGTCCCCAGGTGACAACCGACGAGGTCGATCTCATGTTGCAGACGCTGAAGATAGTGTTCGACACCACTGTGTTCGCATGAAATATCGCGAGGGGAACACAAGGAAGGCTTCAGGTTAGAAGGCAGTTGCACATTCAGCGACAGCGGACGGCACTTCTGTCGGCTGACGCGTAGTGCACGAAGCAAATCCAGAGAGCCGATACCGTCATGGAACTTTTCAGTGTCGACATGGCAGTTGGGATCAAGCACGCCTTGATCGCACCGAGCGTTCAGCTCGCCGGAGTTGCGGAATAAATTGAGCATGACGGGTCTCGGAGACTGGCTGCGGACTGCCAGTGTCGGGGTTTGGCGATCAATGCTCCTTGATGTGTGTCAAGCGCGAGCAAGGTGCTTGTCGCGCAACAGACACCAGGTACGTACAGTCACCACGTGAGGTAAAACATCCACTTGGCCAACAGTACGATGACGACCATGTGGCAGAACAGGCTGCCATGGATGAAATGCAGGTATCGAGCACTCATCCGGCCACTTTTGAACAAAAACATGGCGACCAGGAAATGCAGCAATACGCTGACGGCCACCACGATCTTCAACATCAGCAATGTGCCGAATGATGAGCTCATCGGCGTTGCAAGGGCCGGCAAATAACGCAGCCAGACCATCCCCAGCCCGGCGCCGAACAATACCAGCAGAACCCATGGAATCAAGGTGCGGGCACGTCGACCGACCTCCTGCTCGACCAGCAACATGACCTTGACGGGCAGCTGTTTGCGGATACTTTCAAGGAACAGGACTTCGAAGAACACCGTGCCGATAAAAATCAGCGCGGCAAACAGATGCAACGTCACAAACAGCGGATAGAGCATGGGATTCTCGCTCTCAATACAGCTGAACACGATTCACTCACAGCGAGGGAAACGTCAATCCCATCGTTGCGCCGCCTCGCGATCACTGTTGCGAGCCTCGACCCAATGGGAACTCTCGGCCATCTGTTCTTTCTTCCAGAATGGCGCGCGGGTTTTCAGGTAATCCATCACGAACGCGCAGGCCTCGAAAGCCGCCTGACGATGACTGCTGCAGATGCCGACAAACACAATAGGCTCTCCCGGTTGCAACGCTCCGATTCGATGGATCAACACCAATCCAAGTAACGGCCAGCGCTGTCGAGCTTCGTCGGCGATCTTGCCAAGCACCTTTTCGGTCATCCCGGGGTAATGCTCAAGAAACAGGCCGGCGACTTCCCGTCCGACGTTGGAGTCACGCACATACCCTACACAGCTCACCACCGCGCCGACATCAAGGCTCAAAGCATGCAGCGTGTTGATTTCGGTACCGGGGTCGAAGCTGCCTGTCTGGACTCGAATCATCGATTCACCCTCCCGTTACGGTTGGGAAAAAACCCACTTCATCACCGTCTATCAACGGCTCATCGAGCCCACACATGTCCTGATTGCGGGAACACATGAGGTTCTGTTCGGCCAGCACCCGCCAGACACCGGAACGATGTATCAGGTGCTGACGCAACTGATCGACAGAAGTGAAATCACCTTCAATCGTTTCATCGTCACGGCCCAGCGTTTCGCGGTACCGCGAGAAATACAAAACATTCAGCTTCATTGTTCCAACGCCTGATACCAACCGCTTTTACCACCCCGTTTCTCCAACAGCCGCACCGACTCGATACTCATGCCCCGGTCCACGGCCTTGCACATGTCATACAGGGTCAAGGCTGCCACACTCGCGGCGGTCAGTGCCTCCATCTCGACACCCGTCTGTCCGGACAACTTGCACCGAGAAACAATGCGTACGCGTTGGTCACCTTCAACACTCAACTCAACGTTAACACTGCTCAAAAGCAGCGGATGACAGAGCGGAATCAACTCGCTCGTGCGTTTGGCCGCCTGAATGCCAGCGATCCTCGCTACCGCAAATACATCACCTTTAGGGTGAGCACCACTGGCAATCATTTGTCGGGTCTCGGCAAGCATATGAACCCATGCCTCAGCCACTGCTTCTCGGGACGTTACGCCTTTATCCGTAACATCGACCATTCGTGCGCGTCCCAGTGAGTCGAGGTGAGTCAGCATCAATTCAGTCATAAGCGATAAGCCTTGCGCTACCAACAGTCGGTTTCAGCGCAGAATACAGAGCGGGCCGACACATACGGTTGACGTCAATCAAGTAATCCAGACAAGGCCATTGCTACAACCTTGCGTAAATCTGGATGTCGAGCACGGCACATGCTTACAGGATCTTGGCTGCCGGCATTTCGACCAGACGCAGGTAAAGCGTCACCGATCAGGCAATCCTTCTGGTCGAGGCAGCGCAAGGGCCATCGTACAGTCTCCGACTTGTATGGATGGGTGGAGGTGAGCTGTACGGTTTCCAGTGAGGCGGGCACCAAGAAAAAGTGATCTGCCAAGCGCCGACGATGTACTAAAAAAACGTCGCTGGTAGTGGTTTCGAGTGGAACCTGTTGAAACGAAAAAAGAGGCAAAAGCCTCTTCTTTCAATGCTGACAACAAAATAACGTGCAAAAAAAAACGCCACTCATTGAGTGGCGTTTTTCTGTATTTGGAGCGGGAAACGAGACTCGAACTCGCGACCCCGACCTTGGCAAGGTCGTGCTCTACCAACTGAGCTATTCCCGCGTCTTGGTGTGGCGAATTTTATAGAATTTGGAAGTCTCGTCAACCCCTTGATTCAAAAAAGTTTTATTTTTTTTCTACATCGGTTTTCAGATGCGGCCAGGCAGCACGCAGATATTGCACCATGGACCACAACGTCAGGCCTGCGGAGACCATCAGCAAGGTATAACCCACCAGAACCCAAAAGCTGAAGTCCGACGGATTGGCCAGCAAGATCACCAGCGCCAGCATCTGCGCAGCGGTTTTCCATTTGCCCAGGTTCGAGACGGCAACATGTGCACGCGCACCCAGTTCGGCCATCCACTCCCGGAGAGCGGAAACGACGATTTCACGACCGATGATGACCGCTGCCGGCAATGTCAGCCACACGTTACCGTGCTCTTGCACCAGCAGCACCAGTGCCACTGCGACCATCAGTTTATCGGCTACCGGATCGAGAAATGCTCCGAACGGTGTGCTTTGTTCCAGGCGGCGGGCCAAATAGCCATCCAGCCAGTCGGTAGCCGCAGCGAACGCGAAGACCGAAGCGGACGCCAGGTAGCTCCATTGGTACGGCAGGTAAAACAGCAAAATGAAGATCGGGATAAGTAGAACGCGTAGAACGGTGATCAGATTAGGGATATTCATCGGCACAACTGGCTACGAGGTGAGTTGGGCATTCTACTCGCTGTGCAGGTTTGCATAAATCAACTCAGCGAGCTTTTTACTGATCCCCGGTGCTTTGGCGATCTCTTCGATGCTTGCACGAGACAGCTCCTGCAATCCACCAAAATGTTTCAACAGGTCACGCCGCCGTGTCGGCCCTACCCCGGCAACGCCTTCAAGCGTTGAAGTGCGGCGGGTTTTGCCACGTCGCGCGCGGTGACCGGTAATGGCGAATCGGTGAGCCTCATCGCGGATCTGCTGGATCAAGTGCAGCGCCGGAGAATCCCCGCGCAAGGTGAACTCATGGGCGGCGTCATTGAGATACAGCGTTTCAAACCCGGCCTTGCGCGTCGCACCCTTGGCCACGCCCAGAAGAATCAGGTCAGGCACGGCCAACTCGTTGAGCACATCACGCGCCATGGACAACTGCCCCTTGCCGCCATCCACCAGCAAGATGTCCGGCAACTTGCCCTCGCCGTCCTTCAGCTTGCTGAAGCGTCGAGTCAGCGCCTGATGCATCGCCGCGTAGTCATCGCCCGGCGTGACACCCTCGATATTGTAGCGGCGGTAGTCGGACTTCAGCGGCCCTTCCGGGCCAAATACCACGCAAGACGCCACTGTCGCTTCACCGCTCGAATGACTGATGTCATAGCATTCCAGTCGTTGCGGCGGCTCATCGAGGTCAAGCACTTGCGCCAAGGCTTCAAACCGCGCGGCAACGTGCTGACGGTTGGCCAGACGTGCCCCGAGCGCCTGCTCGGCATTGGTCACGGCCAGCTGCTGCCAGCGTGCTCGCGTACCGCGTACCCGATGGCTGATGGTCAACTCGCGACCACGCAACTCTTCAATGGCCGCGATCAAGGTCGGAAAGTCCTCGTGGACCACGTTGACGATCAACTCGCTCGGCAAGTCGCGTTCGGGACTGCTGATGAAGTACTGGCCAAGAAACGCCGCCATCACCTCGGCAACATCCTCTTCAATACCCACCTGCGGGAAAAAGTTCTTGCTGCCCAGCACCCGTCCGCCACGCACACTGATCAGATGAACACAGGCACCGCCCGGGTTGATGAACGCCGCGATGACATCGACATCTCCCGTTCCGCCTTCCATGCTCTGCTGATCCTGCACCCGGCGCAGCAGGGAAATCTGATCCCGCAGCTCGGCCGCCCGCTCGAAATCGAGGGTACTCGCCGCCTGTTCCATGCCTGCGGACAGCTCGTCCGTCAGTGCATTGCTGCGACCTTCGAGGAACATCACCGAGTGACGCACATCCTCGGCGTACACCTGCGGTTCGACCAGGCCGACGCAGGGCGCCTTGCACCGTTTGATCTGGTACTGCAAGCAGGGTCGCGTGCGGTTCTTGTAGTAGCTGTCTTCGCACTGACGAACAAAAAAGGTCTTTTGCAGCAGGCTCAGGCTTTCACGAATCGCACCGGCACTCGGGTAAGGACCGAAGTACTTGCCCTTCAGCTTTTTCGCACCACGATGGATGCTCAGGCGTGGAAAATCGCCATCCGAAAGAAACACATACGGATAGGACTTGTCGTCTCGCAGGAGGATGTTGTAAGGCGGCCGCCATTCCTTGATCAGCGTCTGCTCAAGCAGCAGCGCTTCGGTTTCGTTGGCGGTGATGGTGGTTTCAATTTGGGCGATTCGGCCAACCAATGCAGCCGTTTTGGGTGCCAGGCCGGTCTTGCGGAAATAACTCGCCAGACGTTTCTTCAGGTTCTTGGCTTTGCCCACGTACAGCAGGCGCGCATCGCTGTCGAACATGCGATACACACCAGGGCGCCCACTGACGGTCGAAAGGAAGGCGCTTGGATCAAACGGGTCAGTCATTGTCAGAGGCTGGCATCGACCATGCCGTGACGAACCGCCAACAGCGTCAACTCAACATCGCTGCTGATCGAAAGCTTCTCGAAAATGCGGTAACGGTAAGTGTTCACGGTTTTCGGCGACAGGCATAGCTTGTCGGAAATGATCTGGACCTTCTGACAGCCGACAATCATCAGGGCGATCTGGATCTCCCGCTCGGACAGTGCGTCGAAGGGCGAATCATTGCTCGGCTGGAACGACTTGATCGCCAACTGCTGGGCAATTTGCGGACTGATATAACGCTGCCCGGCAAATACCAGGCGAATCGCCTGCACCATTTCATTAAGCCCTGCGCCCTTGGTCAGATAGCCTGCGGCACCGGCCTGTAACAGTCGGGTAGGAAACGGATCTTCCTCGCACACGGTTACAGCGACGACTTTGATGTCCGGGTGGCTGCGCAACAACTTGCGCGTGGCTTCAAGACCGCCGATCCCAGGCATCTTGACGTCCATCAGCACCACATCCGGTTTCAACTCACGCGCTTTAAGCAGGGATTCCTCCCCCGACTCAGCCTGGCCGACTACTTGCAGACCATCGATGTCAGCCAACATTCGTGTAATACCTGTACGAACGAGATCATGGTCATCGACTACTAGCACCCTAATCAAGCAGACACCTCGCGATAATGGTCTTATTGGTTGCCGAACACCTTAGCAAAAAGCATCCGGTAGACCTAGCAGCAAGCGCTATATAAAAAGTTTCAATTCGTCTTGAATGGCTTGAGCTACAGGCTTTGCAGACCTTTCAGCGCAGACATTTACGCTCCATCCTCAGGAAACAGTCGTCCTGCCCGACAATCTGCAAGCCCATGCGCTGATAAAGCGCTTGCGCGGGATTGTCCTCAAACACCGTCAAACGCAACGCCGGACGTCGCTCTGCACAGGCTTTCGAAAACACCTGTTCGAGGGCCCAGGTGCCAACGCCCTGACCGCGAGAGGCCTCGACCACATGCAACTCGCGAATGTACAGGGCCTTCGAATCGCGGCTCAGGCTGGTAAAACCCAGCACCGATGCATGTTGGCAAATCAGCCAGTTTTCCCGACCTGCCCAGGCAACATCGAAAGCCTCGTCGATCCACGGCAGGTCATGCCGAATGTAATAGCCAAGCATCGTCTGGCACGTCAGTGCTCGCGCAAATGACAAATGTTCCGCCGAGGCCGGCCGCAGCTCAAGATCCATTTGCCCTCCTCATGCACTGACCACGGGCAGGATCTCCCCGCTCCATTCGCTGGAATTTCGACGGGCGATCACCAGTAAATCCCCGGTTCCCGGGGCCGCTGTGATCAGCGAACCGTCCGGCGCCCAGATTGCACTGCGCCCCGCCGACTCCCAACCGCCCGTTGCACCGCCATGATTGGCCATCAGCACCACCATCGAGTGCTCGCCGGCATAACCCTGCAGCAATGTGGTGTCCGGAGCATAGCCACCTTCGGTAATCAGCACGCCTGCGGCGTAGAGGTTCGCCCCCATGTCGGCGGCCGCAGCGGCATGACTGGCATGCGAAAAGTCAGCGCACACCGCCAACGCGATCGTATCCTCACCTATTGTCAGCAGCGAACCGCCCGCCCCCGGTGCAAACGCCACCTCCTCGCCCGAATGCAGATGCTGCTTGCTGTAGACCCCCAGCGAACCATCGGCAGCCAGTACCAGCGCGCCAATCAGTACCGGCGAATCGGCCGACAGGCGAATCGGCATTCCGACTACAGCGGTGATACCCAGCCCTTGAGCCAGATCCCGCAGTGGCTGCAAAACCGCTGCATCCGGCGCGATCGCCAATTGCGCCGCCAATCCACGCTCATACCCCGTGAGTGACAACTCGGGGAACACCAACAGTTGTACGCCCTGCTCGGCGGCGACCCGGATGAAGTGCTGGTGCCGGGCAATATTGGCGCGAAGGTCCCCGGCAATCGAGATCGATTGTGCAGCAGCGATGGTCAGTGTCGTCATCTGCGTTGTCCTTGATGAGTGTCCGCAAGCAATCACCAAGTGTGGCACAAAGCTACGCCGTGCTTAAGCCATAGAAACTGACCTGCGAGCCGATAGTATTTACTGATTGAATCTGCACACCCGCCTCTAGTAAGCTCGGCGCATTCATCGGAGACAGACCATGCCGCATACCCCTTCACAGCTTCACATCGCCAGCGCCCCGCGCTCGGTTGCGGCTGCACGGGTAAATGGCGTCTGCGCACCGGTAAACTTTTATTTTGGGTATTGGTTTAGCCACTGGCGCGCCTGATACCCACACGGCGCCCACTACTCAAGGGGTCGCCTACCAGAGAATTCTCAACCCCCGGTCGGCTTCCCGACCGGGGGTTTTGTTTTTTCAGCCCCAAACATTTTTAGTGACATCACTGACTTCAAGGAATCACGACATGAACTACGCCACTTATTACCGTTACGACAGTTTTTCCGCCTGGCGATTTACCAGCCTCCGCTCGGGACAGCCTGCCGCCTCCGATCGGTCACCCACAGGTGGCATGCACACACTCGAAGCCAACCCGGCCAATTGTCGAACACCCCAGTAGGGCCGAGCGCGCGGGACCGAACCCGCCGCCAGCCCAGGAAGCCCGAATATGAACTCGTCCATCTCTGCTCTGCCGCTGTCCACATTGAGCCCGGCCAATGAAACGCTGACCCAGCGTTTGCCCAGCTCGCTGCAACTCAAGCACCAATTGCCACTCACCCTCACGCTGACCCAACAGGTCGCTGCCCACCGTGAAGCGGTTCGCGCGATTCTCGACGGTGAAGACTCCCGTCTGCTGGTCGTCGTCGGCCCTTGTTCGATACACGATCCGCAATCCGCCCTCGAATACGCTGGCAAGCTCGCCCGGCTTGCGGCCGACGTCAGCGATGAAATGCTCGTGGTAATGCGCGCCTACATCGAAAAGCCTCGCACCACGGTGGGCTGGAAAGGCCTGGCCTACGACCCGCACCTGGATGGCAGCGACGACATGGTCGGTGGCTTGACCCTCTCCCGTGAATTGATGCGCGAAATGCTTCGCCTCGGTTTGCCGATTGCCACTGAACTGCTGCAGCCCATGGC
The DNA here is from genome assembly GCF_018986375.1 of Pseudomonas sp. CVAP#3. Classification (NCBI taxonomy): domain Bacteria; kingdom Pseudomonadati; phylum Pseudomonadota; class Gammaproteobacteria; order Pseudomonadales; family Pseudomonadaceae; genus Pseudomonas; species Pseudomonas sp. CVAP#3. The sequence goes on from NZ_JAHMSC010000018.1 coordinate 68,652, forward strand.
CGCCAGCTACTTCGATGACCTGCTGAGCTGGGTCGCCATCGGTGCACGCACCACCGAATCACAGATTCACCGGGAAATGGCCAGCGGCCTGGGCATGCCAGTTGGCTTCAAGAACGGCACCGATGGCGGCGTCGGTGTAGCCACCGACGCCATGCGCTCGGCAGCGCATCCGCATCGGCACTTCGGTGTCGACAGCCAGGGGCACCCGGCAATCATTCAGACTCCGGGCAACCCGGATACGCATCTGGTACTGCGCGGCGGGCATCGCGGGCCAAACTATTATGTCCAAAGCGTCGCGCACATACAGGCTGACTTGCAGAAACTGAAGATTGCCTCGCGGATCATGGTCGATTGTAGTCATGCCAACAGCGGTAAAGACCCGCTACGCCAGCCAGCCGTGTTCAACGAAGTCCTTGAGCAACGCCTGAGCGGCAATCGCTCGCTGATTGGCATGATGCTTGAAAGCCATCTGTTCGAAGGCTGCCAACCGTTAAGCACGTCGCTGCGCTATGGCGTTTCGGTGACTGACGGCTGCCTGGGGTGGGAGGCGACCGAGCAGTTGTTGCGCAACGCCAGTCTGAAGCTGCGCGGACCTGAAGCAGGCATCTGAACAAACCCGCATACACGTACTCAGCGATCAATTGCCCGGCACTGCCGTTCCAGTTGCACCTCTGGAACGGCAGTGCCAGACAATCACTGACGAAAAGATCTCAAAATGTTCCGAGCAACGCCTCGAAAAAATCTGATCTTTCCCGCTATTTCTATTCCGCTTTCAACAGTTTCTAGCGGTTTTTTCCCACACCGCTCGCCTGCCGCCCTGCATTAGAGTGAGGACGTGAACCCCACTCGAACTTACGGAATAAAGGTACGCACATGCAACGGAATGCAATCACGCAATACCCTATCCTGCTGGTCCACGGTCTCTTCGGATTCGAAAGCATCGGCAAACTGGAACTCTTCCATGGCGTGAAACAGGCACTGAGGAACACCGGCGCTCAAGTGTTCATACCCCACCTCTCGGCCGCTCACTGCAATGAGGTCCGTGGCGAGCAACTGCTGGCACAAATCGACCTGGTGCTGGCTGGCACCGGCGCGAGCAAAGTCAATCTGATCGGCCATAGCCAAGGTGCACTGACCGCTCGTTATGCCGCAGCGATGGCCCCCCAGAACATCGCTTCGGTGACCTCGGTCAGCGGACCGAACCATGGCTCCGAGCTCGCCGACTGCTTGCGCAAAGCGCTGACCCCCGGCCACCTGCCAGAACACGTCGCAGTGGCGGTCTCGACGTTGTTTGTCGAATTCCTGTCGTTTATCAGTGGCAACCCGAATATCCCGCAGAACGCCGTCGCCGCCCTCAACGCCTTAACCACCGACGGTGTCGCTGAGTTCAACGCCAAATACCCCCAAGGCCTGCCGAAGACCTGGGGTGGCAGCGGCGAAGAAATGGTCAACGGCGTTCGTTACTACTCCTGGAGTGGCACATTGCAGGGCAACCTGCTGGATGCAGGGCTGCATGCCCTCGATCCGCTGCACGCTTTTTGTCGAGGCTTTTCCAGGTTTTTCACTCGCGAGACCGAGCAAAACGACGGGATGGTCGGCCGCTACAGCTCGCACCTGGGCACCGTCCTGCGCTCCGATTACCCAATGGACCACCTGGATGCGATCAATCAAACGGCAGGTCTGATACGCAAAAGCATCGACCCCGTCGAATTGTACTTGCTGCATGCCGAACGCTTGAAAGGCGTCGGTCTCTAGGGTTTGTTGACGTTGGGTGACGGCGGCGACGGCAAGTCGTCGCGACAGCAGACAATGGTTTGACGGAACTTTGACGAGAAATAGGTCACTGAATCCGGTAGGCTCAGCACCTTACTTGAACATTGAATGGAGATTTCTCTCATGGCCAAAGCCACTGCCCGCCACATCCTGGTTGCCACCGAAGCCAAGTGCAACGAACTGAAAGCCCAAATCGAAGCCGGTGCTGATTTCGCTGCCATCGCCAAAGCCAACTCCACTTGCCCGTCGAGCCGCGACGGTGGCAACCTCGGTTCGTTCGGTCCAGGCCAGATGGTCAAGGAATTCGACACCGTGGTCTTCAGCGCTCCGGTCAACACCGTACAAGGTCCGGTCAAGACCCAGTTCGGTTACCACCTGCTGGAAGTGACCAGCCGCCAGGACTGATTATTCCGCGATTTGCTCAAACAACGGCCCACCTTCTGGTGGGCCGTTGCGTTTGGATCGAATGATTATGGCTGGCGAGTCACGCGCTGCTAGCGTACAAATTGTGCTTATCGATCATCCGGCTCTTAAGGCTGACAATGCGACTGGCTTTCCCCTCATTGATTTTCACGGCCCTGGCCTTGCTGCTGAGCACCGCAGGCGTGAATGCTGCGCCACAACACGCCTTGACCGTGTATGGCGAACCGGCCAAGTACCCTGCCGGTTTCAGTCACTTTGCCTACACCAACCTGCAAGCCCCCAAGGGCGGCAGCATGCGCCGCTCGGCGATGGAAATCGGCCACTTCGACCACGTGTTGCCGTACATCGACAAGGGGATTGGCGTGACTCAGGTCGACGGGATGATTTACTCGCCGCTGGCCCAGCGTTCGCTGGATGAGCCCTACACCGTGTACGGGTTGGTGGCAGAGAAAATGGAGCGTGCCGACGATGGTCTATGGCTGCGTTTCTACCTCAATCCCAAGGCTCGCTTCGCCGACGGCACGCCCATCACCGCCGAAGACGTGCGCTACACCTTTGACCTGCTGATGACCCAGGGCAGCCTGCGCTATCGCACCCAATTTGCCGACGTCAAAGGCGTCGAAGTCGAGTCGCCGCGCACTATTCGCTTCGACTTCAAGAGCAACGAAAACCGCACCCTGCCCCTGGACATTGCGACCCTGCCAGTATTTCCCGAGCACTGGTGGAAAACCCGCGACTTCGCCAATGGCGGCGGTTACGAAGCCCCCCTGGGCAGCGGCCCGTACCGCGTCGGCAAGGTTGATTCGGGGCGCAGCATTACCTTCGAGCGCAACGCCGACTGGTGGGGCAAGGACTTGCCTGTCAGCCGTGGCCTGTACAACTTCGACCATTTCAGCATCGAGTACTTCGGCGACACCGACGTCGCTCGTCAAGTCTTGCGCGGCGGCGCCTATGACTACAACCGCGAGTTCTCGGCCACCGCGTATTCCATCGGTTACGAAGGTCCGGCGTTGAACGACGGCCGCCTGCAAAAAGCTCATCTGGCCAAAGAGGCACCACAACCTTCCCAGGGTTTTGTGTTCAATCTGCAAAAGCCGATGTTCCAGGACCGCCGTGTACGTCAGGCCCTGGCGATGCTCTGGGATTTCGAGTGGAGTAACCGGCAGATGATGCGCGATATGTACATTCGCCAGCAGAGTTACTTTTCCAATAGCCTGTTGGCAGCCAGGCAACTGCCCGATGCCGGCGAACTGGCGATTCTCGAACCCTTGCGCGGGCAGATTCCGGACGAGGTCTTTACCCAGGTTTTCGAAGCACCAAAGACCGACGGCAGCGGCCTGATCCGTGACAAGCAATTGCAGGCACTGGCGCTGCTCGAACAAGCCGGCTGGAAAGCCGATGGCGATCGACTGGTCAACGCCGAAGGCGAGCCACTGGCGTTTACCTTCCTGATCGGCCAGAACGGCATGGACCGTCTGCTACTGCCGTACAAGCGCAACCTGGCGCAGATCGGGATCAATCTGGACATCCGCCGGATCGACTCGTCGCAGTATGTAAACCGCTTGATGAGTCGCGATTACGACATGATCGTCACCGGCTACCCGGTGACCACCTCGCCAGGGAGCGAGCTGTACAACTACTTCGGCTCGGCCGCCGCCACCGACCCCGGCTCCAATAATTACATGGTGCTGAAAAATCCGGCCGTCGACACGCTGATTACCGGTCTGGTCAAAGCCACCACCCAGGCCGACATGCTGCGTTATGCCCACGCACTGGACCGGGTGCTGCAATGGAACTACTACTGGATTCCCAACTATTACCCGCCAGGTTCCTCGACCGTGTGGTGGAACCGTTTCGGCATTCCGGCGATACAAGCGAGCAATGACGAAGCCATCGAGAGCTGGTGGGAAATGAGCCCAACGCCGCTGACCAACGAACAGATGGCCGCCGAACGCATCAGCCGTGGCAAACCCGGAGGGCCGCATTGATGCTGGCTTATATAGTTCGACGTTTGCTGCTGATCATTCCGACGCTGGTGATCATTCTGCTGGTCAACTTCGTGATCGTGCAGGCCGCGCCGGGTGGCCCGGTCGAGCAGGCCATCGCTCACCTGCAAGGCATCGGCGGCCCAGCCATCGGGGCTTCCGGTGACGCCGTCAGCCACGGCTCGCGGGCCAGTCGGGGTCTTGATCCACAATTGATCAAGGACATCGAAAAACAGTACGGCTTCGACAAACCGGCACCGGAACGCCTGTGGCTGATGATCACCAGCTATGCCCGACTGGACTTCGGCAAGAGCTTCTTTCGCGGCGCCACGGTCACTGACCTGATCCTCGAAAAAATGCCGGTGACCATCTCCCTCGGGCTCTGGGCGACACTGATCACTTACCTGGTGTCGATCCCGCTGGGGATTCGCAAAGCCGTGCATCACGGTAGCCATTTCGATATCTGGAGCAGCACTGCGATCATCATCGGTTATGCGATGCCGGCGTTTCTGTTTGCGATGTTTCTGATCGTGGTGTTTGCCGGTGGTACGTCGTTGAACTGGTTTCCGGTACGAGGACTGGTCTCGGAGAATTTCGAACAGTTGTCGACACTGGGCAAAGTCACCGATTATTTCTGGCACCTGGTGCTGCCGGTGACGGCGCTGGTGGTTGGCGGTTTCGCTACCTTGACCATCCTGACCAAGAACTCCTTCCTCAACGAGATCACCCGCCAATACGTGGTCACCGCCCGCGCCAAAGGCTTGAGCGAGCGCCGAGTACTGTATGGCCACGTGTTTCGCAATGCGATGCTGCTGGTGGTTTCGGGCATTCCGCAGGCGTTTATCAGCGTATTTTTCGCCGGATCCCTGTTGATCGAGGTGATCTTTTCCCTCGATGGCCTGGGGCGGATGAGTTACGAAGCGGCGGTATCCCGGGACTACCCGGTAGTGTTCGGTTCGCTGTTCATCTTCACCCTGTTCGGTCTTTTGATAAAACTCATCGGTGACCTTTGCTACACCCTGGTCGACCCGCGTATCGACTTCGCCGCGAGGAACGCCTGATGCTCAATCTCTCGCCCCTGTCCCGTCGACGCCTGGAACGCTTCAAAAAAAACCGCCGTGGCTGGTGGTCGCTGTGGCTGTTCATCGGCCTGTTCGTCCTGACCCTCGGCGGCGAGCTGATCGCCAACGATAAACCGCTGGTGCTCAGCTATCAGGGCTCGTTGTACTTCCCGGCGTTCAAGCGCTACACCGAACTGGAATTCGGCGGCCAACTGCCGTTCCAGGCCGATTACCGCAGTGACTACGTGCAGAAGCTGATCCACAAGGACGGCGGCTGGATGTTGTTCCCGCCGATCCCGTTCAGCGACGACACGCCAAACTACGACCTCAATCAGCCCGCGCCGAGCCCGCCGTCAAAGGTCAACTGGCTGGGCACCGATGATCAGGCGCGCGATGTGTTGGCGCGGGTGATCTTCGGCGCCCGCGTATCGATTTTGTTTGCGCTGGCGCTGACCTTCATCAGCGCACTGATCGGCATCGCCGCCGGCGCCTTGCAGGGTTACTACGGTGGCTGGGTCGACTTGTTTGGTCAGCGCTTGCTGGAGGTCTGGTCAGGACTGCCAGTGCTTTACCTGCTTATCATCCTGTCGGGGTTCGTTGAGCCGAATTTCTGGTGGCTGCTGGGGATCATGGCGCTGTTTTCCTGGCTGGCACTGGTGGACGTGGTGCGCGCCGAGTTCCTTCGCGGGCGCAATCTGGAGTACGTCAAAGCGGCACGTGCATTGGGCCTGACCGACCGTAAAGTGATCGTGCGGCACATTCTGCCAAACGCGATGAACGCAACCTTGAGTTACCTGCCGTTCATTCTCACCGGGGCGATCTCGACCCTCACTGCCCTCGACTTCCTCGGCTTCGGCATGCCCGCCGGCAGCGCTTCGCTGGGTGAGCTGATCGGTCAGGGCAAACAGAATCTGCAAGCGCCGTGGCTCGGGTTGACGGCGTTTTTCACCCTGGCGCTGATTCTTTCTCTACTGGTGTTTATCGGTGAAGCATTGCGTGATGCATTTGATCCGCGCTCTTGAGCCTCGATCTTGAAGTGGACAGTTGAAATGAGTGACAACCTGATCGAAATCCGTGACCTCAACGTGGCCTTCAGTGGCCAGGCCGCGGTGCGCAACCTGTGCCTGGACATCCGCCCCGGCGAGTGCCTGGCGCTGGTCGGCGAGTCCGGCTCGGGCAAATCGGTGACTGCTCATTCGATCCTGCAACTGTTACCTGAAGGTGGCAGCGAAACCCGGGGCAGCATTCGCTATCGTGGCCAGGAACTGATCGGCGCGGACGTCGCGACCCTGCGAACATTACGCGGCAATCGCATCGCGATGATTTTCCAGGAGCCGATGACCTCCCTCAATCCGTTGCACAGCGTCGAAAAGCAGATTGGCGAAACCCTGCTGGTGCACAAGGGACTCGGTGGCAAGGCAGCGCAAAAGCGCACCCTTGAGCTGCTCGAACTGGTGGGTATCCAGAAACCCGCAGAGCGCCTGAAAGCCTATCCGCACCAGCTCTCCGGTGGCCAGCGGCAACGGGTGATGATCGCCATGGCGCTGGCCTGCGAACCCGAGTTGCTGATCGCCGATGAGCCAACCACCGCGCTCGATGTGACGGTGCAGCGCAAGATCCTGCTGCTGCTCAAATCACTGCAACAACGCCTGGGCATGTCGCTGCTGTTGATCAGCCACGACCTCAATCTGGTGCGCAGCATCGCCCAGCGTGTCTGCGTTATGCACGCTGGGGAAATCGTCGAGCAAGCCGAGTGCGAGCGCCTCTTCGACCACCCGCAACATCCCTACAGTCGCCTGCTGTTGAACGCCGAACCGGAAGGCGAACCCCTGCCTCGTGACGAGCGTGAAGTAGTGCTGGAAGTCAACGACCTCAATGTGCGCTTTCCGCTGGGCGGCGGATTGTTCCAGCGCAAAACCTGGCTGCATGCAGTCGACGGCATCAGCCTGAGTATTCAACGTGGCAAGACGCTGGGCATCGTTGGCGAATCCGGTTCCGGCAAGTCCACCCTCGGCCAGGCGATCCTGCGCCTGCTCGACTCCGACGGCAGCATCCGCTTTCAGGGCGAGGCGCTCGACAGCCTGAACCAGAAGCAGCTGCGGCCCTGGCGCAAGCAGATGCAGGTAGTGTTCCAGGACCCGTTCGGCAGCCTCAGCCCGCGAATGTCAGTCGCACAGATCATCAGCGAAGGGCTGGAAGTCCACAGCCAATCGAGTGCTGCCGAATGCGAGACCCAGGTCATTCAGGTGCTGAAAGAGGTTGGCCTTGACCCGCAAAGCCGCCACCGCTACCCGCACGAATTCTCCGGTGGCCAACGCCAACGGATTGCCATCGCCCGCGCTCTGGTACTCAAGCCCGCGCTGATCCTGCTCGACGAACCGACCTCGGCACTTGATCGCACGGTGCAAAAACAGGTGGTCGCCCTGCTCCGCCAGCTTCAGGAAAAATACGGCCTGACCTACCTGTTCATCAGCCATGACCTGGCAGTGGTTCGCGCCCTGGCCCATGACATGATCGTGATCAAGGACGGTAAAGTCGTGGAACGCGGCGCCAGCCATGACGTGTTCGCCGCACCGCAGCACCCCTATACCAAAGAGCTGTTGGCCGCAGCGCATCCGGGCTGGGTATGATCCCTTCGGACCGCGTCGCGAGGGGCCAGCACAGGCAATACACATTCTGGAATGTGAAACCATGAACACCACCGAAAGCCTCAAGGACTACCAACGTGTGCGCATGCTGGCGATCCGCTCGTTGTTCGAGATCATCGAGCAGTCCAGCGAAGGCACGGTGATCGTCGACCGCGATGCGAACATCGTCTGGATGAACGAACGTTATGCCAAGCGCTTCGGTCTGGCGTCAGCTGAAGTGGCAATCGGCAGGCCTTGTGAAAGCGTGATCCCCGGCAGCCTGTTGCGCGAGGTGGTGCGTACCGGTCGACCGATCCTGCTGGACATGCAGGACACTTCCAAAGAGCCTCTGGTGGTGATGCGCCTGCCGATTCACGATGACACCGGCGCGGTGATCGGTGCCATCGGCTTCGCACTGTTCGATGAACTGCGCAGCCTGTCGCCGATGCTCAAGCGTTACCTGAGCATGCAGGAAGAGCTTGCGTCCACGCGTTCGCTGCTGCGGGCCCGGCAAGCCAAGTACACCTTCGCCCACTTCATCGGCACAAGCGCCGCCAGCCTGGAGGTCAAACGCCGCGCCCGACGTAGCGCCAGCACCGAATCCCCGGTCTTGTTGCTGGGTGAAACCGGCACCGGCAAAGAACTGCTGGCCCAGGCGATTCATGGGGCCTCGCCTCGGGCGCATAAAGCCTTCGTCAGCATCAACAGCGCGGCGATCCCCGAAGCGTTGCTCGAAGCCGAGTTTTTCGGCACCGCGCCTGGCGCCTTCACCGGTGCAGATCGCAAGGGCCGCTCCGGCAAGCTGCAGATCGCTCAGGGCGGGACGTTGTTTCTCGACGAAATCGGCGACATGCCGCTGCCGTTGCAAAGCAAACTGCTTCGGGTATTGCAGGAAAAAGAATTCGAACCGGTCGGCTCTAACGAAGTGATCCAAAGCGATGTACGGGTGATCGCCGCGACCTCCACCGACCTCGAAGCGGCGATCAAACGCGGCGAGTTTCGTGCCGACCTGTATTACCGCCTCAACGTATTGCCCATCCAGGTGCCGCCGCTGCGCGAACGCCTCGACGATCTGCCGGCCCTGAGCGAAGCAATCCTGGAAGAACTGCGCAGTCAGCATGAACTCGACAGCCAGGCGCTGGAATTGCTCAGCCAACACGCCTGGCCGGGAAATATTCGCGAACTGCGCAACGTGCTGGAGCGGGCCGCTTTGCTCAGCGATGACCTGATCCTCAATGCTGCGGAAATTCGCGCGGCGATTGGCAGTTTTGTGCCGGTACAGCGCTCCGCGCCACTGGCCATTGAAACGCATGCCAATGAGACCTTCAGTGCTGCACGCGAACGCTTCGACCGGCAGTTGATTGAAAACACGCTTGCGCACTGTGGTGGCAAGGTGATCGAGGCGGCGGCACGGCTGGGGCTTGGGCGGTCGACGCTGTACAAGAAGATGGTAGCGTTGGGGATTGCCGAGTCTCTATAAAGAGACATTGCTCTCTGTTTATAGACATGACTTGGAACCGCATTACGGCCATCGCGAGCAAGCTCGCTCCCACACTGAATTGCATTAGACCCGCACATTTGCGGGGCAACCCCGAACAAATGTGGGAGCGAGCCTGCTCGCGATAAGGCGATCCAAGTCACCACAAGTCTCTAATCTGAGAAAAATTATTTCCCCATCAGCGAAATAAAAAGAAATATCCATATATTTCAACAAGTTGCTTGAATGGCATGAAACTCGCTAACGCCCTCTCCTACAAAAGATCCACCCCACAAAAATAACAATCCAGGAGACACACCATGAGTGTGATCATTGCCTTGGCAGCCCTCGCGCTGCTGATGCTGGCTGCTTATCGTGGCTACAGCGTCATTCTCTTCGCTCCGATTGCCGCTCTTGGCGCGGTCCTGCTCACTGACCCTTCTGCCGTTGCACCCGCCTTTACCGGCGTGTTCATGGAGAAGATGGTCGGTTTCATCAAACTGTATTTCCCGGTGTTCCTGCTCGGCGCGGTGTTTGGCAAGCTGATTGAGCTGTCGGGCTTTTCGCGCTCGATCGTCGCTGCCGCGATTCGCCTGCTCGGCACTCGTCAGGCGATGCTGGTGATCGTGCTGGTCTGCGCCCTGCTCACCTACGGTGGCGTGTCGTTGTTCGTCGTGGTGTTCGCGGTATATCCGTTTGCGGCGGAGATGTTCCGTCAGAGCAATATCCCGAAACGGCTGATCCCGGCGACCATCGCCCTCGGCGCGTTTTCCTTCACCATGGACGCCCTGCCCGGCACGCCGCAAATTCAGAACATCATCCCCAGCACCTTCTTCAATACCACGGCCTGGGCCGCGCCCTGGCTGGGGTTGATCGGCGCGATTTTCGTGTTCTGCGCCGGCATGCTGTTCCTCCAGCGCCAGCGCAACAAAGCCCAGCTCAGCGGTGAAGGCTATGGCTCGGTACTGCGCAACGAGCCGGAAACTGCCGCAGACGTGAAACTGCCTAACCCGTGGATCGCGCTCTCGCCGTTGCTGCTGGTGGGCATCATGAACCTGCTGTTCACCCACTGGATTCCGCTGTGGTACGGCAAGACCCACAGCCTCAGCCTGCCGGGCATGGCTGCGCCGGTGACCACCGAAATCGCCAAACTCACCGCGATCTGGGCAGTCCAGGCAGCGTTGCTGGTCGGCATCATCATGGTGCTGGTATTCGGCTTCCAGGCAATCCGCGGCAAGCTCGCCGAGGGCAGCAGAAGCGCGGTCAGCGGCGCCTTGCTGGCGGCCATGAACACCGCGTCGGAATACGGTTTTGGCGCGGTCATCGCCTCCTTGCCGGGCTTCCTGGTGCTGGCCGACTGGCTGAAAAGCATCCCTAATCCGCTGGTCAATGAAGCGATCACCGTGACCCTGCTGGCCGGCATCACCGGCTCGGCCTCGGGCGGCATGAGTATCGCCCTGGCGGCGATGGCCAATGACTTCATCGCGGCAGCCCATGCGGCGAACATTCCGCTGGAAGTGCTGCACCGGGTCGCCGCCATGGCCAGTGGCGGCATGGACACCCTGCCGCACAACGGCGCGGTCATTACCTTGCTCGCGGTGACGGGCCTGACCCACCGCGAAGCCTATAAAGACATTTTCTGTATTACGCTGATCAAGACCCTGGCGGTCTTCGTAGTCATCGGTACTTTCTACGCCACCGGCATTGTGTGAGGCATTCATGACAACTCTTTCGGGCAAAACCGCACTGGTCACCGGCTCCACCAGCGGCATCGGTCTGGGCATCGCGCTGAGCCTGGCCAAGGCCGGCGCCAACCTGATCCTCAATGGTTTCGGCGATGCCTCCACGGTCATCGCGCAGGTGCAACAGTTCGGCGGCAAGGTCGGCCATCACCCAGCCGATGTCAGCGACCCCGCGCAAATTGCCGAGATGATCGCCTACGCCGAGCGTGAGTTCGGCGGCGTCGATATTCTGGTGAACAACGCTGGCATCCAGCACGTGTCTGCGGTGGAAGACTTCCCTGTGGAGCGCTGGGATTCGATCATTGCGATCAATCTGTCGTCGGTCTTTCACAGCACCCGTCTCAGCCTGCCAGGCATGCGCGCCAAGGGTTGGGGACGGATCGTCAACATCGCCTCGGTACACGGCCAGGTCGGCTCGGTGGGCAAGGCCGCCTACGTCGCTGCCAAGCACGGGGTCATCGGCCTGACCAAAGTGGTCGGCCTGGAAACCGCCACCAGCAACGTCACTTGCAACGCCATCTGCCCAGGCTGGGTGCTGACCCCACTAGTGCAAAAGCAGATCGACGACCGTGCCGCAGCAGGGATTGACCCACAGCAGGCGCAACATGATTTGCTGGCCGAAAAGCAACCATCGCTGGAATTCGTCACCCCGTCACAACTGGGCGAACTGGTGCTGTTCCTGTGCAGTGACGCCGGCAGCCAGGTGCGCGGCGCCGCGTGGAATATTGATGGTGGGTGGCTGGCGCAGTAGCCTCTACTCAAACTCTGTGGCGAGGGGGCTTGCCCCCGTCGGCCGGTCCGCGTTCGGGCGCAGCAGTCGCAAGTCCGGCTAATGCGTTGTCCGAGAGTACGCATGCCATTATTGGGGCCGCTTCGCAGCCCAACGCGGGCAAGCCCGCTCGCCACAACAGCGTGTGTGCAGTCATAAAAAAAGAGGCCAATCATGTCAGAAGTTCTTTGGCAACCCAGCGCCGAACGCATCGGCAAGACCCGCATGGATGCCTTCCGCCGCTTCAGCAATCAGCGGTACAACCTGGCACTCGCGGACTACCCCGCTCTGCACCAATGGAGCATCGATCGACGCGAAGATTTCTGGCAGGCCATCGTCGACTTTTTCGAGATCAGGTTTCACCAGCCAGCGAGCACGGTGCTGCGTGAAGGCCCGCAAATGCCCAGCGCCGAGTGGTTCCCCGGCGCCACGTTGAACTTTGCCGAACACCTGCTGCGTCGTCGCGATGACGCAACTGCCGTGATTGCCATCGCCGAGAATGGCCAGCGCGAAACCTTGAGTTACTTTGAACTGGCTGAGCACGTCGCCGGCCTGCAAAAAAGCCTGAGAGCCGCTGGCGTCGGCCTGGGTGATCGAGTCGCGGCATGCATGCCGAACACCTGGCAGACCCTGGTGGGCATGCTCGCGACCACCAGTCTGGGAGCGATCTGGTCCTGCTCGTCACCGGATTTCGGCACGACCGGCGTGGTCGACCGCTTCGGCCAGATCGAACCGAAAGTGCTGATCACCTGCGCCGGTTATCGCTACGCCGGGAAAGAGATCGACCAGACCACCAAGGTCAACGAAATCCTCGAACGCCTGCCATCACTGCAGCAACTGATCATCGTCCCATACGTCCGGCCGCAAGCCCGTATTGAAGACTATAAAACCCAAGCCAACGTTGCGTTGTGGGACAGTTTTTATCGTCCGGGCGGCGAGCCCGGGTTCGTCGCGGTGCCCTTCGCGCATCCGCTGTACATTCTCTACTCCAGCGGCACCACTGGCGTGCCAAAATGCATCATTCACAGCGTCGGTGGCGTGCTGCTGCAACACGTCAAGGAACACGGTTTGCACGTCGACCTCGGGTCTGACGACCGACTTTTCTACTACACCACCTGTGGCTGGATGATGTGGAACTGGCTGGTTTCGGCATTGGCGGTCGGCAGCAGCGTGGTGCTGTATGACGGCTCGCCTTTCCACCCCGGCCCGCAACGCTTGATCGACCTGGTCGACAGCGAAGCCATCAGCGTCTTCGGCACCAGCCCAAAATACCTCGCGACCCTTGAAAGCAATGAGATCCAGCCGCGCCTCAGCCATGACCTGAGCAGCCTGAAAGCCCTGCTCTCGACCGGTTCGGCACTGTCGCCGCAAAGCTACGAGTACGTTTATCGCGAGATCAAAAGCGATCTGTGCCTGTCGTCGATGTCCGGCGGTACCGACATCATTTCCTGCTTTCTTGCCGGCAATCCGGTCCTGCCGGTCCGCCGTGGCGAGATGCAGTGCAAAGGCCTGGGCATGGCGGTTGAAGTCTGGAATGAGGCCGGTCAACCGGTGATCGGTGAAAAAGGCGAACTGGTCTGCACCCGGCACTTCCCGGCGATGCCGATCGGTCTATGGAGCGACCCGCAGCAGGAAAAACTCCGCGCATCGTATTTCAGCCAGTTTCCGGGCGTCTGGGCTCAGGGCGACTACGCCGAACAACGGCCCAATGGCAGCTGGCTGATCCACGGGCGCTCCGACGCAGTACTCAACCCCGGCGGCGTACGCATCGGCACCGCGGAGATCTACCGTCAGGTGGAAAAAGTCCATCAGGTACTGGACTCGGTCGCCATCGGCCAGCAATGGCAGGATGACGTGCGCGTGGTGTTGTTCGTGCGCCTGCGTGAAGGCGTAACGCTGGACGAAAAACTTGAGCAGGAGATTCGCCAGGTCATTCGCGCCAATACCACGCCTCGGCATGTGCCGGCGAAGATCGTGGCGGTGACGGATATACCGCGAACCATCAGCGGCAAGGTGGTCGAGTTGGCCGTCAGAAATGTCGTGCACGGCCAGCCGGTGAAAAATACCGATGCGCTGGCCAACCCAGAAGCGCTGGAGCAATTTCGGGATCGACCGGAATTGCAGAGCTAACGCCTACGCAGGATGGGTCAATCCATCAGCCCCCATTCACCGGTTTCGGTGGATGGGGGGGTGGCATTCGGCACACTGTCCGCGTGCAACTTCAGACGCAAGCGCAAGTTATTCACCGAATCGGCGTTTTTCAATGCCTCCTCTTCATCGATCGCACCCTCGACAACCAAATCGAACAACGCCGTATCAAACGTCTTCATTCCCGACTCTGCCGACTTTTCCATGATCTCCTTGAGCTGGTGAAGCTCATTGCGCCGAATCAGATCGCCAATGGTTGGCGTACCGAGCATCACCTCCACCGCCGCCCGGCGCTGCCCTTCGCGAGTGCGTACCAGGCGTTGGGAAACGAAGGCCTTGAGGTTGTTACCCAGATCATTGAGCAACTGCCCGCGGCGCTCTTCAGGGAAAAAGTTGATGATCCGGTCCAGCGCCTGATTGGCGTTGTGGGCGTGCAAGGTGGAGATCACCAGGTGCCCGGTGTCGGCAAAGGCCAACGCATGCTCCATGGTTTCGCGGTCGCGGATTTCGCCGATCAGCACCACGTCCGGGGCCTGGCGCAGGGTGTTCTTCAGGGCGGAGTGAAAGCTGCGTGTATCCACGCCTACCTCACGCTGGTTGATGATCGATTTCTGATGGCGATGGATATATTCCACCGGGTCTTCGATGGTGATGATGTGCCCGCTGCTGTGGCGATTACGGTAATCGATCAACGCTGCCAGCGAGGTCGACTTGCCCGAATCCGTGGCGCCGACGAACAGCATCAGTCCCTGCTTAAGCATCACCGTCTCAAGCAGCACGGCAGGCAGTTTGAGGTCTTCAAAGCGTGGGATATCGAGTTTGATGTTGCGTGCGACGATCGACACATCATTACGCTGTTTGAAGATGTTGACTCGAAAGCGCCCGACCCCGACCAGAGAAACCGCCAGGTTCATTTCCAGCTCGCGGTCGAACTCCGCGCGCTGCTCGGCGTCCATAATGGCCTCGGCAATCCCGGCGATCTCGCCGGACTTGAAGGCCTCGCTGGCCAGCGCTCTGAGCGCACCATTAAATCGCCCGGTGGGCGGTGCTCCGGTAGACAGGTAAAGATCGGAGCCATCCTGGCTGGCCAGCATTCTTAGCAGCGAGTGAATTTCCATGGCAAAAAATATCCATTGAGCCTTCCATTGAACGAAAATTGCCAAGGCACGCCACTTTTCACGCGTCCGAGCGTCTACTCCTCCGAAGAATAGTTGATGCGTTGCACTGACATGATGCAGGAACCCCTGATGAACGGATCCCCTACCGGCGGCGACGCCCAGACCTTGATTGCCCGAATCGACTGGACACAAAGCCCGCTGGGCTCTGCCAGCCACTGGCCGCAGAGCCTGCGCACCGCCGTGGACATCGTGATTCACTCGCCCATGCCCATGCTGTTGTTATGGGGGCCGGAGCTGTCACAGATCTACAACGACGGCTTTGCGTTGTTGGCCGGCAACAAGCATCCGCAGGCTTTCGGACAACCCACGCACCAGACATGGCCAGAACTTAAAGACTTCACCGACCCCATTTATAGCGCTGTCCTACAAGGCCAAGTGCGTTCCTACAGCGAGCAGCGTTTCAGCCTGCAACGCGATGGCGGTGAATCGGATTTCTGGCTGGACCTGACCTACAGCCCGATTCGTGACGAACGTGGGCAGGTGTCCGGGATCCTGGTCACTGCCATCGAAACCAATGAGCGCCGACGCATCGCCCTGGAGCTCAAACAACGCTCGGAGGCCAGCCTCAAGGCCCAGCACGAAACCGAAGAGCGCCTGCAACTGGCCCTCGCCGCCACCGACGCGGTAGGCACCTGGGACTGGGATATCAGCGAAGATCGCTTTATTGCCGATGCCCACTTCGCCCAGTTGCACAGTGTTGACCCGGCTCTGGCGAGCCAACTGCCCATCACCGAATACCTCAACGGCGTGCACCCGGAAGACCGGGGCATGGTCGCCCGCAGCATCAAGCACTGCATCAGCCATGGCAGCGAATACGCCGAGGAATACCGGCTGCTGCAAGCCAGCGGCGAAGTGCGCTGGGTCTTTGCCCGAGGCCGTTGCTACAAGGATCACCACGGTCGCCCCCTGCGTTTTCTCGGTGCCGCTCTGGACCTGACCGAGCGCAAGCACACCGAACAAGCGTTACGGCAAAGCCAGACCGAGCTGCAACTGATCATCAACGCCATGCCGGTGCTGATCGGTTATGTCGATCATGAACAACGCTTTCGCCTGAACAACAGCGCGTACCTGGACTGGTACGGCATGACCCCGCAGGAGCTGTACGGCAAAACCATTCGCGAAATTCTCGGCGACGAACTCTATGCCACCCGCGTCGAACACATCAGCGCCGCGCTGGCGGGCAAAGCCTGCAGTTTCGAGGCCTATTCACCGCACCGCGACGGCCGACCGCGTTATGCACTGATGAAGTACCTGCCACGCTTTGGTTCTGACGGCGCGGTCAATGGCTTCTACATTTTCGTGATCGACGAAACCGAGCGTAAACAGACCGAGGAAGCCTTGCGCAACCTCAACGAGACGCTGGAAGAACGGGTCGACACACGCACCAAGGCACTGGCTGAAGCCAACCATCGCCTGCAAAACGAAATGTTCGAGCGTGAACGCGCCGAGGATGCGTTGCGCCATGCACAAAAAATGGAAGCCGTCGGCCAACTCACTGGCGGTATCGCCCACGACTTCAACAACATGCTGACCGGGATTATTGGCAGCCTGGACCTGATGCAGCGCTACATTGCCGATGGGCGCAGCGATGAGATCGGCCGCTTTGCCGATGCGGCCGTGTCGTCAGCCAATCGGGCAGCAGCTCTGACTCACCGGCTGCTGGCGTTCTCCCGTCGGCAATCGCTGGACCGTCGACCGCTTGAGCCCAACACGCTGGTGCGTTCGCTCGAAGAGCTGTTGCGCCGCACCAAGGGTGAGCATATCGAACTGAAGTTCCAGCTGGCACCGGAAGTCTGGCCGGTCAACACCGATGCCAACCAACTGGAAAACGCCCTGCTCAACCTGGTGATCAACGCCCGCGATGCGATGCCTGAAGGCGGCGAGCTGGTGATTGAAACCGCAAATAGCTACCTCGATGGCAACGACATCAGCACCCTTGAGCCGGTCAAGGCCGGTGACTATGTGATGCTCGGCGTTCGCGACAACGGTACCGGCATGACCCCGCGCGTATTGGCCAAGGCCTTCGATCCGTTCTTCACCACCAAACCTATCGGCCAAGGCACCGGGCTGGGGTTGTCGATGATTTATGGCTTCGCCCAGCAATCCGGCGGCCATGTGACCCTCAGCAGTGAGCCGGGACAAGGCACGTCGGTGCGCCTGTATTTGCCGCGCCTGCACAACGCGCCTCAGCACACCTCGCTGGCGGCAGTCAGCCGGGGCAGCCCCTATGCGACGGCGGGTGAGTCGGTGGTGCTGGTCGAAGACGACCCTGCGGTGCGTATGCTGGTGCTCAATGTGCTGAACGAACTAGGCTACATCGCTCATGAGGCGCAAGATGCAAAAAACGCCCTGCCGTTGCTGGAGTCGGATCTGCGCATCGATCTGCTGGTGACCGATGTCGGCCTGCCCGGCATGAATGGCCGGCAACTGGCGGAAATCGCCCGTCAGCATCGGCCTGGGCTCAACGTGCTGTTCATGACCGGTTACGCGGAAAAAGCCGCCGAACGTCAGGGTTTTCTCGACGAGGGCATGGACCTGCTGGCCAAGCCCTTCACCCTTGAACAACTGGCCGGCAAGATTCGCCACATGATCCGCCGTACCGGATGATTTGAGGCATAATCGCGCCCCGCCGCCACCACCACCGCTCCAAGGTAACTGCCCCATGAAAGCTCAAGCCCGCCATATTCTGGTGAAAACGGCCGAAGAAGCCGAACAGCTCAAACAACGCATCGCCAAGGGCGAAGCCTTTGATGTGCTGGCCAAGAAATATTCCACCTGCCCATCCGGCAAACGCGGGGGTGACCTGGGCGAAGTTCGGCCCGGGCAGATGGTCGGCGCCATCGACGCGGTGATCTTCAAGAAACCGCTGCGTGTCGTGCATGGGCCGATCAAAAGCAAGTTTGGTTATCACCTGGTGCAGGTGTTTTACCGCGATTGAGAACTCAGTATCTTGTGGCGAGGGAGCTTGCTCCCGCCGGCCGGTCCGCGCTCGGGCGAAGCAGCCGTAAACAGGATTTTGTGTTTTGTCTGTTGAAACGCGATTGCTGGTTTTAGGACGGCTTCGCCGTCCAGCGGGAGCAAGCTCCCTCGCCACAAAACTGTATTTCAATCTTTGGGGATCAGTGCCCCCGGCACCTGAATCACCCGGCTCGCCAACCGATGCCCGGCCTCTGCGGCTTCTGCCGGGCTTGCGCCACGGAGCCGACTGGCCAGATACGCCGCGCTGAACGAATCCCCCGCCGCCGTGGTGTCCACCACCTGTTCGACGCGCAGCGCCGGGACCTCGAACGACTCATCGTCACAGCGAATCAGACACGGCTCGGCGCCGCGCTTGAGCACCACTTCCGGTATGCCAATCTGCTCGTAGGCCGCGAACACCGCCGCCTCATCGGAAAAGCCGAACAACGCCTGTTCATCGTCTACGGTCAGCAGTGCCAGATCGACATAGGGCAAGACTTCGCGGTACGCCGCCCGTGCCTGCTCTACCGAGCTCCACAAACGCGGCCGATAGTTGTTGTCAAAGACAATCCGCGCATCCCGCTGACGGGCTTCGATCAGTGTCTCGGTGAGTTTTTTACGCCCTGCTTCGCCCAGTACCGCCAGGGTGATGCCACTGAAATACAGCACATCGTAATCCGGTAGCGCCGCAAGAATCGGTGCCGCCGCCGGCGTGGTGAAACAATCGCGCACGGCGGCTTCATTGCGCCAATAGAGGAAACGCCGTTCACCCGACGCATCGGTCTGGATGCAGTACAAACCGGGCAAACGCCCCGGTAGCCGCTGGACCATGTCCAGGCCGATGCCTTCTTCAGACCAGCTCTGGCACATGGCGTCGCTGAAACTGTCATCGCCCAATGCGGTGACGTAATCCACCGTGGCCCCATCGCCCAATTCACGAGACAGGTAGACCGCGGTGTTCAGGGTATCGCCGCCAAAACTCTGTTGCAGACTGCCGTCGGCGCGCTGCTGCAACTCGATCATGCACTCACCGATCAGAGCGATGCGCGGGGTGTCGGGGCCGAGATTGCTGAGGGTGTTCATGTTAGTGGGTTCTCTGGTGTGTCGATCGTTCCCACGCTCTGCGTGGGAATGCATCCTGTGACGCTCTGCGTCACCTCACGAATGGACGCGGAGCGTCCGTGGCGGCTCGTTCCCACGCAGAGCGTGGGAACGAGAGCGTGGAGGACCTAGAAACAGGTTTCCATGCTTTCGATGACGTTCAACTGCTCATCCACCAGGCAACCGGTGCGCCACTTATCAAAGGTCAGGCACGGGTGAGACGTACCGAACGAGATGATGTCGCCCACGCGCAACAGAACCCCGGGCGCGACCGTCATGAACGCATGCTGATCCATCACCGCCGTCACTTTGCAGGCACCGACGTCATCACCGATTGCTGGCAGCACACCCGCCTGGTAACGCAGCAACGGCACCGGCAGCCCCGCGTCATACGCCACATCGCGCTTGCCCAGGGCGATCACCGCAAAACCCGGCTCAGGTAACGACTGCACATGGGCCCAGACTTCCAGCGCCGGGCGCAGGCCTTCGTGCAAGTCACTACGACGATCGAGCACGCAGCATTGCGCTTCTTTGTAGATGCCATGGTCGTGAGCCACATAACTGCCGGGACGCAGCACACTGAGAAAGCGTCCGGCGGCGTTCTGGGCTTCAAAGGACTCGGCGATCAGGTCGTACCAGGCCGAACCCGACGCGGTGATAATCGGCTTGGCGATGGCGAAAGCGCCGCTGTCTTGCAACTGCACCGCGAGGCGCACCAGGGACGCAGCAAATTCGCGGATTCCGCTGACCGCCTGGTCGCCGTGAATCACCCCTTCGTAGCCTTCAATACCGGTCAACGCCAACCCCGGCTGCGCCTTGATCGCTTCGGCCAGTGCCAGCACTTCGGCTTCGCTGCGGCAACCGCAACGACCGCCGACCACGCCGTACTCGATCATCACGTTCAAGCGCAGACCGCGCGCGGCAAAAAACGCCCCGAGGTCGGCGACGTTGTCCGGGTGATCGACCATGCAGTAAAAGTCGAATGCCGGATCCGCCAGCAACTCGGCGATCAGCGCCATGTTCGGTGCACCCACCAATTGATTGGCCATCAACACCCGGCGCACGCCATGAGCGTAGGCCGCGCGGGTCTGCACCGCAGTGGCCAGGGTAATGCCCCAGGCGCCCGCCTCCAGTTGCCGGCGAAACAGCGACGGGGTCATGCTGGTTTTGCCGTGCGGCGCCAGCTCGGCACCGCTGTGGCTGACGAACGCCTGCATCCAGCGAATGTTGTGTTCCAGCGCTTCGCGGTGCAGCACCAGCGCCGGCAGGCTGACGTCACGCACCAGATTGGCGCCGGGTTGGCCGGCGCCCTTTTCCACGGCGGCGATGTTCAAGGCAGAAGGCATGTTCTAACTCCTCACACGCGGCCGCGAACGGCCACTGTTATTCGTTGATGCGACGGGCCAGGTTGTTCGCACTTTCGATCAGCACCCGGCGATAGTCGTTGTAATTGTTCTTGGCATCGGCCCTTGGGGCGACGATGCACAGGGTCGCAATGGCGACGCCACTCGGGTCTTTCACCGGGGCGGCAAAGCAATGGGTAAAGGTGTCGGCGACGCTGTCGAAGGAGAAGAATCCGTCGATACCAGCCTGACGGATTTCCGCCAGAAAACGCTCCAGCGGCAGGCGTTCGCCGCCAGGCAGGATGAAGTCATCTTCATCGATCAGGTCGACGATTTGCTGGTCACTCAAGTGCGCCAGCAACAAGCGCCCGGAAGCGGTCCACGGGATCGGCGCGTTCTCGCCGATGTCCGAGGAAATGCGGAAATGCCGCTCGCCCTCCTTCATCAACGCCACCGTGTACTTGCGCCCGTTGAGCAGGCACATCTGCGCGGTTTCGCGGGTCTGGCTGACGATTTCCTGCAAGGCATGATCGGCCTCGCGGCTCAGGTCGAAATGACGCAGATGCGCTTGCCCCAGAAAGTACAGTTGCCGGCCAAGATAGACGTGACCTTCCTTGCCCACCGGTTCGAGAATCCGTCGCTCAAGCAGGGACGCGACCAGTTCGTAAACCGTGGATTTCGGACTGCCGATACCGCTGGCGATATCGTTCGGCCGTAGCGGCTGGCCAATTTCCTTGAGGAAATCGAGAATATCGAACGCCCGGTCCAGACCGCGGGCCCGGCGCTTGATGGTGTCTTCGGTCATGTCGGTGGGTTCCCTGATCGTTCCCACGCTCTGCGTGGGAATGCCTCACTGGACGCTCTGCGTCCGCTTCTTGATGTGACGCGGAGCGTCACTGGATACGTTCCCACGCAGAGCGTGGGAACGATCAGTCATCACTTCTTCTTGTACGCCACACAATCAATCTCGACCTTGCAGTCGACCATCATGTTCGCCTGCACACAAGCCCGGGCCGGTGCGTGTTCGGGGCTGAAGTATTCGGAGAAGACTTTGTTGAAGCTCCAGAAATCCCGCGGATCTTCCAGCCATACGCCCGTGCGCACCACGTCTTCCAGGCCATAGCCGGCCTCTTCGAGGATCGCGATCAGGTTGCGCATGGTCTGGTGAGTCTGCTCGACGATCCCGCCGACAATGATTTCGCCGTCCACCGCCGGCACCTGGCCGGACACATGCAACCAGCCATCCGCTTCGACCGCGCGGGCGAAAGGACGGGGCTGGCCGCCACCGGCGGTGCTACCAGTGCCGTAACGAGTAATGCTCATGGGTGTTTCTCCTGATTCGATATTGAATATTAAAAACGCGTGTTCTTGAGAAACTCCGCCAAACGCGGAGATTGCGGGCGTTCGAACAGTTCCTTGGGTGGCCCCTGCTCTTCGATTCGCCCCTGATTCATGAAAACGATCTTGTCCGAGACTTCAAAGGCAAAACGCATCTCGTGGGTCACCAGCAGCATGGTCATGCCATCCTCGGCCAGGCCCTTGATCACGTTCAATACTTCGCCGACCAGTTCCGGGTCGAGAGCCGACGTCACCTCGTCGAACAGCATCAGGCTCGGGTTCATCGCAATCGCCCGGGCAATCGCCACGCGCTGTTGCTGACCACCCGACAACTGACCCGGATAGTGGTCGCGACGTTCCAGCAGGCCGACACGCTCCAGCCATTTTTCCGCCAGCACCACCGCTTCATCCTTGTGCAGCTTTTTGACTTTGAGCAGGCCAAGGGTGACGTTCTGCAACGCCGTGAGATGGGGAAACAGGTTGAACTGCTGGAACGCCATGCCGGTCATCGCCCGATGTTGGGCAATGACTTTTTCCGAGTGGCGCACGCGTTTGCCATTGACCTCGTGGTAACCGATGGACTCGCCATCGAGCAGGATCCGCCCGCCCTGGAACTCTTCGAGCATGTTCACGCAGCGCAGCAGCGTGGTCTTGCCCGAGCCGCTGGAGCCGATCAGCGTGACCACGTTGCCACGCTGCATGGTCAGGTCGACGCCCTTGAGCACTTCAAGCGGGCCGTATTGCTTATGCAGACCGCGAATCTCCAGCAGGGCCTGGCTAGCGTTCTTTGTCGAAACTTGAGCTTGAGCTTGAGTCATGGCAAGGCCACCCGCTTTTCAATATGCCGGCCGAGTAATTCGATGGCGTAGTTGATGATGAAAAAGAGAAAACCGGCAAACAGGTAAAACTCCAGGGTCATGAAGGTCCGCGCAATGATCTGCTGGGTACTCAGCAGCAACTCGGCCACACCGATCACCGAGAGCAAGGTCGAAGCCTTGACGATTTCGGTCGATGAGTTGACCCAGGTCGGCAAAATCTGCCGCAGCGCCTGAGGCAGCAGCACGTAAGCGAGGGCCTGATAAAACGTCAGGCCGATGGCCTTGCTCGCTTCCATCTGCCCACGTGGCAGCGCTTGCAACGCGCCGCGAACGATCTCGGCAACGTGCGAACCGCAGAACAGCGTCAGCCCCAGCACTCCGGCCTGGAACGCATCGATCTGCCAACCCAGCGCGGGCGCCATGTAGAAGCAGGCCAGCACCAGCACAAATACCGGTGTGCCACGGATCAGATCAACGTAAAAACGAAACGGTGCACGCATCCATATCGTGCCGTAGGTCAGCACCAGCCCGGCAACGATGCCGATCAGGGTGCCCAGCATGATCGCCAGGACAGAGCACTGCACACTGGTCAAAAAGCCCGACCACAGGGTGTCGCGGGCGACCCATAACTCATGCAACCAACTTGGGGACTCGTACATGGGTGCGCTCCTAACGGCGAATCGCCAGACGCTGCTCGAGGTAACGCAGCAGCATCGCGATGAGATAACAGGCCGCAACATAGAGCGCTGTCGTCACCAGCCAGGTTTCAATCACCCGGTAGCTTTCGACGTTGATCTTGCGCGCATAATAGGTCAGCTCCGGCACGGCAATCGCCGCCGCCAGCGAGGTGTCCTTGAACAGCGAAATGAAGTTGTTCGAGAGCGCTGGCAACACGTTGCGCAACATCACCGGCACGGTGACGTAGGCCTTCACCTGCCACTCCCCCAGACCAATCGCCAGCCCGGCTTCACGCAGGCCTTTAGGGATGCTCAACAACCCGCCGCGGAACACTTCGGTCAGGTACGCCCCGGCATACAACGACAGGGTGATGATGAACGACGGGAGTTTGTCCAGCCGAATACCCAGGCTCGGTAGCGCAAAGTAGATCAACAGAATCAACACCAGAATCGGCGTGTTACGGATCACCGTCACGTACACCGATGCCAGCACCCGCAATGTGCGGTGCTTTGAGAGCAAAGCAAACGCCATCAGCAGGCCGATCACGCAACCGATGGCGATCGACACCAACGCCAGTTCAAGACCCAGGCCGAGCCCCGCCAGCAAGGTGTCGAAATCGCGCCAGACGGCGGCAAAGTTCAACTGATAGTTCATGGTCAGCAGTACCTTGAGCGGGGCGCATCGGGGGCGCCCCACTCTCACTGGATCATTTGAATTCGACAGGGAAGCCAATTGCCGGGGACGGCAGATCGACACCGAACCACTGTTTGAAGGATGCCGCGTAAGTCGGGAACTCAACGCCGGTCATGGCTTCATGCAAGACGGTATTGACGAAATTCAGCCAGTCCTGATCGCCGCGTTTAACCGCGCAGGCGTAGGTTTGCGGGCTCCAGGCGTAGGTCGGGCTGCGATAGCGGCCAGGGTTCTGCACCATCAGGTATTTGACCGAAGACTGGTCGGTGGCAGCCGTGTCGGCACGGCCAGAGTTGACTGCCTGGTACATCAGGTCGACGCTGTCGTATTGGTCAACCTTGGCCTTGGGCAGCGCCTGGTGCACCAGTTCTTCGGCATAGACGTTTTGCAGCACCGCCACGGTGACGCTGTCGCCGGCCGCTTTCAGGTCTTCGATTTCCTTGTACTTGCTGTTGGCCGGCAACAGCAGGCCAACGCCTTCGCGGTAGTACGGCAGGGTGAACGCCACTTGCTGCGCACGGCTGGCGGTGACGGTAATGAACTGGCAACTCATGTCGACCTTGTCGGTCAGCAAATTGGGAATCCGTGCATCCGACGACTGCACCACGAACTCGACCTTGCTCGGGTCATTGAACAAGCCCTTGGCGACCATCCGCCCGATGTCGATATCAAAGCCCTGCAATTTGCCGTCCGCGCCCTGGAAGTGCCACGGCGCGTTGGTGCTGCCCGTGCCCACGATCAAATGCCCGCGCTTCAACACGTTGTCGAGCTTGCTGTCCGCCGCCTGGGCAATGCCCACGACAGAGGCTGTGGCCGCAAAGAGAAAAACACACGCTGTAAACAAGGAAAGTCGACGCTGCATGACGGGCACTCCAGGATGATGTTTATTCCGCTATACCGGAACGTGGTATGTAACAACGGAATAGACAGCAGAAAGTGTGCCATAGCCGGGAAGGGAAATCCCTGCGCAATTGAAATATGAATTGAATCAACGGGATGCACGAATGCACGAAACAGGCGTTACCAAACGCCGCAGCGCACAGGCGCTACCGTTGGCTACAGGCGCGGGTAGTGGGGCCACATTTGAGGGCGCGTCCGCTTCCAAACGAGGCGAGTCAACGCTCTGTACCTGTCAACTCTGACAGTAGACGCGCCCTGCATACGGAATTAGCGTTATTACGCACCTTCTCTTCGTCTTGCGGCTGAACAAGGAAGACTTCAATGAGCCCGACAACCCATTCTCTCGCACCGCAATACCTCCGGGCATTGAGGACCTACCGCCCAGTCGTCCTGTATTTCAGTAATCCGCACTGCTACGCCTGTGAGTTTGCCGGGCCGATATTTCGGGAGACGGCCGAGGCGTATAAAGATCGCGCCGATTGTTACATGTTGAATACCACCGAGTGCCCCCCTCACCCCGAGGTCAGGGGTACCCCCACCGTGTTGTTCTATCGCAACGGGAAACTGCTGAAGAAACTCAAAGGCTTTGAAAATGTAGAGGCCTTGAACGATGTCTTTGCCAGCCTCATCGGCAAGGCGCGACGCAAATTTGTCGTGCGCGAACCTCGCCACGATCTGTCATGGTTGCAGCATACCCTTGGTACCTTGCGTACCGTCCCACGGGCACATCGATTGGTCGATCGTCGAGCCGCCGTCATCCGCAAAAGTCGCTGAGAAGCTCAGCGGCGTATTGGACAACCCCCCGTTCCACTGCTTTCCTTTAATGGACCGATTGAAAAGCGTTCGCCCAAACCGTGAGGTTCGAGTGACGTATCGGTTCGGGAGGGGGCAATGTCGTTCAAAGTCATGATGGTTTTCGGTACTCGGCCGGAGGCCATCAAGATGGCCCCGTTGGCCCGGGTTCTGCGTCAGTGGCCCGGTATCGAGCTGAACATCTGCTCCACCGGCCAGCACCTGGAGATGCTCAAACAGGTGCTCGACTCGTTCGAGTTGACGGTCGATGAAAACTTGCAAGTGATGACTCAGAGCCAGTCCCTCAACGGCCTGTCTCAGCAACTGCTGATCAACCTGGATAAAAGCTACGAACGCCTGCATCCGGACATCGTGCTGGTACACGGCGATACCACCACCAGCTTCATCGCCGCCCTCGCCGCCTTTTATCGTCATTTGCCGATCGGCCACGTCGAGGCCGGTCTGCGCACCGGCAACCTGCGCGCACCATGGCCGGAAGAAGCCAACCGACGTCTGACCGGGGTGATTGCCGACCTGCACTTTTCACCGACCCGTTACGCCCAGGACAACCTGCTGCGCGAAGGTGTGCCGCTGGAAAGCATCGAGATCACCGGTAACACAGTGATCGATGCACTGTTGTGGATGCGTACCCATCAGCAGGAAATCCACTGGCACCCCGCCGCCGGCTCTCCGCTGGCAATGCTCGACGACAACCGGCGCATAGTGCTGATCACCGGCCACCGTCGGGAAAACTTCGGCGAAGGCTTCCGCAATATCTGCCAGGCCCTGGCTGAGCTGGCCCTGCGCTATCCCGATGTCCAGTTCGTCTACCCGGTGCATCTGAACCCGCGGGTGCAAAGCGCCGTGTATGACATGCTTTCGGACAAACCGAACATCTATCTGATCGCGCCTCAGAACTATCAGCATTTCGTCTGGCTGATGGACCGTGCACACTTCATCCTGACCGACTCCGGTGGCATCCAGGAGGAAGCCCCCGCCATTGGTAAACCGTTGCTGGTGCTGCGCGAAGTAACCGAGCGACCATCGGTGCTCGAAGGTGGCACCGTGTTGCTGGTGGGTACCGACACCGCGAAGATCGTCAAGGAAGCCAGCCAGCTACTCGATGACGAGGCCACCTACAAACGCATGAGCCGCATCCACAGCCCTTATGGTGATGGGCACGCCAGTGAACGTATCGCCAAACGTCTATGCACCTGGTTGAGCGCGCACTCGGCGAGTAGCACGTTATGAGCCTGGCGTTTGTCGATTTCTTTGCATACGTACTGTTTGGCCTGAAATACCTTGCGATCACCCTGGCCTTGTTGATGTTTGTGCTGGGTCTGGATGACCTGTTCATCGACCTGATCTACTGGAGTCGCAAGCTGATCCGGCGTTGGCGGATCTACGAGAAATTCAAGCGTGCCGATGAACAGCGACTCTATGAGATCCCCGAGAAGCCCTTGGCGATTATGGTTCCGGCATGGAACGAAGTCGGCGTGGTCGGTGAAATGGCCCGGCTCGCGGCCTCGACCCTCGACTATGAGAACTACCAGATCTTCGTCGGCACCTACCCCAACGACGCCGAGACCCAGGCCGACGTCGATGCGGTGTGCCGGTACTATCCCAACGTACACAAAGTGGTCTGCGCCCGACCCGGCCCGACCAGCAAGGCCGACTGCCTGAACAGCATCATCGACACGATTTTGCGCTTTGAAAGCGAAGCGAAAATCGAATTCGCCGGGTTCATCCTGCACGACGCCGAAGACGTGATTTCGCCGATGGAGTTGCGCCTCTTCAACTACCTGCTGCCGAGCAAGGACCTGATCCAGATTCCGGTCTACCCTTACGCGCCGGAGTGGCACGGCTTCACCGCCGGGCACTATGTCGATGAGTTCGCCGAGAACCACGGCAAGGACGTGATCGTGCGCGAAGCGCTGACCGGCCAGGTGCCGAGCGCCGGCGTCGGCACCTGCTTCAGTCGCAAGGCGATCAGCGCTCTGCTGGAAGACGGCGATGGCATCGCCTTCGACGTGCAGAGCCTGACCGAAGACTACGACATCGGTTTCCGCCTCAAGCAAAAAGGCATGAAGTGCATCTTCGCCCGCTACTCGGTCACCGACCCGAAACTGGCGTTGGAACAGAAGTGGATCGTGGGTATGAACCGGGTGTTCTCCCAGGTCATTTGCGTACGCGAACACTTTCCGCGAAATCTGCAACACGCGATCCGGCAGAAGTCGCGCTGGATTGTCGGCATCGTGTTCCAGGGCACCAAGAACCTGGGCTGGAGCCCCCAAGGTTTGCTGAACTATTTCCTCTGGCGCGACCGTCGAGGACTCATCGCCTATCTGCTGAGTTTTATGGTCAATCTGCTGTTTCTGGTGCTGCTGGCAATGTGGCTGATCACCCTGATTTCACCGGACGCCTGGCGCTTCCCCTCGATTCTCTCGGACAGCATCCTGCTTTCAGCGCTGCTCTGGCTGAACGGCCTGATGCTGCTCAACCGTCTGTTCCAGCGCGCCTGGTTTGTTACCCGTTTCTACGGTCTGGGTCAGGGCCTGCTGTCGGCGCCACGGATGATGTGGAGCAACTTCGTGAATTTTTTCGCCAACCTGCGCGCCTTGCGTCAGGTTATGGAAATGGGCGATTCGCGCCGCGTGGCCTGGGACAAGACCACCCATGAGTTCCCGGCCCTGGCCAAAGCCCAGCGCACACCGCTGGGCCATCGACTGGTAGAAAAAGGCCTGCTGACCGAAGAGCAACTGGAAGCCGCGATCACCAACCCGGTGCGTCGTCGCCTCGGTCATGAACTGCTGCTGCGCGAGCACATCAACAGCACCCAACTGGTCGAAACCCTGGCCGAGCAACTGGACCTGGAGTGGGCGCCACTCAATCCGTTCAAGCTCGACAAACAGCTGATCGACCGCGTACCACGCAAAGTTGCCACCCACTACGGCGTATTGCCGGTTGCCGAAGAAGGCACAACCTTGGTGCTGGCCTCCGAAGGTCCGGTCAGTCAGGTTTCGCTGGGGGCCATCAGCCGTCAATTGAAACGCTCGGTTCGCTGCCGCCTGGCACCGCAGGGCCGAGTCACGCTGGGTATCCGCTACTGGTACCCCAGCGCGCTGCAAAACGAGGATGTCCGTCACATGCTGCAAGTGCTTGAGCGTCATCAGGATGATGAAGCCCTGCTGGAGCGCGTGGGCCATCACCAGGTATTGCTCGGCAACCTGCTGCAAGTGCGTGGCATGGTCCCGACAACACTGTTCAATCAGGCGCTGATCGACTTCGACGCCGAGCGCATGTCGCTGGGCGATCACCTGATCGAACGCGGCATGATCACCCCAGAGATACTGCAACAGGCGCTGGCCGAACAATCTGCGGAACAACAAGCAGCTTTCCGCATCGCCCGGGAGGTCGCATGAGGCCGGGTATTTGTCATCAACTGGTGCTCGCTAGCCTGTTGCTTTGCGCGAGCGCTGCCAGTTGGGTAGACGCGGCGCCGCTCAGCGATTTCGAGCAGTTCCGCAGTTTCCCGTACATGGACCGCAGCTACCGCGAAGCGAAAAAAGGCAATTGGGCTGAAGTCGAACGACTGATGCACCACTTGCTGACCATAGTCCCGAAAAACGACGAGGCCCGGGCATTGCTGGTCGAGGCCCTGGCCAAGCAACGGCGCTACAACGAAGCCGTGCAAGCATTGCCGGACAATCCGGACAACAGCGAGGCCCTGCTCAACCTGCGACTGACCTGGATCGAACAGGACCCACCCACCTCCGAACAGGTCGAAAAATGGCTGGCCACCAGCCCCCTCAACCAGCGCGTACGCCTGTGGCAGGCCTACAGCTTGAGTCTGGCCAAGTTTGGTGGCGCACTCAAAGCCCACGACTGGCTGGCACAATTGTCGCCAAAGGGCGACGACAACATTCTGCGCCTGGCCCGCGCCAACTGGTCCGAGCAACTGCGCGACTGGAACGGCACCATTGAGCAACTCGCGCCATTGGCGGCGAGTAAACAACTCGACGCCGAAGGTTGGCAACGACTGGCCAACGCCTATGTGCAACGCCTCGAAGAAAAGCCTTTGCAGGATCTGTTGCAACAGGCGCCGACCCCGGAAGCGGCACGCAAGGTGCGGCTGGCGATGGTCGATCGGGCGGTTGCCATGGGCCATATCCAACAGGCTCAACGCTGGATGCAATCATTGCCGGCCGGCGACCTTGCCGATCCGGCCCAGCGCCAACGACTGTGGGAACTGGCGCGGCAAACCGGCGACACACAGGCCGTGCAAAGCCTGAGCAGCGAGTTGCAACGCCCGTGCCTGGAAACCGCAGAATGGCTGTCGCGTCGCGCCCCGCAAGCCGCACTCGCCCAGTTGCGTGGCTGCTCGCCCAGCGATGATCCGCAGACCTGGCTGGTCCTCGCACAACGCCTGCAAGCCACCGAACTGCTGCAAAACCAGCGCCTGCCCGAACCCTGGGACAGCGAACGCCGCGAACGTTTGCTTGATGTCTGGCAGGCACAGGGACACAGCGACAAAGTCATGGCCTGGCTCGCTAGCCAACCGCAAACCCCCGACGTGGTGAAGCGCCGTGCCGAACTGCTTCAGGCGCTGGGCCGTAACGGTGAAGCGGCCCCGCTGTGGGAACGGCATTACCAACAGACTGGTAACCTCGATTCACTCAATCAAGCCACCTACCTGGCGCTCAACAACGACCAGCGTGAGCATGCGCAGCAATTGCTGGAAGACGCCTTCGACCGCCATGGCGGGCGCTTGCCGGCAGCCATGTTGCAGCGCCTGGCCGGGCTCTATGGCTCGTCGTCGACGACAACCCCTACTCAGCAAAAACGCATGGCCTTGCTGTTGAATCGGGTCGACGCCGCAACGCGCGGCCAAATGCTCGGGCAACTGGCAGAGAACGGCCAGTGTGACGCGGTACGTCAGGCGATCGGCGCGCAACCTGCCGATCCCGGCGAATTCCGCGCCCTGGGTCGCTGTGCCATGCCAGACCGGCCAGGCGAAGCGGTGGTCTATTACCAGAACGCGGAAAAACTCGGTGATCGCGGCAGTCGCTTACCGCTGGCCTACGCCCTGGAAGCCGCTGGTGACTCCGCCGGCGCCTTGCGTATCTGGCGCAGCGTGCCGGACAGCCAGCTCACCGAGAACGCCCGCCTCACTGCCAGCCGCAGCGCATTGAACGTCGGCGACACCGACACCGCTGAACGCTATTGGCAACAAAGCCACACTCGCGGCAGCAACGAATGGGCCCTCGGCGCGGCCATCGCCCAAGCCCGGGGCAATAACGCACTGGCCCTTGAGCGTCAGCGTCAGGCGTTGCAGCAATCGCCTGACGCCGGGCACTTTTATGCCGCCTCGGTGGCCGCGCAAAAGGCCGGCGATTTGCCGCAAAGCACGGTATGGCTGGCCGAAGCGGTACGCCGCGACCCGAAAAACCCACGCTACAGCGCCGACTACGGCATGCGCCTGGCCGGGGCCGAAACCCGCCAAGAGCGCGCCAGCGCGATCCCCTACCTGCAAACCGCCACCCAGCATTTCCCCGAGGACTATAGCCTCGGCGAAACCCTGGCCTGGCGCTACGACGAAGTCGCAGACAGCGCCTCGGCGCGCAAGGAACTGCGCCGGGTCATCGACCTTGAACAAAACCCGGTGGCCGCTGACGACGACAGCGGCAGCCTCCAGGCTCGCCGTTATCGCCAACGTCGCGCCCACGAAACCCTGGCCAGACGTGACAGCCTGACCCTCGCCAGCACCTGGTCGCCGGCCGGGGTTTCGACCAACGACATCCTGCGCCCCGACAACACCCAAGGCACTGCTCGCCACGCCGCCTCGCAAAATGTGCAGGTGGCGATGTGGGACCATGCCTTGGGCGATGAACCCAGCCGCGCCGGTAGCACACTGTCGGTGTATGGCCGGGCATTGCTGGGCGGCACTGGCCGCTCCAGTTACGCAGAATCCGTCGGCACTGGCCTGGGCCTACGCTACAAACCCTGGGGCACGGCGAACATCAACTTCTACGCCGAGGTCTACCAACAGAACACCTTCGACGATCAGGACAAGCAAGGCCTGAGTCTGGGTGAGTTTCTCAACCCGAATCAGCTTTGGGACCAGCTCAACGACCACCGCAAAGACGGCCACACCAACACCGACTACTTGCTGCGCGCCACCGCTTCGTTCCTCGATCAAGGCCGGTTTCGCAATGACTGGCGAGTCGATGAAAGCGACTGGGAGGAACGTTTTCTTTACCTCGACGCAGCGTGGTGGACCAAGGCCGGCGACCATCAATGGCTGTCGCGTTTCCAGCAAGGGCACGCCTGGAAGCTACCGTTCAACAGCGCGCAAACCATCATGCCGTATGGCTTCCTCGAGTTTGCCAGTCAGGACCCGAACAACGACTGGCGCCAGGACCTGCGCACCGGTCTCGGCGTGCGATGGCAATGGTGGTTCGACGACGACATCTACAACGCCTACCGCGCACACCTGACCGTGCGCACCGAGTATCAGCAATCGCTGGGCGGCAATTTGTATGAAGGTGGCAATGGCGTATTGCTGGGCGTGGAGTTGAATTTCTGATGAACAGATTGATGCTTCTTCTCTGCCTGCTGTTGCTTGGCAGTCAGCAGGTCCGCGCTGATGAGCGGATTTTCTTTCAACCGTTGAATGTCGACGCCAACCTGAGTCAGGCGCAATGGCGACAGGTCTGGCAAGCCAGCGCCAAACAGGGCGCGACCACGATCATCGTGCAATGGACGGCGTACGGTGATTCGGTCTTTGGCGAAGCCAACGGCTGGCTCGCCAACAGTCTGCGCGAGGCCCAGGCGCAGGGGCTGAAACTGGTGCTCGGGCTGTCCATGGACCCGGCGTATTACCAGCGTATCGACCAGCTCGACAGCGCCGGGCTGGCGTCCTACTGGCAAGCGCAACTTGGACAGTCACTGGCCCGGCAGCGAAAACTGCGCAAGGACTGGAAACTGCCCGTCAGCGGCTGGTACTTGCCGCTGGAACTGGACGACGCGCACTTCACAGCCGCCGACAGACGCGAGCATTTGCAACGGCAACTCCAGGACTTCGCCCGCCAACTCGACGCGCCGCTGCACATCAGCGCGTTCAGTGCCGGCAAACTGGCGCCGCAGGTCAATGCAGACTGGCTGGGGAAGTTGGCCGGCAGCGGGATTCAGGTCTGGTGGCAGGACGGCGCCGGCACAGGACGCCTGCCGTCGGTGGTGCGCAACAGTTACGCCAGTGCACTGCCCTGCTCGGTCGGTATCGTGCGTGAAGCGTTCCGCCAGGTCAGCGCCGAGGGCCAGCCGTTCCGTGCCGAGCCGGCCACCCCGGACACCACCTCGAATGGCTGCCATCCGACAGCCGTATTCGACTTGCGCTACCGTCCGTGGGGACGGGTGATTCTGGACAATCAACATAAAAACCAGCCAGGCGATGTACAAAACCATTGAGGCTCAGCATGTTGGCGCTCTGGGCGTTGATCCTCGACCAGCTGTACATCGCCAAACGCACACGCCAGTACCGGACAGCGATGAGCAAATAGCCGGATGGCATACGCAGCTCCTACGGGGGGTCAACGATTCAGATGAAGTGAGAACGGCCAGTGCCAACGAACGGGGCGAGGACTTTTAAAGCGCTCCCACAGCATCCAGCCCATGCTCAACAGCATCAGCGGCACATGCCCCTGCTCTGCCAGCATCGGCAACAACATCAGGGCCCAGCACGACCCGACGCACCAGCCTGCGCTGACCACACCATAGGCCAGACAATCCTTGATAAACCCCCAGCCGAACGCCGAAATCCTTGGCTGGTTATGACAGCGGTTCAGGTACCGTTGTTTTAGCGGCGAGGCCTGCCACACCAGGCACACGGCCAAAGTAACGACAAACGCCATCGCCTGCGAAACCCCAAACATCACCCGCGCTGCGACTACCGAGGTCATGAGCAGCAGACCGGCGAGCGTCCAGACGCTGGCGAAACCCAGCACAAACAACACCACCGCCTGCCAGCGCTTCCTCAACAAACTGCGTTGCCACACATAAGTCAGCGGATGGACCAGCAGCAAGGGGGTCATCGCCAGCAACATCAATAGCCATGAAACCACCAACTGGCGGGGAGGATTGAACAGCAACGCCTGTTCAATCCCCTGCCAGCTCGCGGCATAAGCAAGAGGCACGAAGGCTCCGCAGAATGCCGGGATAGACAGCATCTGCACCGAACCGAGGAGCAGCCCCCAACCTGCCAGGCTGATCAGGATCAGCCATGGCAGGAAGCCTCGGGTAACGACCTGGATGAGGTATGGCCCCATCTTCAGTCGCCTTGCCGGTAGACACTCACGCGACCGACCGTGATGTTGTCCTCGGCCTGAACATCGGTCACCGGCACAAAGCGCACTTTCAATTTCGCCAGAACCGGGTGGCCGCTGGCACTGAGCTTGTCGAAGACATCAGTGATCTCCAGCACATGGCTCACGCCCTTGCCGCCATGCTGGCCGTCCGGACTGCTGGCCTTGCGCACGCCGAACAGCGAGATCGACCCGACGTACTGGTCAGGCAGCGCCGACAACTGTCCCTCGACCGGCAAGCTGATGAACACGTCGAATGTCGCCGCGTCATTGTTTCCGCGAATGTTTTCCAGGTTGAGGTACACCCGGTCCAGGGAATGCTCCACAACCGTGGGGGCAAAGGCCCGGGATTTCAGGTTGCCCATCAGCTTGCCCGAGGTGCTCTGGTCGAGTTGCAAAGGCGTCTCGACTGTAGCGCCGGTCAAGGCGATGGCTTTGTCATTGGCGCCGAGCAGTTCGGCGGGTGATTGGGCGCTCATGGACTTTTCCTTCACGGCTGCAGCACCAAGAGGCTCGGGGCTTGCGCGCAAGGTTTCCAAGCGTTGTTGAAATGCCCGGGTACCCTGCAGCGGGTCGGATGTATCTTCATAACTATAATCCAGCTTCGGTGCCCGGGTATCGAGCATGTCAGACACCTTGAACGGCCACGGCTGGCCGCTGACCGTCGGTACCACGAAGCCACGACCCGGGGTCGGCGGGCCATTGAGCCACGCACTGTTGACCGGGTTGCGGTTCTGCCGGTCGCGTTGCCGCCACACGTCCCAGAGCCGGTCGATGTTGGCGTGATGCAGCCAGAATATCGGGTCCAGGGCGGCGGTATCCGGATCGATCATCAACCCCGGCACCCGGCTGCCCTGTTGCTGGCCGCCCACGGCGACGTGCACGTAGTTGTGCGGTTGCGACTCGAGCCGACCGCTGACCTGGCCATAGTGCTCGAACACCGTCACCGGGCCACCGAAGCCTGGAGAGCCACCACCGGAACCGCCGGCGAACTCATGATCGGTGAGGGCCGGGCGCAGATTGATCCGCTGCTCGTTGAGCACCACCACCCCGTTGCCGGTCGGGCCAAACCGGCGAGCCACAAACAAGGGATTCTGCTCACCGTTGGGCAAGGCAGTCGCGGCGAAGCAGGCCGGGAGGTTCAGCGTCTGCTGGTTCTCGTTGTAATTCCAGTACGGCAGGGCCCAATCACTTGGCCCTCCGAGGCTGACGATAGCCTTGCGGACGATCTGTTCGAATGAAGCAAGATAGCCGCGGTGCCACGGCAAAAAGTACCAGGTCTGGTGCTGACACTGATTCCAATAGCTGTCCTGATCTGCCTGGGACGGTAGCTGCTCACCCCGTCGCAGATAACCGGCGCTTTGCCAAAGGGGAATATCGATACCGTGAATGGCCGCCAGAAACCGCCAACTGGTGCGGTCAGTGATCGGTCGTTGTTGAAGGACTCCGACGCCACGCGCATACCACAACAAGGTATCGCTCCAGCCAGAACCCAGCTTCCATACATCACGCCGTACATGTGCCATGGTAGTTCTCCCTGAAAAACCGCGTGAATGAGGAGCGCACTCCTCAACAGGCAACGGTAGATCAGGTGCCGCACAGCCCCAGTGAAAGCAGACCGGCGGCATGACGTTCAAGGCCACACGAAATCGGTCAGTATTTACCGCCCGGAAAAACGCAACCGCGAGAGCATTCGCAGGTCGCCGTCCAGGTAATAGGCGTTGGTCCAACTGTCATCCACCGCCAAAGGCGGAACCTGCTTGAGGTCCTCTTGTTTGGCGGCATAGCGGAAGCGGTAATGCTCGTAGAAGCGCAGCAATTCCAGGCCATAGCGGTCGGCCAGATCGGTGTCGCCGCGAATGATCAGGAAGTTTTCGTCGTTACCTTCACTGGCGTTGATGCTCAGGTTGTGACTGCCGCTGATGATGGTCGGCGCGTCGGTGGTGAAATCGACGACGATGGCTTTGAGATGCACCAGCAGATCGCCCTTCTGGCCTTTCATGCTTTCCTTGAGCCAGCCTTCGATACCGGTGTTGAGCAACGCAGTGGCGGCGAAATCGGCCGTGCGGTCGGCGTGATAACCGGTGATGCGGCTGGCGGTGTTCTGCAGGCCATAGCGCAGTACATCGTCGTGGGGCTGGCCGAGCAAGGCGTTGAGGATTTCGTCCGGCAGCGCGAACGCGGTGACAAACAGGACGTCCTTCTTCGCCGCATTGATGATCTCGACGAACTGCTGCAGATCGGCCTGGCCGGTACGCGGTGAAAAACCGACAAACAACGGCTGTGACGGGTCCATCGGGTTGTTCTTGGTCAACCAGGTACGCGTGGCGCCCACATCGGTCGGCGCAGCCCAGATCTGCTCGAACACTTGCAAATAACGGACACCCACAGCGGTATTGTCCAGCACATGCACCACGTTGGCCTGGCGGTAGACGCCGTTGTCGGTGAAGTTGGTACTGCCGCACAGCACCGATTGCGGCCGATATTCACCACCATCGATCTTGCTCAGCACGATGAATTTGTCGTGGAATATCGCGTGGGTCACCCGCCCCCGCTTGCTCTCGTCAGGAAGCTTCGCCAGGCTCTCTTCATTCATGGTGGTGTCGGCATCACCGGGCTTGGCGTGATACAGCACCCGAACCTTGGCACCCCGCCCAAACGCCGCGTTGACCGCATCGATAATGGTCGGCAGTTGATACTCATAAATCGCAATGTCCAGCGCCCACTGGCCATCCACGGCGCGCTCGATGAAACCGGTGATCTGCTCCAGCAAGCCGTTCTCCAGCCATTGCCGTGGTGCGGCGGGCCAGTCGTCGAGAGACAGGTTCTTGTTGGCGCTCAGCTGTGCATCGAGCTCGGGAAACTCCCGGGAGAAGGCCTGACTGGCCGCCACCGCACGATTGAAAATGACATGCTGGCCTGCCGGCAAGCCATTGTCGGTGGTGACCGTCACCGCCAGGGCCTCGCCCAATTGCGGCGCATCTGGCGTGCCATAAGCCAAGTGAACCCGGTAATTGATCGTTACCCCGGGTTTGACGGTGTAATCGGCCCAGCGATATTTCTGCAACGGCGCGCTGTCGCTGGGCGTGGCGTTGTACTGGGGAAAGGTGTGGGCCTTGCCGGGGAAGGTCAGGCTATTGAACAGAAACTCCCAAGGCCCGCTGCCTTGCTGTTTTTCGATGGCGAAACCGAGCAGGCCTTTGCGTCGGGGTTCGGCCAGGTCCATGGCCAGTAACACACCGTTGGTACCGGCATAGGCTTTGACGCGGAAATCGTCCTGACTGTTAGCGGCTAGAGCACGCATGATCCACTCCTGTGATGAGCTGAACCCACAGCATAGGTGCTGTTGGCAATTCGACAGATTAAAGCGTGTCGATATGTCGATAGTCTGCGTTCAACTCATGCGCTAAGGCCTTCGCCCGGCCCAATCGAATCGGCCCGCGCTCGATGTCCACCAACAGCGCCGGGCAATTGAGCGCCACCTGCATTGGCGTGGCTTTTAGGCGGCCATCGGTCAGCAGCAACACGCGTTGTTGCTCTGCCGGAAAACGCTTTTGCCGCAGCGCCAGCCAATGCGTCGCCTCATCCAGCGCGGCGAACAACGGCGTGCCTCCGCCCGCACCGAGTGCGTCGAGCCAGTTGCGCAGGCTGTTCGAGGCTTTCAGGCCTTGCACTTGCCACTTCGGCGCAGCGCCACTGGCGGTCAACAGCGCCAGGCGCGCACGTTGGCGATAGGCGTCGTCGAACAGTTGCGCCAGCAGGCCTTTGGCATCGCTCAACGCTTGATGACGCCGGGTCGAGGCCGAGGCATCGACAATCACCAGCCACAGCTCATGGGGTGAACGACTGCGCAAATGAAACAGCAGATCTTCGCGTTGACGCGGGCGGCCGTTGAGCAGCGTGCCGGGCCAATTGACCGAGCCGTTTTGGCTGGCTCGACGCTGGCCCTGCCTGCCGTTTTTCAGCCGTCCTGCGCGGGGTTTGGCATTCGCCCCCGCATCAGATCGAGGGCGAATGCCTAGGGCTTTTTTGGCCAGCTCGGCACTTCACGGCGGGCGCCGGTGGGTAATGCCTGAGCGGGCATTTCACCCCACTGGCCCTGGCCTTCGCCGGGGCTCGGTGGTTGAGCGGCGGACGCGTCTGGCGCGGGGTTCTGGCGCGGCGCAGACGGCGGCGTGTCGCGACGCCGATGGCGCAAGGCAAACTCGGCGACGGCATCGATATCGTCCTCGCTGATCGCCTCGGCCCCACGCCACGCCGCATGGGCGCGAGCCGCACGCAACCAGACCAGGTCGGCGCGCAAGCCGTCGACCCCGGCGGCAAAACAACGCTCGGTGATCTGCGCCAGCGCCTGATCATCCAGAGGAATGTTCGCCAGTGCCGCACGCGCACCTTGGCAGCGTTCACGCAATGCCTGCTGCCGCGCTTCCCATTCGGCGCAGAACGCTTGCGGGTCGCTGTCGAAGTCCAGCCGGCGACGGATGATCTGACCGCGCTCAAGCGGCGCGGTGTGACCGCTGAGCGCGACGTTCAGGCCGAAACGGTCGAGCAGTTGCGGACGCAGCTCGCCCTCTTCCGGGTTCATGGTGCCGATCAGCACAAAGCGCGCCGAATGCCGATGGGAAATGCCGTCGCGCTCGATCAGGTTGGTGCCGCTGGCAGCGACGTCGAGCAGCAAATCCACCAGATGATCGGGCAGCAGATTTACTTCATCGACATACAACACGCCGCCGTCGGCCTTGGCCAACACACCGGGGGAAAACTGCGCACGGCCTTCGCCCAGCGCGGCGTCCAGATCCAGAGTGCCAACCAAGCGCTCTTCCGTTGCGCCCAAGGGCAAGGTGACGAACTGCCCGCTGGCGAGCAAATCCGCCAGGCCACGGGCCAACGTCGACTTGGCCATGCCCCGCGGCCCTTCGATCAGCACGCCGCCGATTTTCGGGTCGATGGCCGTCAGGCACAGCGCCAGTTTCAGGGCATCGGCGCCGACCACGGCGGAGAGCGGGAAATGCGGGGTGTCGGTCATCGGGTTTTCTCGTTCGTGATCAGTAATTGCGGTGTGGCGAGGGAGCTTGCTCCCGTCGGCCGGTCCGCGTTCGGGCAAAGCAGTCGTAAAACCAACCAATGCAGTATCCCTGACAGAATGCAATTGCAGGTTTTAGGGCCGCTGCGCAGCCCAGCGGGAGCAAGCTCCCTCGCCACAGGTGCAGGCAGGTACCCGGTCAACTGTCTTCTTCTATATCCAGCAGCAAATTCTCCAGCGCCTCGCGGTACTCGCCCGGCTCCTGCCACATCCCACGCTGCTGAGCTTCGAGCAGGCGCTCGGTCATGTCGCGCAAGGCGTGCGGATTATGCTGCTGGACAAATTCGCGGGTCGACGGGTCAAGCAAATAGGCGTCGGCCAGCAAGGCGTACTGGTGATCGTCGATCAGCTGGGTAGTGGCGTCGAAGGCGAACAGGTTATCGACGGTGGCCGCCAGTTCAAACGCGCCTTTGTAGCCATGCCGCTTGACCCCGTCGATCCACTTCGGGTTCGCCGCTCGGGAGCGGATCACCCGGTTCAGCTCTTCCTTGAGGGTGCGGATCTTCGGCAAGTCCGGCTGGCTGTGGTCGCCATGGTAGCTCGCCGCCGCTTCGCCACTGAGGCTTTCCACGGCGGCGAGCATGCCGCCCTGGAACTGGTAATAGTCGTTGGAATCGAGCAAGTCGTGCTCGCGATTGTCCTGGTTTTGCAGCACCGCCTGAACCTGGCTCAAGCGCTGGGCGAACTGTTCGCGAGCGGCCGTGCCCTCATCGGAACCGCCGTAAGCGTAGCCGCCCCAGTTCAGATAAACCTCGGCCAGATCCTCGCGGCTCTGCCACAAACGGCCATCAATGGCGCCCTGTACTCCCGCGCCATAGGCACCGGGCTTGGCGCCGAAAATCCGCCAGCCTGCCTGTCGTGCTGCGGCCTCTTCGTCCAGACCGGACTGGATCAGCGCTTCGCGTTCGCCGCGGACCTTGGCCGCCAACGGGTTCATGTCGTCGGGCTCGTCCAGCGTGGCAACCGCTTGCACGGCCGCGTCGAACAACCGAATCAGGTTGGCAAAAGCATCGCGGAAGAACCCGGAAACGCGCAACGTCACGTCCACGCGCGGCCGGTCGAGCAGGCTCAGCGGCAGTATTTCAAAGTCGTCGACCCGCTGACTGCCCGTCGCCCAGACCGGACGCACGCCCATCAGCGCCATGGCCTGGGCGATGTCATCGCCGCCGGTACGCATGGTCGCCGTGCCCCAGACCGACAAACCCAACTGGCGCAAATGATCGCCGTGGTCCTGCAGGTGCCGTTCAAGAATCAGGTTCGCCGACTGGAAGCCAATGCGCCAGGCGGTGGTGGTCGGCAGGTTGCGCACGTCCACCGAGTAAAAATTGCGCCCGGTGGGCAGCACATCGAGGCGTCCGCGACTCGGTGCGCCACTCGGCCCTGCCGGAACAAAGCGACCGCTGAGAGCATCCAGCAGACCGCGCATTTCTGCCGGGCCGCAGGCGTCCAGTCGCGGCGCGACCACCTCACGCAAGCTGTCAACAATCGCGCTGACGTCACCCCAGCCGGGCTGACTCAACAACTCGACATCAGCGCTCAGTGCCTGCTCGATCAACTGCGCGGCGAACAGTTCAAGACGTTCGCGAGTGTCGCCAGCGGTGCGCCAGGCCTCAGCGCTGAGCGTCTGCAATTCAGCCGGCTTCGGACCTGACCAAGGATCGGACAACACACAATCCAGTGGATCGAAGCCCAGCGTGAACGCCTTGGCCAAGGCCCGCAACAGGCTCGATTGCGCCCCACGCCCGTCACCGCGCGGAATTCGCAGCAACGCCAGCAACGTGTCGATACGCAGACGCCCGCTTGGCGATTCGCCGAACACGTGCAGTCCGTCGCGAATCTGCGACTCTTTCAAGTCGCACAAATAGGTGTCCAGACGCGGCAACCAGATCGCGGCATCGGCGTCGCTGTCGAGCTTCTCGTCCAGCTGCAATTCACGGTCGATATGGGTTTCACGCACCAGATTGAGAATGTCGCGCTGCAACTCACGCGCTCGGCGTGGGTCGAGCAACTGGGCCTCGTAATACTCGTCGGCCAACAGTTC
Organism: Pseudomonas sp. CVAP#3; assembly: GCF_018986375.1. Classification (NCBI taxonomy): domain Bacteria; kingdom Pseudomonadati; phylum Pseudomonadota; class Gammaproteobacteria; order Pseudomonadales; family Pseudomonadaceae; genus Pseudomonas; species Pseudomonas sp. CVAP#3. The sequence goes on from NZ_JAHMSC010000018.1 coordinate 109,940, forward strand.
CAGATTGCGCAACGGGCCGTAGGTTTCGGCGCGGGTCAGCGGCGGCATCAGGTGGTCGATGATCACCGCCTGAGTCCGACGTTTGGCCTGCGCGCCCTCACCCGGGTCGTTGACGATAAACGGATAAATGTTCGGCAGCGGTCCGAGCAACGCGTCCGGCCAGCAGCTTTCGGACAGGCCAACGCCCTTGCCCGGCAACCATTCAAGGTTGCCGTGCTTGCCGACGTGAATCACCGCGTGGGCGCCGTAGGCCTGGCGCAACCAGAAATAGAACGCCAGGTAACCGTGGGGCGGCACCAGGTCCGGGTCGTGATAGACCGCGCTCGGATCGACCTGATAACCGCGCGCCGGCTGAATGCCGACAAAGGTCAGGCCAAACCGCAGCCCGGCAATCATCATTCGCCCGCCACGGAACATCGGGTCTTTTTCAGGCGTCCCCCAACGCTCCAGCACCGCCGCGCGGTTGGCCTCGGGCAAGGCGTTGAACATCGAGTAATAGTCGTCCAGCGCCAGGCTTTGCTGACACGGGCGCAGGTCGATGCTCTCCAGGTCATTGCTGACCCCACCGAGCAACTGCTGAATCAGCGCAGTGCCGCTTTCCGGTAAATCAGCGGGCAACGGATAACCTTCTGCGTGCAGCGCCCGCAGGATTTTCAGCGCCGCGGCCGGCGTATCGAGGCCAACCCCGTTGCCAATCCGCCCATCGCGGGTCGGGTAGTTGGCAAGGATCAGCGCAATACGTTTTTCAGTATTGGCCACCCGCGCCAACTCGACCCAGCGCTGCGCCAGTTCAGCGACAAAGTCCATGCGCTCAGGTTGCGGTCGATAGCAGACCACATCGGACTGACTGCGCTCACTGCGCCAGGCCAGGTCCTTGAAGCTGATCGGTCGGCTGATGATCCGTCCATCGAGTTCCGGCAAAGCGATGTGCATCGCCAGATCCCGTGGGCCGAGCCCTTGCTCGCTGGCGCGCCAACCGGGTTCGTTGTCCTGGGCGCAGATCGCCTGGATCACCGGGATATTGCGCCGGAAGGGCCGCAGATGCGGGGCTTCCGGGCTCGATTGAGCAAACCCGGTGGTGTTGAGAATCACCGAGGCCTGCACTTCATCCAGCCAATCCTCGACCACCGTCAGGCAGCCGGGCTCTTTCAAACTAGCCAGTGCTATCGGCAGCGGGTTCAGCCCCGCCGCCTGCAAGCGCTGGCAGAAAACATCGATGAAGGCGGTGTTCGCCGCCTGCAAGTGCGAACGGTAAAACAGCACCGCCGCCACCGGTTGATCAACCGGCCAATCGGCCTGCCAATCGCCCAGCGTCGCGTTGCTTTTGTGTGGGTGGTAAATCGCGGTACGTGGCAAGGTCTGCGGTTCGGACCAGTGGTAATCGCGGCCCAGCCAACGACTGGCAAGACAACGATACAAATCCAGCGCATTGCCCATGCCACCCTGACGCAAAAAGTGCCAAAGCCGCTCGCGGTCTTCGACAGGCACGGTGCTCAGATCACTGAGTTCCGGGTCGGGACGGTCATCGCCCGGCACCAGGATCAGCTGCACGCCGCGTTGCGACAGCTCCATCAGGCGTTCGATGCCGTAGCGCCAATAGGCGATCCCGCCGTGCAGCGAAATCAGAATCACCTTGGCGTGGCGCAGCACTTCGTCGACGTACAAGTCGACCGAGGCATGATTCTGCACCTGCATCGGGTTGGCCAGGCGCAGGCTCGGATAGTCCTCGGGCAACTGCTGCGCCGCTTCGGCGAGCAGCGCCAGGCTGGAGTCGCCGCTGCACAGAATCACCAGTTCGGCGGGAGTTTGGCCAAGGTCGGCAATGTTGTCATCCGAGACAAAACCGCCGGGCTGGGTCCTGAGCAGGTGCATGGGTTAAACGCTGAGCGCAGCGCGCAATTGCGCTTCGAGCAAGGCGGCGTCCAGTTGCTGACCGATCAGCACCAGACGTGTGCTGCGCGCTTCGTCTGCGGTCCATTGACGGTCGAAATGCTTGTCGAAACGCGTGCCCACGCCCTGGATCAGCAGGCGCATCGGCTTGTTCGGGATCGCGGCGAAACCCTTGACCCGCAGGATGCCGTGCTGGACCACCAATTGGGTCAGGGCATCGAGCAACAGGCTTTCGTCGGCTTGTGGCAATTCGATGGAAATCGAATCGAAGGCGTCGTGATCGTGGTCGTCGTGGTCATCGCCATCGTGGTGATGGTCATGGTGGCTGTGGCGGCTGTCGATGTGTTCTTCAGAGCCAGCACCCAGGCCGATCAGTACGTCCAGCGGCAGGCGACCGCTACTGGCTTCGATGATTTTCACCGCTGGCGGCAGTTCTTCGGCGACTTCCAGGCGCACTTTGGCCAGATCCGCCGGGCTGATCAGGTCGGCCTTGTTGAGAATCACCAGGTCGGCACTGGCCAGTTGGTCGGCAAACAGCTCGTGCAGCGGCGATTCGTGGTCCAGGTTCGGGTCGAGTTTGCGCTGGGCGTCGACCTGATCCGGGAACGCGGCGAAAGTGCCAGCGGCCACAGCGGGGCTGTCGACCACGGTGATCACCGCATCGACGGTGCAGGCGCTGCGGATTTCCGGCCACTGGAAGGCTTGAACCAGCGGTTTTGGCAGAGCCAGGCCGGAGGTCTCGATGAGGATGTGATCGAGGTCACCGCGACGGGCGACCAGTTCGCGCATCACCGGGAAGAACTCTTCCTGAACCGTGCAGCACAGGCAGCCGTTGGCCAGCTCATACACGCGGCCATTGGCTTCTTCTTCAGTGCAGCCGATGGAGCATTGCTTGAGGATTTCGCCGTCGATGCCCAGCTCGCCAAACTCGTTGACGATCACCGCGATGCGCCGGCCCTGGGCGTTATCGAGCATGTGTCGCAGCAAGGTGGTTTTGCCCGAACCGAGGAAACCGGTGACGATGGTGACGGGAAGTTTGGCCAGTGTTTTCATCGGATGCCCTTTGGCAAGGTGGCGGGCATACGGGACGACAACCGGCAGCGCTTGAGCGCTCGGAAGAATTCGCCACCGGATCACCCCGCCCGGTTGTAGTGAGAATCTGTATCGAGGCAGGTCTCCTGGCTGACGGTGGGCCAGTCTTTCGACTGGCGGTTCCTGCACCTTCCCGCGCCTGAAAACAAAGGAGCGCAGTGGCATGGCAGAAACGAAACCGTTCACAGTTGCGGGGGCAGCCGCGGCATCGACCGCGTTCCCTTCTTAGCTTCGGCGCACGCGCCGAAGAACCTCGAAAGCGCAAGGCTACGCATCGCATCGGGGCGGGTCAATGATCGCGATCCACCGTGGCGAGGGAGCTTGCTCCCGCTCGGCGGCGAAGCCGTCGCAAATCCTGTGCATGCGATGTACCCGAAAGAACACAGGGGGCCGCTTCGCGACCCAGCGGGGGCAAGCCCCCTCGCCACAGGACTCTGTGCAACCCTCAACTGAGAACGCATGCCAATTGACGCCCCGCCCTCGCCCATGCTCTCCTACGCACCTTGTTACGGGTGCCCTTCACAGGGTGAAACGGGAAACCGGTGAATCATGTGCTTTACTCAAAAGCCATGTCAGTCCGGTGCTGCCCCCGCAACGGTAAGCGAGCGAAGAATCAGATCCACTGTGCCGGCAGTTCGGCATGGGAAGGCGATTCTTGCAGGTTCGGCGAATGCCAGCCCCTCGTGAGCCCGGAGACCGGCCCGCAACACATCAATAACAAACCCGCGGTGGGCGGGCGCTGTTTTAGCATCTGCGTGCCCGGCTCGCGGGGGTTTGCATGCGCTCGATTCACCCACTGACTGACCAGAGGGAAGCGCCATGTCGATCATCAGCAGCACTCGCCACGTCACCGCCAGCACCACCTCCACCCTGAGCCAACGCCTCGTTGCCGCTATCGGCGCATCGATCCTGGGCGCATGCCTTGTGTATTTTGCCGGTTTCTCGCACATCGATGCGGTGCACAACGCCGCCCACGATACCCGTCACAGTTCTGCTTTCCCGTGCCACTGAGACCTGCCGAGATGATCAAGCGTATAGCGCAAACCGCAGGTTTCACCGGCTTGCTGGCCGCCCTGCTGCTGACCCTGCTGCAAAGCTTCTGGGTCGCACCGCTGATTCTTCAGGCGGAGACCTACGAAAAAGCCCCGGCGGCTGAAGTCCATGAACATGCCGAAGGTGCCATGGCTGGCCACACCCACGATGCAGAGGCTTGGGAACCGGAAGATGGCTGGCAGCGCGTGCTGTCGACCACTGGCGGTAATCTGGTGGTCGCCGTCGGTTTTGCGCTGATGCTCGCTGGTCTCTACACCCTGCGCGCCCCGACTCGCACTTCTCAAGGCCTGCTCTGGGGATTGGCCGGTTATGCGACCTTCGTCCTCGCACCGACCCTGGGCTTGCCGCCGGAATTGCCGGGAACTGCCGCCGCAGACCTGACACAACGTCAGATCTGGTGGATCAGCACGGCAGCGTCCACCGCCGTCGGTATCGCGCTGATCGTGTTCGCCCGGCATTGGCTGCTGAAGGTGCTCGGTGTCGCCATTCTGGCCGTGCCGCACATCATCGGCGCACCGCAGCCTGAAGTGCATTCGATGCTGGCCCCCGAAGCCCTCGAAGCGCAATTCAAGATTGCCTCGCAGCTGACCAACGCCGCGTTCTGGCTGGCCATGGGCCTGATCAGCGCCTGGTTGTTCCGCCGCAAAAGCGATGGTCAATACCACGCATGAGTGAAACGCGCGCAGCGCCGACCCTGGTGGTCGGCCTGGGTTGCCAGCGCGGCTGCCCGGCCAGCACGCTGCGCACGTTGCTCGACCAGGCGTTGCAGGCTCATCACATCGAATTACAGGCGATCAAGGCCTTGGCCAGCATCGATCTGAAACGTGATGAGCCCGGTCTGATCGAGTTGGCCCGGCAACTGTCACTGCCACTGATCTGCTTCAGCAGCGAACAACTTTCCAGTTATCAACCGCAACTCAGCCATCGCTCGCAAATCGCTTTCGAGCGCACCGGCTGCTACGGCATAGCGGAAAGTGCCGCACTGGCCCTCGCCGAACAACTGGCGCAGGCACCGGCAAAACTGCTGATCCCGCGACAAAAATATGCCCAGGCGACGTTTGCGTTGGCCGGCGGCGCCTAAAATCCTCGATAATCCCCGCCTTCGATCATGAGCAATCTTCATCTGAAGCCTTGCTTTGACCATTTTTCACAGGAGCCGGCCATGACCGTCTACTTCATTGGCGCAGGTCCCGGCGACCCGGAACTGATCACGGTCAAGGGCCAGCGGCTGATCCGCAGCTGCCCGGTGATCATCTACGCCGGCTCGCTGGTGCCTGAAGCCGTATTGGAAGGCCATCAGGCTGAACAGGTGGTCAACAGCGCCGAATTGCACCTGGAACAGATCATCGAACTGATCAGAGTCGCCCACGACAAAGGCCAGGACGTGGCGCGCGTGCATTCCGGCGATCCGAGCCTGTATGGGGCGATCGGCGAGCAGATTCGTTATCTGCGCGAGCTGAGCATTCCGTTTGAAATCATCCCCGGCGTCACCGCGACGGCCGCTTGTGCAGCGCTGTTGGGCGCCGAGTTGACGCTGCCGGACATCTCGCAAAGCGTCATCCTGACCCGCTACGCGGACAAGACCGCGATGCCTCCGGGCGAAGAATTCAGCAGCCTGGCCCGGCATGGCGCGACCATGGCGATTCATCTGGGGGTCAATCACCTGGAGAAAATCGTCACTGAACTGCTGCCGCATTACGGCGCAGATTGCCCGATCGCGGTGGTGCATCGGGCCAGTTGGCCGGATCAGGATTGGGTGGTGGGGACGCTAACAGACATCGCCGAAAAGGTTCAGGCCAAGGGATTCCGGCGTACGGCGCTGATTCTGGTGGGTCGGGTGTTGGGCAGTGACACCTTCAGCGAATCGTCGCTGTACCGCGCCGGGCATGCGCATCTCTACCGCCCCTGAAGCACATGTGGCGAGGGAGCTTGCTCCCGCTGGACCGCAAAGCGGTCCCAAAATCAGCCAACGCATTCATTACGGGTGAATGCATCGACTGGCTTGCGACTGCTTCGCAATCGAGCGGGAGCAAGCTCCCTCGCCACAGCGCCGTTTTTTCATGTCGCAGCGAACACCTTAGTAGTAGGCGTTTTCTTTCTGCGTGTGGTCGGTCACGTCACGGACACCTTTGAGCTCGGGAATGCGCTCAAGCAGCGTGCGTTCGATGCCTTCCTTGAGGGTCACGTCAGCCTGGCCGCAGCCCTGGCAACCGCCACCGAACTTCAACACGGCGATGCCGTCTTCAACCACATCGATCAGGCTGACCTGACCGCCGTGGCTGGCCAGCCCCGGGTTGATTTCGGTTTGCAGGTAGTAGTTGATGCGCTCGTTGACCGGGCTGTCGGCGTTGACCATCGGTACTTTGGCGTTGGGCGCCTTGATGGTCAGTTGGCCGCCCATGCGGTCAGTGGCGTAGTCGACCACCGCATCGTCCAGGAATGCTTCGCTGAACGAGTCGATGTAAGCGGTGAAGCTTTTGAGCCCCAGCGCTGTGTCTTCAGGTTTTTCTTCGCCCGGCTTGCAATAGGCAATGCAGGTTTCGGCGTATTGAGTGCCAGGCTGGGTGATAAAGACCCGAATGCCGATCCCCGGGGTGTTCTGCTTGGAGAGCAGATCAGCCAGATAATCGTGGGCGGCGTCGGTAATAGTAATGGCGGTCATGGAAGTTCCTCGCAGGCTTGGGCGCAGTTTACGCCAATCATCGCGCCGGACAAAGTCCCAGTATTTTTGTCGGGAAAGAACCGGTCGCCGCCAGGGCGACCGGCAGGTAAATCACAGGTTTTCGTAGCGATTCATGTCCAGTACGCCCTCTTCCACCGGATCGGTCTCGTGGAGATACCGGCTTAAATCGTGGAAATACTGCCAGAACTGCGGGTGGCTACGACGAATCCCCCAGTGCTCGACGATTTTCTCGAAATCCTGGGCATTCTTGGCATTCTCCATCTCGGCGACAAATGCCGGTACTTGTTCAGCGGGAATGTTGAACATGAAGTTCGGGTAGCTGCTGAGCACACCGGGATAAATGGTCAACGTATCCAGCCCTGGCTGATAGCGCAACGCCTCGCCCAGCAGGAACGCCACGTTGCTGTGGGCACGGTTGCGCAGCAGGCTGTACACCTCGCGCTTGCCGCTGCGACTTTCTATACGCAGCATCGTCGCTTCCGGCAACTGATCAATCACCTTGAGCCCAGCCGCCGGGCGCGCGGTCAAACGGCTCAATGCCTGCTCGGCATTCTGCAAGGCCGGATCGATATTGGGCCGTGAGCAATAGGCGCCATCGCAGCGATTGATCGGATCAGGCCTGGCGTTCAGGTCACCGTAACGCATCAGCAATTGCTGGACGAAGTCGCGTTTCGGGTCTTTCTCGTCGAGTTTCAGTGCAGTCGGCTTATCGTTGTCGATGCTTTCGTAATCCAGCCACATCTTGAATTTGCCGCTGCTCTGATACCAGTCGTCCAGATACCCGTCACGCGAATCGGCCGGCATCAGGCGCAGGAAATTCTGCTCGGCGCCGTTACGGATCAAGTCGAAATACAGCCGGGTCTGCGCCTGATGGGAAACGTTGCCGAACACGTCGAAGTTGACCGCCAGCTGATAATAGGTGCGCTCCAGCAACGGGTAGTCGAATAACCACATGGTCTGTGGCACTTCACCGATCAGCCCCTTGTTCACTGAAGCACTGTCAAAATGCCGGAAGATGCTCAGCAAGGCGTTGTCGTTACCGGCCCACAAGGTCGACCAACTCGGCGCGTGTGCCTTGGCGTAGGTGTCACGGCGCAAGGCTTCGTATTCGTTACGCTTGTCGCGGTAGGCATGCCACAGGCTCAGCACGCTGCCGACATCGTCATTCTGGCCGGGCATGGCCAGCAACGGCGTGGCCTTGCCGCGATAACTCGGATCGGTGATGTACAGGTCATGTTCCGGCGCCTGGAAGAACGCCCAGAAGTTGTCGCGGATCACGTCGGTAGCGATCTGCCCGCGACAGACCGGGCCGCGGATAAAGGTGCGCACGAAGTATTCAGCGTTATCGAGCATGAACTGATAACGCGCCTGGGCCGGAATCGCCTGGAAGGTCTCGAACGGATTGGCCCGACGTTCCGGGCCATAACCAGGCAAGGCGTGGACCTGCCAGTTGCCGTTGTAGAACAGGGTTTTGACCCGGGCCATTTTCGCCGGGCTCAGCGGATAGGTGATGTGCGTCTTGTGCACGATCATCCCTTGCACCGGCCACAAGCGGTAATACACCTGGGTGCCCGGATCGTCGTTCGGGCGACGGCTGTTGATCAGGTCGATCGGCTGGCCCGTCGGTGTGCGCGAACGCACCCACTGGAAGAAGTGCCCCGGCTCGCCATCCTTGAAGTAGATATGCGCCAGAAACCAGTGCTCGAACAACCAGCGTGCCACCAGACTTTCACGGGCGCCCGGAGCGTTGAGCAGGTTTTCCCACTGCACCACCTGCAAGGCTTCCCTGGCGCTCGGGACCAGGCCCTGCTGGTCGATTGGCGCACCGGAGGCCAGCCAGCGTTGCAGCGTCTGGTATTGCTGATCGGTCAGCCCGGTCACCGCCAGCGGCATGCCTTCTTTCGGATGGGCGCCGGCGTAGGCCTCGAACTCCCCCGGCATCGGGCACATGTTCTCGCGCTCAAGCCCCAGCACAATCTCTTCCGGCAACTTGGCGTTAGGTTGCAACGGCGTCCGGTGGCCAAGCTCCAGCATGCGCGCCATCAGCGCAGCCTGACTGCCCTGGGCATCGAGTACCGAGTAGAAGTCCTTGCGTTGCCAGGCGGCTTTGCCAAAGGCGTCATAAAACAGCCGTGTCGGCTCCGACGCCTTGCTGCGCTCGCCGGCATAGACCGGAATCTTGTTCGCGCCCCGCGCCGCGCCTTCGCCACTGCCCAGATTGAGCTGACAGGCGGCGTCATAGCAGGCATGGCAGGCCACGCACTTTTCAGTGAAGATCGGCTGAACGTCGCGGGTGTATGAGATCGCCGACGCCGTGCCTTGTGCTGTGGCGGCACTGCTTATAAGCAGCACAAAGAGGCTGATGAAAACGCGATACGACATATCCCTGGTCCCGATCATGAAAAAACGTCGCGATTCTACCGTCCTGGCCCGCTCATCAACATGAGCGATATTCATGCAAAAGCAGCTCATGCTCTAAAAGCACACAGGTTTGCTATTATTCCGCCCCTTCGTAATGGCCTTACCAGGTAGTCCTAATGTCCGATCGCAGTGCTCGCCTACACGTCCTCAAGCAAGCCCTCAAAGAGCGCATCCTGATTCTCGATGGCGGCATGGGCACAATGATCCAGAGCTTCAAGCTCGAGGAGCAGGACTACCGTGGCAAACGCTTTGCCGACTGGCCAAGCGACGTCAAGGGTAACAACGACTTGCTGGTGCTGAGCCGCCCGGACGTAATCGGGGCGATCGAGAAGCAATACCTGGATGCCGGCGCCGACATTCTGGAAACCAACACCTTCAACGCCACCCAGGTATCCCAGGCCGACTACGGCATGCAGGGCCTGGCGTACGAGTTAAACGTAGAAGGCGCACGCCTTGCGCGCAAGGTGGCAGACGCCAAGACCCTCGAAACCCCGGACAAACCACGTTTTGTCGCCGGTGTCCTGGGCCCGACCAGCCGTACCTGCTCGCTGTCGCCGGACGTGAACAACCCCGGCTACCGCAACGTGACCTTCGATGAACTGGTGGAGAACTATACCGAGGCCACCAAAGGCCTGATCGAAGGCGGCGCCGACCTGATCCTGATCGAAACCATTTTCGACACCCTGAATGCCAAAGCCGCGATCTTCGCCGTGCAGGGCGTGTTCGAGGAAGTCGGTTTCGAGCTGCCGATCATGATCTCCGGGACCATCACCGATGCCTCCGGCCGTACCCTGTCCGGCCAGACCACCGAAGCCTTCTGGAACTCCATTGCCCACGCCAAGCCAATTTCCGTCGGCCTGAACTGCGCCCTTGGCGCCCGCGAGCTGCGTCCGTACCTGGAAGAGCTGTCGAACAAGGCCAGCACCTACGTGTCGGCACACCCAAACGCCGGCCTGCCGAATGAATTCGGTGAATACGATGAGCTGCCGGTGGAAACCGCCAAGGTCATCGAAGAGTTCGCCCAAAGCGGTTTCCTGAACATCGTCGGCGGTTGCTGCGGCACCACGCCAGGGCACATCGAGGCCATCGCCAAAGCGGTCGCCGGCTATGCGCCGCGGCAGATTCCGGACATCCCCAAGGCCTGCCGTCTGTCGGGCCTGGAGCCGTTCACCATCGATCGCAGCTCGTTATTCGTCAACGTCGGCGAGCGGACCAACATCACCGGTTCCGCCAAGTTTGCCCGCTTGATCCGTGAAGACAACTACACCGAAGCGCTGGAAGTCGCCCTGCAACAGGTCGAAGCCGGTGCACAGGTGATCGACATCAACATGGACGAGGGCATGCTCGATTCGAAGAAGGCCATGGTGACCTTCCTCAATCTGATCGCTGGCGAGCCGGACATCTCCCGCGTGCCGATCATGATCGACTCCTCGAAATGGGAAGTGATCGAAGCCGGCCTCAAGTGCATCCAGGGCAAGGGCATCGTCAACTCCATCAGCATGAAGGAAGGCGTCGAGCAGTTCATTCACCACGCCAAACTGTGCAAGCGCTACGGCGCTGCCGTGGTGGTGATGGCCTTCGACGAAGCCGGCCAGGCCGACACCGAAGCGCGCAAGAAGGAAATCTGCAAACGCTCCTACGACATTCTGGTCAACGAAGTCGACTTCCCGCCGGAAGACATCATCTTCGACCCGAACATCTTCGCCGTGGCTACGGGTATCGAAGAGCACAACAACTATGCAGTCGACTTCATCAACGCCTGCGCCTATATCCGTGACGAACTGCCCTACGCGCTGACCTCGGGCGGCGTGTCCAACGTGTCGTTCTCGTTCCGTGGCAACAACCCGGTGCGTGAAGCGATCCACTCGGTGTTCCTGCTGTATGCGATCCGCAACGGCCTGACCATGGGTATCGTCAACGCCGGCCAACTGGAGATCTACGACCAGATCCCGGCCGAGCTGCGCGATGCCGTCGAGGACGTGATCCTCAACCGCACCCCGGACGGCACCGACGCGCTGCTGGCGATTGCCGACAAGTACAAGGGCGATGGCAGCGTCAAGGAAGCGGAAACCGAAGAATGGCGCAGCTGGGACGTCAACAAACGTCTGGAGCACGCGCTGGTCAAAGGCATCACCACGCACATCGTGGAAGACACCGAAGAATCCCGGCTGTCCTTCGCCCGGCCCATCGAGGTCATCGAAGGCCCGCTGATGTCCGGCATGAACATCGTTGGCGACCTGTTTGGCGCCGGCAAGATGTTCCTGCCGCAGGTGGTGAAGTCCGCCCGCGTGATGAAGCAGGCGGTGGCGCACCTGATCCCGTTCATCGAACTGGAAAAAGGCGACAAGCCGCAAGCCAAGGGCAAGATCCTGATGGCCACGGTCAAGGGCGACGTGCACGACATCGGCAAGAACATCGTCGGCGTGGTACTCGGCTGTAACGGCTACGACATCGTCGACCTCGGCGTGATGGTCCCGGCCGAAAAAATCCTGCAAGTGGCCAAAGAGCAGAAGTGCGACATCATCGGCCTGTCCGGCTTGATCACGCCTTCGCTGGACGAGATGGTCCACGTGGCCCGCGAGATGCAGCGCCAGGATTTCCATCTGCCGCTGATGATCGGTGGCGCGACCACCTCCAAGGCCCACACGGCGGTGAAGATCGAACCCAAGTACAGCAACGATGCGGTGGTCTACGTCACCGACGCTTCACGCGCTGTCGGCGTGGCGACGCAGTTGCTGTCCAAGGAACTGAAGGCCGGCTTCGTCGAGAGAACCCGCGAGGAATACATCGAAGTCCGCGAGCGTACGGCTAACCGCAGCGCCCGCACCGAGCGCTTGAGCTACCCGGCGGCGATCGCCAAGAAACCACAGTTCGACTGGAGTTCTTACGAACCGGTCAAGCCGACGTTCACCGGCGCCAAGGTGTTGGACAACATCGATTTGAAGGTGCTGGCCGAGTACATCGACTGGACACCGTTCTTCATCTCCTGGGACCTGGCCGGTAAATTCCCGCGCATCCTCCAGGACGAAGTGGTCGGCGAAGCCGCCACCGCGCTGTACGCCGACGCCCAGGAAATGCTCGCCAAACTGATCGACGAGAAGCTCATCAGCGCCCGTGCGGTGTTTGGCTTCTGGCCGGCCAGTCAGGTGCACGACGATGACCTGGAAGTCTACGGCGATGACGGCAAGCCGTTGGCCCGCCTGCATCACCTGCGCCAGCAGATCATCAAGACCGACGGTAAGCCGAACTTCTCCCTGGCCGACTTCGTCGCGCCGAAAGACAGCGGCATTACCGACTATGTCGGCGGCTTCATCACCACCGCCGGGATCGGCGCCGAAGAAGTCGCCAAGGCCTATCAGGACGCTGGCGACGACTACAACTCGATCATGGTCAAGGCACTGGCCGACCGTCTGGCCGAGGCCTGTGCCGAATGGCTGCACCAGCAGGTTCGTAAAAACTACTGGGGTTATGCCAAGGACGAGACCCTCGACAACGAGGCGCTGATCAAAGAGCAATACACCGGCATCCGCCCTGCCCCGGGTTATCCGGCCTGCCCGGACCACACCGAGAAAGGCACGCTGTTCGCGCTGCTGGATCCCGAGGCCAGCGAAATGCACGCCGGTCGCAGCGGAGTGTTCCTCACCGAACACTACGCGATGTTCCCAGCGGCTGCCGTCAGCGGCTGGTACTTCGCCCACCCACAGGCGCAGTACTTTGCCGTCGGCAAAATCGACAAGGATCAAGTGCAAAGCTACACCGCTCGCAAAGGCCAGGAGCTGAGCGTGAGTGAACGCTGGCTAGCACCGAACCTCGGTTACGACAACTAAGGATCAAAAGATCGCAGCCTGCCGCACACAATAAAGCGCCGCGCCCGCGCCCGCCCCCAACCACTCAACAGGCCGAGCGTTAGCTCGCCTGCCGCCGTTGATCTTGATCCACCCGCCCCTATCGGGAGGCCGAGTGGAGGTGTTCATCAGGGGGTGGGCGCGCAGCGCC
>NZ_JAHMSC010000019.1:0-118193 GCF_018986375.1 Pseudomonas sp. CVAP#3
GCACGCCGCAAATTCCAAGATAGCCATAGATCCCCACCTTTAAAAATGTGGGGTTCATGGAGCGCTTACGATCTAGTTGCCCAAGCGTATGCTCTATGTGCGAAATTAAAGTCATTAATCAGCAGGCCTCGCCCCGCGTGAACGGTTACAGCCCGGACATTCGAGCCTCGTACCTTGGTTATATTCATCCAATACCTCTGAGCGCGTTTTCCCGGATAGATCACGCTGACTCCAAGGTGGCTGGTGGTCTACATCCCAATCTCTGGGACCTTGTCCTGGCGCAACACTCACATCTTTATTGCAAGTAGGACATGCTTTTGTCCCCGGAGCAGAACCAGTTGCCGCGTTATCCCACGAAAAGGGGACGGATTTATTTTCGATGAGCCTGACAGGACTATCACCTTGCTCACACATATAAAATAAATCCGTCCCCTTTTAGACCGTCCCCTTTTAGACCTTTGAGGTTATCTCGCCATTGCACAAGCAAACCTTCCACAAAAAAGGGGACAGACTTATTTATTCGGATTTGTTTATTCGAAAAATAAAATCAAACAAATCCGTCCCCTTTTCGCTCCGATCTTGAATAAACGCCCCAACTAGACTAGAAACTTATTTGAGTAACGCTTCTCTAATCTTTCAGCAGACCTTAGAACAGCGCCCCCATCATTAGGAAAGAAAGTAGAGTACACATGAGCTGCAATTTTCATCAGGGAAACGTAGTCAGGCACTGGGAGACTCGAAGTTTCCACTTCACCCAAAAAGAAATTGACCTCACTAAAATCTTCTGGATTGTCCCAATCCTGATCGAGAGAGTAAAAAAATCCTTCACTCACAGAGAGGCCAACTCCCCGCGAAGCATCATAGATAAAAGCTGGGAAGTTAGTCCTCCCTCTCGCTATAGCAGCCTCTATGAGTTCGTAAAGATCTTCATAATCCAGGCCAGTTGAAGCAAATGACTCCTTGAGTTTCTCAAGCCAAGCCAATCCATCCATCATTTTGTCCTCGGAGGCATAGTGATAAAGGAGTTTGTTATTTCTCCAGTTTTACTGTTACGTGTTACTTGGAAGTGATAGCCATCAACTTTAATACTAGCCTCTCTCAACGCTGGATTGGCTTTGAACAAAGACTCGGCTTGGACTGCCGCTCGGTTAGACATATCAGCCACCCTGCTATCTGGCAGAACATTCGGATCGTAAGTCGTTTTCGTGGATGTAGGCTTATACCCACCCATCAACTCGCCCTTAGTGTTGGTTCTAGGCAACTGGTAGCTATACTCAACAAGGCCAGGATAGCGGACGTCCGTGATTTTGTTGGAAATTTTTGCGCCAGTTATTTCAACCGACTCTAGGAAGGCATCGCTATTGTGAGCACCAGAAATCGTCCCCGCCTTACTATTTCGCACGCCAATCTGGGTGTTATGACCGAGAACTGACTCACCAAAGTTCTTCGAAAGTGTAGAAGCTGCTTGATCTCCAACCGTGGCAGTTGCTTTTGCACCAACTTCTGCACCTTTTAGAGCCAAAGCTCCGCCACCTAACACTCCAAACGCAGTGCCGCCCAGCGCCGCATCCCCACTTGCCACTTCTGCTGCAATGATAGCCGCCTCATTGCACATCACTGGAGCTAACGCACACCCCATCGCAAGTTCCGGTGCTGCCACTGCAAGCGCTGGAGCCCCAGAAGCATACACCCAGCCAGCGACATATTCATGCCCTGGCCCTTCATACCCGTCCCCTTTGGCAAGGGCTCTCTGCGCTTGACTCCTCTCTTCCGGTGTTGCCCCTTGCTTGATCAAATAGGCATCAAGACTGGCAGCCGCCGCTCCGTAACCGGGATCAATCGGAAGTGATATTTCGTTGTTTTCAACCGAATTCTTAGCCGCCTGAGCGCCTGTCCCCGCACCAGCCGAATTGCCTCCAACCAGCCCCCCGGCAAAACCACCCGCCAACGTCGAAAGCGCCGAAATGGTCTGTTTTTCGGTTTCGGTTAGTTCATCAGTGGATTTGTTCGGGTGCAATTGTTTGGCAATGTACTCCCCTACCCCAGCTCCGGCAGCACCTGCCAATGCCGAGTTACCACTGGCTCCAGCAACCACAGCCCCCAACACGGCATGCGCCATTACACCCGCGGTATCGTCGCCATTAGTCATCGTCTTGATTTCTTGGGCGAGGTAAGGAGCCGACGCGCCTGCTAACGCCCCACCAATATTTCCTCCAGCCACCCCTTCAACAATCGCGGTGACGGCTTGGGCCGCTTTTCTGAAGCTGCTGCCCACTCCGTACTCATGACTAACCTGCTCGGCGATTTGCTCATTGGTCGGGTCAGGATTGCCCTTGTCCAACAGCGCCTGTCGGGCAGCCTTCGATTCTTCGCTATTGGAGTCTTGAGCCGCCTTCATTTTTGCCGTAGCGATGGCATCCGCAAGACCATTGGCCAGTTCTACCGAACTCCTTACAAGCTCCATGCGCTCTTGCATGGCCTTTTCATCAGGCTTGTCCAGCTTCTGATTGGCATTTGCGGTATCGCGGTTGAGCCCAACCAAATCATTCGCGCCCTCGGCGCTACGCACGACTATCGTGCCCTCGCTGACCGCGCTGCGGGTGCGGCTGTGGTCCGAGTCAGTCAGCGCCATACCAAACAAACCACCCAGAGAGGCCGTTGGTCCTCCACCACCACCTGAGCTTCCGGACACGCTCACACCAACCGACTGACTCGTGATCTCGCTGACGTTTTTAATGTCACTGACCATCAGCCGATTCGTGTTCAGCAGGTTCTTGTCCGCAGACGCTTCACTGGCAATCACCGCGCCTTGCAGCGTAGTCTTGTCGCCGACATGAATGTTGTAACCACCCGCCCCGGCGAACAGCCCGCTCTGATCCGTCACCGCCTTGTAGTTGCTGTTCATGTTGCCCGCCGCCAGGCTGGCGGAGGCCGTCACGGGGGTGCCTATGCAGAACGGCGGAATGCAAATGCTCCCGCCGAAACCGGCACTGCCCTGCTTGCTCTTCTGCGTCTCGCTGTCCTGGCGCGAGGTGATAGTGAGGTTGCCGCCGATATCCGCCTTGATGCTCTGCGCCCGAACCTGCGCGCCAGCCAGGGTGGTGTCCTGTCCACTGCGCAGGATTAGCGAGCCGGTATCCAGCGTGCTGTTGACCTGGGTGACCGAATCGCCGGTGCCCATGCTCTTGGCGATGGACGCGCCCAGGTCGAGGGTGAAGCCATTCTGTTCGCCGATATTGAAACTGACACCAATGGCGGTTCGGTCGTTATTGCTGTCGTTGGCCCACTTCGCGGTGCTCTGCGCGCTTTCCAGGGTGAGGTTGTTTTTTGCCTGCAACAGCGTATCGGCGGCTTTCAGGCTGCTGCCGATGACATGAATATCGCCCGCCGTTCCCGGCGCGCTGCCATCGGCGATGATCGTCAGGGTTTTACCGGCCGTGAGCGAGCTTTGTTTGGCGGTCTGGCTGTCGTACTCGCTGGTGCTGGTGTTGTGGGTGCTCGCCAGTTCGGTGCCGATCTTGATCAACGAGCCATTGCTCGCGGAAGCGGCTTTCTTGTTCGTATCGTCCGACAGACCATCGTAGGCATCTGACGCCGCGACCCCCAGGTTGTAACCCGCCAACGCTGCCTGCGCCCACTTCACCGCCTTGAGTCGAGGATTGTCCGCGCTGTTCGCGGCTTTGATCGCGCTACGCATGGTGTTGATGCTATCGATCACCATGCCGCCCACCACTCGCCCCACCGCCAGGCTGCGGCTCTCGTCGGTGCTGTTCTGACTCGCGCTTGCCATACCGGCGGCGATCGTCACGTTGGCACCGGTCAGGCTCATGCTCTGGGTGCTGACCAGGTCACTGGCAGTGACGCCGAGCGTGCGACCGGCGTTGAGCGACACATTGCCGGCACTGGAACCGAGGGTGCTGCCGGTCAAGGTGGTTTCCGAGGAGTCACCGGTATGGTTCTGGCTGCTGGTGGACAAATGCTGGTTGCCGGTCATGTCATCGAGGCCCAGCTTGTTCCCCGTCAACACGCCGGTGAAGTCGTGGTTCTTTTCCTTGTGCAGTTCGTTGCGGCTGAAGGTGTTTTGCGCCGCATCGATCTGCAGGTCGCGCCCCGCGCTCACCGAGAGGTCCGCCGTGCTTACCAGTGACGAGCCGCGCACCAGTCCGTCTTGCCCTGCGTGGACATCGACGCTGTTGCCGGAGACCAGGCTGCCGACCGCCGTGGTCCGGCTTTCGTTGACCTTGTCGGTCACTTTGCTGGCCTTGAATCCACCCAGGCTGCGGCTGTTGCTGTCTTTGTCGTGGCGAGTCTGCGTGCTGTCGACCGCGGCGATAATCGAAATATCGTTGCCGGCCTGGAGCTGCGCCGCGCCTTTTTCCGCGACCACTTGGCTACCTTGAACCACCAGGTTGCGACCGGCCTGGACCGCCAGTTGCTGCGCATCGAGGTGCGAGCCCTGGGCTGTGGTTTCACTGGTGGAGTCGCGGGTGGTCGTGGTTTTGCTGGAAAGGAAGCCATTGCTGCCTTTGACCTTGTGCGCTTCGTCGGCGCTGCGCGCGCTCTCGCCGGCCGTCAGATTGACATCCCGCGCCGCCTGGGCAATCACCGCACCGGCGGTGCTGCTGAGGCTGGCGGCACGCGCGTTGAGGTCGTTGCCCGCACGAAGACCCAGGTCGCCCTGGGTCTTAAGGCTGCTGCCACTCTCGCTACGGCTGGTTTCGGTACGCCAGTTGTCTTTGTCCCAGTGGTTGCTCTGGTCGCGACTCTCGATGACCGTCGTCAGGTTCAGGTCACGACCGGCGGACAGGCTGCTGACGCCCGCGCTGCCGCTATTGACCACCTGCGCGCCCTGCAGGTTGATGTCACGTCCGGCAGTGGCCATCAGGCTGGCCGCCGGATCGGAAACGAACAAACCCGCGACCCGCGACAGGTTGGTCTGGCTGCCCTGCGCACTGTGCGTGGTGATCGTGCTGGACCGCACATTCAGATCACGCCCGGCGCTGACCATCAGGCTCTTGTCGGCGGCGATCTGGCCACCGAGGTTGTTCAGGTCCTGCGTCGCATCAAGGCTGACGGCGCTGCCTTGAATGCGCCCTTCCAGGTTATTGAGCGTGTCCGCCTTGATCGCGACCACTTGACGTCCCGACAAGCTCGCGCTGTTGACCAGATTGCCCGTCACGTTCAGGTTCAGTTGCTGCCCGGCCATCAACCCGCCCGCACCGTTGATGTCACCATCACGGACCCGCACATACACCTGCGGCACCAGCACGCTGCGGACTTCGCCACTGGCCAAGGTGACATCCTTGGCCACCAACCAAACGATATCGCTGGTCAGTTGGGCCATTTGTTGCGCGGTCAGGGCCACACCGGGAATCAGCTTCCAGCTATTGGCGTAGGTGACGGCGTTGTCGATCAGGCCTCGGTACTGCGCTTCGTCGTTGGCATAGCCGTCGACGAAACGGCGACCGGTCAGTTGCGCCACCTGCTCGCGAATCAACTTCTGCTCATAAAAACCATCACCCACGCGTTGCTGGGTCGCCGCCGGGTTCAGGTTCAGCCTGCCGAGCATGTAATCCGAAGACAACCATTTGGCATAGTTGGTGAAGCGCGGATCGGTCTCGATCAGATAGCCGGAGGTGCTGCTGGGCATCGACCGAAACAGTGCGTTGTCCGGCAAGGCGCTGTTCACCCCGCCGGTAAGAATGCGCTCTGCCACGCCACCGACGTTGTTGGTGGAATTGGCCAGTACCTCGCTGATCGGCGTGAGGCTGGGTGCAGTGATCGTGCGGCTGGACACCTCGCTAGCGCCCACCTTCCCAAGACTCAGGCCGGCGAGCTGGGTACCACTGCCTTGCGGGGCGGTGTTCTGTTTATAGACCGTCGGTTGCAAGGAAATGGCCTGCACACTGGGCGCCGGGTTGTAGGCGGCAGAGTCGATCCCCTGACGGTCGCGGCCTTTGCGCTGGATGCGATAAAAGTGTTCGAGTGCGCCGCTGTCCGTGGTGACCTGCTGTCCGGCGACTTCGGTGTTGGTCAGGCTGTTGGCGCTGGCTTGCAACGCGCCACCGGCGATGATCCGACTCTTGTCGTTGAGGACCTGGTCGGCGTTGATGCGCAGATTGCCGCCGGCGAGTATTTGCCCGGGGTCGGAACTGGCAATCTGGGTTTGGATCACGACACGGGTCAGGTTGTAGCGGTTCCAGTCGTCATTACTGCCTTCGGGTGTCACCAGAGTGTCGACTTCGTTGTTATAAGTCGAAATCTGATTCGGATCGTAGCGATTGACCGAGCCGGTCAGTTGATACTGTTGCAGCGCCTGGCGCGAGACCTCGACCTCGCGTGTCGAGAAGTGTTCGTTAGTGTTGCGCACAGAAGCTGCGTTCAACGTCAGGCCGCCGAGGGCCTCGATAGTCGCACTGGCGTTATTGAGTTCGCGGGCTTGACCGGTGGCCTGGTAGGCACTGTCCAGCGCCCCACCGATGGCCATGTCACCGACACTGAAGATCAACCCGTGTTCGCTGTTGTTCAGGTATTGCGCACCGATATCCAGCCGTACGCGGGCGGCAATCACCGCCGCCTTGCCGTTTTCGACGGTATTGGTCAGCGTGCCCGCTGCCAGCGACAGCTGGTCACCGTAGATTCGCCCGGTACCCAGGTTGCTCAAGGTGGGCGCGCTCAGCCGAGTGGACTGGCCGTCGATCAGGCCGCGGTTGACCAGCGACTGGCTGGCACTCAGCTGTACCTGCGGGGCACTGATCACACCGAGGGCGGCGTTATCGATTTGCCGGGCCGACAGCGTCAGGAGGTTGCCCGCCTGCAAGCTGGCCTGGTTGCTCAGTAGCCCCGTAGTTGCCAGGGTCAGGTTGCCATTGGCCTGCAGCAGACCGGTATGGACGTAATCGCCATTGAGCGTGAAGGACAGATCACCCAGGCTCAAGGCCTGACCGCCGCCGCTATAGCTGGCGCTGTTGAGCGTCAACGAGCGTCCGGCGACCAAGGTGCCGCCCTGGTTGCTCACGGTTTGGGTTTTAGCCGCCAGGTTACGGTCAGTCAGCAAAAACTGAGTACCGGCCGAGATCTTCCCGGACTGGTTGTTCACTACCCCGCTTCCGGTCAAGGTCAGTGCCTGATCGGCAATGATCGAGCCGCCCTGGTTGCCCAACTGATCGGCGGTAAGGGTGAGGGTGCGCCCACCAATACCTTGATCCAGACCTTGGGTGCCCGCGTTGTCGATCTGCGCCGCGGTCATCAGCAGATCAGCACCGGTGCGAATCAGGCCGCCGCTGTTATCGAGCTTGCCGTCGATAGTGAACTTGAGGTCGCCCAGCGCTTCGATGCGTCCACCGTGATTGTCGAGGCTGGCGCCCACGATTGTCGTACCGGTACCGCTCTGTAGTTGCCCGGCGCCGCCATTGCCGATGGTCCCCGCGTCGATGTCCAGGGCCTGCCCGGCACCGACGAAGCCTGCGGTGTTGAGCAACTGGCCCGAGACCAGCGCGATCGATTGCAGCGCCTCAAGGTGACCGCTCCTGTTGTCCAGCAAGCCGTTCGTGGCCGTCAGTGTCAGGCTCGACTTCACCGAACCGAGGCTGCCTTGGTAGTTGTTCAGCGAGGCGGCGGTGACTTTCAGTGCGCCCTGACTGGCGATCACACCTTGACTGTTATCCAGTGCTCCCTGCAAATCAATGCTCGTGAGTGAAAGGCCGCTCTGCAGGACTTCGCCTTTCACGTTGGACAACTGACCGGCCTTGATCCCCACTTGAGCCGCACTGACTTTGGCGCCATCGGTGCGCAATACCTTCGCGGCAGTGGCGGTCAGCGTGCCCTTCGCGGCCACGCGCGCCCGGCTGACATCGACATCAACCTGGCGGCTGGTGAGCGTCACTTGGGCGGCGGAGGTCTGACTGTCGCTCAAGTCGAGGGCCCCTGCCTGGGCCTGCAAACTCTCGGCGGCGATATTCTGCCCGTGGGCGCTGAGCTGGCCCGAAGCGTCCAGGGTCAATCCGCCGGTCTGACCCAGCTTGCCACTGCTGTCGACCCCGCCGGCCAGGGTCGAGCCGCTGGAGCTGCGCAGGTTCGCAACCGTCACCCGGGTATTGCCCTGGGCGGACACGATACCGCTGTTGTCGAGGTCGGACGAGGTATTGATCGTCAGGTCGCCCTTGGCGTACAGCGTGCCGCTGTTCTGGACTCCGGTGCCTGTCTCGACCGTGGTCGAACCGGCACTGCTGATCTGCCCGCTGTTTTCCAGACGCCCGTCTGCCCGGATGACCACATCGCCGACACTGGCGCCGATCTGCCCGGCATTGCGTACCCCGACACCCGCGCCATTGCCCACCAGGACGATCTTGCCGGCATACATACCGCCCAGTTGCGCGACATCAATGCCGACCACCGGCGTGCCCGCTGCGCCGTTGTCGGCGCTGGTCTTGCCGGCCTGGATGTTCAAGTCCTTGGCCCAGATGCCCGCGTTGACCTCGACGGTGCGCGCGATGACTTCGGTGTAATCGCTGTCACGCGTATCCATCCCGGCACCGTTGACGGTTATCTTGCCGCCGTCGACTTGATAACCCTGCAGTACTCCGTTCTCGAACTGCGCCTTGCCAGTGGTGAGGGTCGCGCGATTGGCGTTGATGAAACCACAGCCATCACAGCTGATCCCGGACGGGTTGGCGATCACCACCTGCGCCCTGGACCCGGCCACTTCGACATAGCCGTTGAGCTGGCTCGGATTGCTCGAATTGACTTCGTTGAGGATCACCCGCGCCGTGCCGCGACCCAACGCCGGATTGGCGTCCACCCAGCCGCCCAGCTGGGTCTGAGTGCTGGTCGCCGAGTTATTGAGGATCACGCCACGCCGATCGACGTCGAACTGTTGATAGGTATTGCGTGACACACCGCCCGCGCTGGGCGCGGTGATGTTGACCTGGGCTACCCCGTTCCCGGTCACCCCGATTCCCGGCTGCTGCGCGACCGGCGCGCCGGGGTCGGCGACCACGGCTGCCTGGGCCGACGAGGCGTCCAGCATGATCAGGCCGAGCGCCGCCATCAGGGCAAAACGCAGGGGTGTCAGGCGGACCACGCAACCGCCGCCAGACGTTGTACCGGCTGCACTACCACCGGCTGATTTCGAGCCGCTGCTCACATTTTCGGCAACCACCATCAACAGGCCACGCGCCTTGTTGAAAATGATCCGATACAGATGCTTGTTAATGATCAATTCCTTTTGAACTGCGCCAGGCCACAGATGCGCCAGACGCCAAAATAATGAGGCCGAAAGCTACTGAAGCAGCGGGTGAGCGGCGAACCAGGCGCGCGCCTCGGCGGGCAGGACGCCGATGCCCTGCCACTTCTTGATACGAAAGCCGCGCTCATCGCCCCGATGCTCCAGGAAGCGGCCAAAGCGTTGCGGCCAGAGCCGACGCAGCAGCAGTCTCGACAGTTGTCGGGTATGCCCGAAAGGCGCGACCCAGTCGCTGATCCAAAGACGCTCGCCACTGTTCCAGTCAGCCTCAGACATGCACACCGGAGCATTGTTCAGATAGCGCTGCTCAGCCTCGGCACTGAGGTTCATCCAGGACATGAAAAACACCGGCGTGCCTTGCTCGCTGGCGAGCATGAACTGGCGCTGCTTGATTGCCGGCAGCAGCAGTGCCGACAAGGTATGCAGCGGCGCATCACGATGCGCCGCCGACTGCATCCACAACCAGACGGCGGAACCGAACACTGTCGCCTCGTTCCAGGGTTCGTCGGACAGCTGGGGGGCAAGGATTTCAAGACTGTCGAAGTGCATGCCGGTCTCCGTCAAAACGACCAGTTGAGGTTGAAGCCCGTGGTTACGGCGGCCGTTTCGAAATGGCTGGGCTTGATGAGCGGTTGGCCGACGAACAGGTCATAGGAGAACTGCTTGTAGCCGCCCCGCACACCGACCACCGAGCCCGCCAGACGGCGCCCGGACAAGGACTGGCTGGAATGTCCGCCGACCTCGCCATAGTCGACGCCGAGATAGAGTTCCTGGCTGCTCTGAAAGACGAACCAGCCCAGGTCATTGCGCAAGGTCCAGCCGCGTTCGGCGGAGAGGATCTGTTCGCCATCGAACCCGCGGACGCTGTAGCGCCCACCAATGGAGAAACGATCCTGAGCGATCAACGGCGAGCGATTCCATTGGCCGCGCCAAGCGCCGATGTAGCGAAATTGCTGCGTCCCCAGACGGAACGGGGTTTGCAACTGGGCGTTGGCGCTGATGATCTTCGGCCGTGACGTCCCCTCGCCGAGGTCTTCTTCCGGTGCTCGCAAGGCATGGTCCGCCCCGGTTCCACGTCGATAGCTCAGGCCCAAATCCAGGGTATTGCTGCCCATGAACTCGCGGTGATCGAGCCCCAGCTCCCAGCCCGCCATGCGCCGGCGCTGCACTTCAATTTCGGTGTCGTCGATAGAGTTGCTGGAGGTGCGCGACCAGCCACTGGCCCATGCCGACGTCTTGCGCACGGCATCGCGGTAGAGCAGTCGTGAAAGTTTCAGTTCGTTGTTGCTACTGTGGCCCTGATAGTCATAAGTCTGATTGCTCCCGGCCACGGTCTGGTGATAGTCGTACTCGCTGGACGTCAGGCCCAGTTGCCAGTAGTCGTACGGCAGCGAATAGTGCAGGGTGTGCCCTTCAGAACCACGATCACCACTTTTGCCGCCGCCCAGGTTGTGGCTGAAACTGGCATAGAACAGGTCATTGAGGCCCAACGGATTGTCCAGCGACAGCGCGACATTGCCCTGATATTTACCGGTGTCGTAGGTGCCCGAGTCGTCCGTCGACAGACTCAGGCGCGCCATGGAAGCTTGCTTCCAGAGGATCACCACATCGCTTTCTCCCGGCTTGGCGTCAGCGTCGTTTGCCGGCGTAATCTGCACGTCAGCTTCGGCCGTGGGCACCCGCTTGAAGTTCTCCAGGGCTTGCTCGATGTCCCGCAGGTTCAACAGATCACCGGGTTGGGCGGGCATGGCGTTCCACAGCGTCGCCCGCGACGAGGTGCCGTCGGCAAACCGAATGTGTTTGATGCGTCCCGGAACCAGTACCAGAGCAAGCGTCCCCTGGCTCAGGTCCTGAGGGGCGGCCAGCACCCGCGTGGTGACGAAACCCCGCGCGATGATCAGGTTCTGTATACGCTTCATGGTCAGGTTGATGCCCGTGGCCCCCAGGCAACGGTTCAGCGCCGGATCGGACGCCGGGTTGGCAGCACGCAGCGCCCACTGGAAGGCGGCTGAATCCTCACCTTCGAGCACGATATGGCGAATCGTGAAGCATGGCGTTTCATTGGCCGGCAGCAGGCCCTGACCATCATCCGGGGAGGCCTTGAGGCGTACGTCAGGAGAGGGTTCGAGCTGCTCGCGCAAGACCCGTTCGCGCTCTTGTTGGCGCAGCAACGACTGTTCCTGCGCGCTCGGCTCTGCCGCCGTGGCGGCAAGACTGGCAAACAGGCTGACGATTGCGAGGGGATACAACGAGCGTTGCACGACGAAACGGCCACGCACAAAAGCACGCAGCCGGGTACACGAATGAGGCTTGAAAAACACGACACTTCCCTGAGAATGAAACTTCCTGCACGCACCCGTTAGTCAGGTGCATTGTCGGACAATTGTAATCGAAAGGTGACAGGATCGAAACAATTAGCAACATTCAATCAGAGAAGCCCCCAGTCTCAGGGAAACAAAGGAGGCATCTCTGTGCCAGCAGCTGGGATTATTCAGAGAAAATCTGGTTGCCATCGACGGCAGTAAATTCAAGGCAGTCAACAATCGTGACCGCAATTTCACCAGTGCCAAACTGAAGCAGCGCATGGAAGAAATTGAATCGAGTATCAATCGGTATCTGAGCTCGGAATTTGCCTATGGCAAACAACGCATGCGGGGGTTGATTGCCCTCCCTGCGCTAGACCGCCATCAATGAGCGCTGCGGACGGCCTGAGCGACTAACGAAGCAGCCAGAATGGGTCCCCAAGACGGGAATCAGCGTATGCAAAACAACGGACTGGATAGGCTCGTGAGAATCAGCCAAGCACTGCCTGAGTGTTCTAACTACATGAGCAGTTATCCCCTACTGGTATCGAATCCGCGCTGACGATTCCCTGTGAGTTCGCAGCGGATTTGGCACCGGCCAGGACCTTGTAAGAAATCCCGAGCTGACCGCTAAAAGCGGCGGCCAACGGATCTTTCGTGGGTTCAGCGGAACTCAATCGGTGCCAACTACCCGCAAAATGGATTGTCACCAAAACCGCAAAAAGTCGGTTGAATTTGCGGTCTGATTGACACTAAGGTGCTTTCGCTGCTTCCGTTTGTCTTCAAAGGCAAGGCTATCTGACATGCGAAAATGCTGGGAAATGAAGAGAAGTATCGGACTGGACTGGTGCCAAAGGCAGCGCGAAAAAGGGCCAAAAGCGGCGTGAACTTACATATCAGCAACTGACTCTCGGGGGCCGGTACTGACAATATTGAAAAGGAAAACGGGATGAAGTCCCGAAAATCTCCCCACAATGAAATAGCCCAACCTTTTCAGATTGGGCCAAGTCATTGAAAAATATGGTCGGGACGGAGCGATTCGAACACTCGCCCCCTAGCACCCCATCTCCTTTTTCATACTTCTTGAAAGCTTCCAAAATTTTACTCTGGATTTTTCCAAGCCAGTATTTGCTTGAGCTCCAGCGGTGTTCTGCTCTACGAGAGTCCAGTAACGTCCATCAAGAGCCGACGTTTTTGTGGGGGGAAAAGTAGAGGAAACCCATCTCATGGCCAAAATCACCATCACAGAACTCGAGTCGTTGACCGCCAACGATGCCGGCCTGTTCCTCAGGGAAGATGGCAATTTGGCCGGTCGAATCTCGGTCCGTAAATACAGATGACGTGACTAATGGTGGAGGACATTACTACCCGTCCCGCTGTGTGAAAGTCATAAGCCCAAATACCGTGTCAAACCTGCTCAGGTAAAACCCTTGCTGGGAATGCTTCCACTTTTAGCTTCTCCATCACCAGTCCTATAAAGGCTGATACCGCCAACGGCAAATGTTGCCGACTGGGATAAAGCACATGCAGGCCGTATCCAGTGCGATGGTAATGCGGTAGCACAGGCACAAGGCGGCCAGCCCGAAGATCGAAATCAACTATCGTGGGCGGCAGCAACGCAATACCCAAGCCAGCCACCGTGGCCTTACGCAATGCCTGAGCCGTGTTTCCATTGAAACGGCTGGTAATCTGCACGTCTTCCTCAACACCGTTTGGCCCATTAAGACGCCACGTGGTGACGCCGCTAGGATGACCGAAACTCACACAGTCGTGATTGACCAGATCCTCTAGCGTAGCGGGCACACCTCGGTTATTGAGGTACTTGGGGCTGGCGACCAAACCTTCATTGCCTGCTCCAATGAGTTGGCGACCGACGTATCCCGAATCCTGCAAAGTGCCCCCTCGAAACGCGATGTCGATCCGATCAGCGATCAAATCGGCGCGCGCATCACTTAGCACGAAGTCAAGCTGAACCCGTGGATGCAAGGCTAGAAAATCGGCCACCCATTCCATAGGGAAGAAGTCGAAGAAATCAGCCATCGCCGCAATGCGCACGATGCCACTCGGCTCCTGGTTTCCCGTCATTAATTGCTGTCCGGCATCGATCAGGCCTTCTACCGCGCCAGAGCAGCGGTCATGAAAAGCCTGACCTGAATGGGTAAGTGTGAGCTTGCGCGTGGAGCGCTGCAGCAGCCGTGTGCCGAGCTGCGCCTCGAGTTGTTGAACGCGTCTGCTTAAGGTGTTGGGCGGCATTCCAAGCTGCCGCGCCGCTTCGGCAAAGCTGCCGTTGCGTACCACTTGTACAAACAAGGCGACGTCATTCAGGTCAATCACTTTATCGCCACCCCTTCGTTAAATGGATTGGTTCAATCCAATTATGCCATCTAATAAAGCAATCCGAATACGCATATCCTTCAGGCATTGCTGCATTTGACCTCCCAGGCAGCCAAAGCGCTGCTCGATGACATTGTCTGGTGGGCCCAGGCGCTCAAAACCCCGAGAGAAAACATATGACCGCCACCGTCGCTGTTCTGCAACGCGCCATTGTCCATCGCACTAAAGGCAGCACCCATGGCCCTATAACGCGGCTTATGAGCCCGGGCGATCTGGGCGAGCTTTTGAAGCCTTTCATTTTCCTTGATATTTTCAGTTTGAACACCAGTCGCGGTAAGTCCAATTTTGGCATGCACCCGCACTCCGGGATCGCGACGGTTACCTTCATGACCAAAGGTAACGTCGCCTATGAAGATACCACCGGTGCGACAGGTGTATTGCTGGCAGGTGGCGTTGAGTGGATGCGCGCCGGTAACGGGGTGTGGCACGACGCTACGCTAGCCAACGAGTCCTCAATGCAGGGATTCCAGCTCTGGGTGGCACTACCGCCGTCGTTGGAAAACGCCCCCGCGCTGAGTGTCTATCTTGCGCCCTCCCAAGTTCCGCAATCAGGCCCGGCGCGCGTGCTCCTGGGCCGCTACGGTAATGCGCAGAGCCTGATTGAAGCGCCGAGTGACATGAACTATCTCGCCGTGAATTTGAAAGACGGCGAGCGCTGGCGGTATACCCCGCCGTCCGGACACACCGTGGCCTGGCTCGCGGTTAATGCAGGACGGCTGGACACAGGGGGCCTGATTAATGCCGGCGAACTCGCCGTATTCGAGGAGTCCGAGCAATACATCGATTTCGTGGCTCAAGGCGAATGCTCATTCGTACTGGGCTCAGCAGTGAAGCATCCGCACGAACTGGTGACGGGCTACTACTCGGTACACACGAGCAGGGCAGCTCTGGCACAGGGCGAAACTGAGATACAGCGCATCGGTGAACGCCTGCGGCAGGAGGGACGACTGAGCTAGCCCCTGAGGCGCGCCTTCAGTCGATACGACTCCCCGCTAAACATCCCACCAATCCTGAATTATTAATCCTCACCTACTGAGATACATCATGACCACGAGCAATCTCGACCTGCTTTTGTCCCCTGCACAAATCGGCTCCCTCCCTCTGAAAAACCACATGGTCATGGCGCCTTTGACGCGAAGCCGCGCCGGTGAAGGTGATGCTCCGACGCCCACCGTGGTTGAGTATTACCGGCAACGTGCCGGTGCCGGACTCATCATCACCGAGGGTTCTCAGGTCTCGGCACAAGGCAAAGGCTATATGAGAACGCCGGGCATCTTCACCTCCGAACAAATCGCCGGCTGGAGACAAGTGACCGACGCTGTTCATGCAGAAGGTGGACGGATATTCCTGCAACTCTGGCATGTCGGACGGCTCTCACATCCATTGGTGCAGATCAACAGCGCCCTGCCAGTAGCACCTTCAGCGATCAAGGCTGATGGCGAGATCTATACGCCTGAGGGACTGAAGTCTTACGAATTGCCACGAGCTCTGGATCTCGATGAGGTTCCTGACGTGATCGCTGATTTTCGCCAAGGTGCTGAAAACGCAAAACGTGCTGGATTCGACGGCGTAGAAATCCATGGTGCAAACGGTTATTTGATCGACCAGTTCCTACGCGATGGCACCAATACCCGAACCGATACCTACGGCGGATCTGTAGAGAATCGCGCTCGATTTCTCAAGGAGGTAGTCGAGTCCGTCATCGAGGTCTTCGGGGCCAGCCGCGTAGGCGTTCGCCTGTCGCCAATCTTCAATTATTTCTCC
Organism: Pseudomonas sp. CVAP#3; assembly: GCF_018986375.1. Classification (NCBI taxonomy): domain Bacteria; kingdom Pseudomonadati; phylum Pseudomonadota; class Gammaproteobacteria; order Pseudomonadales; family Pseudomonadaceae; genus Pseudomonas; species Pseudomonas sp. CVAP#3. Next base: position 15,706 of record NZ_JAHMSC010000019.1, read on the forward strand.
ATGAGCGACAGCGATCCCCAAGCAACTTTCAACTACGCGGCGAAGATGCTCAGTCGCTATGGGTTGGCCTACCTTCACGTGGTTGAACTCGGTGCAGGGCCATTTGATTTCAGAGAACTAAAGCGTCGTTTCGGTGGCACCTACATCGCCAATGGTGGCTATGACGCAGAGCGAGCCGGAACGGCGCTCAGCTTAGGCGATGCTGATCTGGTGTCGTTTGGCACCGCGTTCCTGGCCAACCCGGATTTGGTAGAGCGATTCAAACACAATAGAGCCCTGAACGAAGCCGACCCGACGACGTTCTACCAAGGTGAGGATCGCGGTTACACGGACTATCCGACCATGGCGCAATCCCGATAGGCACTATGAGCAAATTACTGGATTAGACGTCAGTCAGCGTAATGTCTCACGGCGATCGCGAGCCATTCGCTGGCGCTTACTGGGCTGCTTAGTAAAAGCTCCAACTAATCAGCCCTGGACTCGCCGTCCGCTATCCCAGCGCCTCCAACTCGTCCAGCATATCAGGCGCGATTAACAATTCACTCGCGGTGAGATTCTCTCGAAAGTGTGCCACCGAGGAAGTACCAGGAATCAACAAGATATTAGGAGCACATTGCAGCAGCCACGCCAGCGCCACGCACAGAGGTGAAGCTCCCATGCGCGTCGCTACGTTCAAGAGTACTTGCGACTGCAACGGCGTGAAACCACCTAGAGGAAAGAACGGCACATAAGCAATGCCCTGCTGACCCAACTCAGAAATAAGTGTCTCGTCTTCACGGTGAGATAGATTGTAGTGATTCTGCACGCAGACGATGTCAGCGATCCCCTGCGCTTGCTTGACCTGCGATGGCGTGACGTTGCTTACGCCCAAGTGGCGAATGAGCCCCTGGCGTTGTAATTCTACAAGTGTGGTAAATGATTCCTCGATGGCCCCCTCGGCGGGCGATTGCTGGTTGCCCATTGCCCTAAGGTTCACCACATCCAGTACGTCCACACCAAGATTGCGCAGGTTGTCATGCACGGCCTGGGTCAATTCAGCGGGGCTCTGCGCTGGATTCCAGGAGCCATCAGAACCACGGAGTGCGCCGACCTTTGTCACGATGACCAGGTTTTCAGCGTAAGGGTGTAAAGCTTCACGGATCAGTTGGTTGGTCACGTGAGGGCCGTAAAAATCTGCGGTATCAATGTGGTTTACACCCGACGCCAGCGCTTCACGCCGCACGGCAATGGCCGCTTTCGGATCCTTCGGAGGGCCAAAAACGTTAGGTCCCGCCAATTGCATCGCACCGTAGCCCATACGATTTACCGCCCGATCGCCCAATAAGAACGAACCTGCTTTGGCCACTTTGCTCATTTTGTCTACCTCAATCAGAGTATGTGTGAGCGTGGACCCGACTGGGCCGTTGATTGTCAGGGTGGGGGGCGCCGTGGGCCTGACTGTTCAGGCTGCGATTGATGGGCTGGGTATCGTCTACCTGTTTGAGGACTGGCTTCAGCCCTATCTGGAAAGCGGGGCACTTGAACCGGTGCTGGAACCATGGTGGCAGAGCTTTACCGGGCCGTTTCTCTATTACCCTGGTAGACGCTATCTGCCCTCGCCTCTGAGGGCATTTATAGACTTTATCAATGCCCAGCGAACGTAGTTCATCAATAACCATTCGACGAATGTTAAACGCGGAAATGCCTTGAGTCTGAGGTATCACCGGCTCAATGAACGCCGAAACCGCCATAGGCAATGTCACCGACTTAAATAAAGCAGGTGCAGGCCTCTATTGGTGCGCTGATAGTGCGACAGAACACCAACCAGCTCCTTGATATCCGCTGAGATTCCAGCCAGAGCCAGTGGTTTTGTGGGGGGGGGGGGAACGACTTTAAATAGAAAGGGGTCGCGAGATAAAATCTCGCAACCCCTTGAATTATATGGTCGGGACGGAGTGATTCGAACACTCGACCCCTAGCACCCCATGCTAGTGCGCTACCGGACTGCGCTACGCCCCGACTAGGCGTGAAACCTGTTCCTCATCTCGAGGAACGCTCAAGAATATATCGCAAGCTTTTGAAAACTGGAAGTATTTAAAAGCAGGAATTTATTTCTTGAGTACCACCAGAACATCTTCGAGCTCGGCGATCATCTGGCGGATCATTTGCTTGTATTGGGTGGTGTCGTCTTTGGCTTCATCGCCGGAAAGGCGCAGGCGCGCTCCGCCGATGGTGAACCCCTGGTCGTAGAGCAACGCGCGGATCTGCCGGATCATCAGCACATCCTGGCGCTGATAGTACCGGCGGTTTCCGCGGCGCTTGACGGGGTTGAGTTGAGGAAACTCCTGCTCCCAGTAGCGCAGCACGTGTGGTTTTACCGCACAAAGCTCGCTGACTTCACCAATGGTGAAGTAGCGTTTGCCTGGGATGACGGGAAGCTCGTCGTTATGACTTGGTTCCAGCATAAGCCTCAACTCGGGCCTTCAACTTCTGCCCTGGACGAAAGGTGACCACACGGCGAGCCGTGATCGGGATTTCTTCTCCCGTTTTCGGATTGCGGCCAGGCCGCTGGCGTTTGTCACGAAGGTCGAAGTTGCCGAAACCGGACAACTTCACCTGTTCGTTGTCTTCAAGAGCGTGCCTGATTTCTTCAAAGAACAGTTCGACCAATTCCTTGGCCTCCCGCTTGTTCAGGCCCAGCTCTTCATACAGACGTTCCGCCATCTCAGCTTTCGTCAAAGCCCCCATACGTCACTTCCTTAACGTGGCGTTCAACCTTTGTTCGAGCGAGGTGAGGATGTTTTGCGTCGTGGTATTCACCTCATCGTCATTAAGAGTGCGCGATGGATGCTGCCAGGTCAAGCCAACTGCAAGGCTTTTTCTATGCGGATCAATACCTTTACCCTGATACACGTCAAATAGCCTGAGGTCCGTCAGCCATTCGCCTGCATTTTCACGGATTACGTCCAGTACAGCACTGGCTGCAACGTCTTTGTCCGCCAGCAGCGCAAGGTCTCGACGCACTTCAGGAAAGCGCGACAACTCGCTGAATTTAGGCATTTTGCCCAACGCCACTTCGGCCAGCACCAGCTCGAAAACAAAGACCGGACGGTCGAGACCGAGGGTTTTCGACAATTCAGGGTGGATAGCGCCGATGTAGCCGACTACGCGACCTTCACGCTCGATGCGCGCGGTTTGACCCGGGTGCAACGCAGGGTGGCTGCCTGGTACGAATGTGAACGAATCCAGCGCACCGGCAAAGCCCAGCACTGCTTCCACGTCGGCTTTGACGTCGAAGAAGTCCACGGTATCGCGACCTTGTGCCCAGCCTTCCGGCAGACGGCCGCCGCAGACCACACCGGCCAGCATCGGCTCTTGCTTCAGGCCTTCCAGCTGACCGACGAAGCGCAGGCCGCTTTCGAACAGACGGACGCGGTCTTGTTGACGGTTCAGGTTGTGCTGAAGCGCCTTGACCAGACCCGGCCACAGGGACGAACGCATGGCGGCCATGTCGTTGGAGATCGGGTTGGCCAGCAACAGAGGCTCGACACCCGGGTTGAACAGTTCGAACTGCTTCGGATCGATGAAGCTGTAGGTGATCGCTTCCTGATAACCACGAGCCACCAGCAGGCGGCGCAGCTCAGGCAGATCGCTACGCGCCTCAGCCTTGGCTTGCGGTGCCAGACGGGCTTGCGGGTAACGAACCGGCAGACGGTTGTAACCGTACAGGCGGGCCAGCTCTTCGATCAGGTCGACTTCCAGGCTGATATCGAAGCGATGGCTTGGCACTTCAACACGCCACTGCCCTGCCCCATCCGCGGAAATCTTCAGGCCCAAAGCGCTGAGCAGACGCTCGACTTCGGTTGAATCCATTTCCATACCCAGCATCTGGGTGATGCGCTGGGCACGCAGGGTGACCGGAGCAATCGACGGCAGGTGCTGCTCGCTGACGGTTTCGATAATCGGGCCAGCTTCGCCACCGGCGATTTCCAGCAGCAGGCCAGTGGCGCGCTCCATGGCTTCACGGGCCAGTTGCCAGTCCACGCCACGCTCGTAGCGGTGCGAGGCGTCGGTGTGCAGGCCGTAGGAACGAGCCTTGCCAGCAACGGCGATCTGATCGAAGAACGCGCTTTCAAGGAAGACATCGCGAGTGGTCGCGGAAACACCGCTGTGCTCGCCACCCATCACGCCAGCAATCGCCAGGGCGCGGGAGTGGTCGGCAATCACCAGCGTATCGCTACGCAGGCTGACTTCCTGACCGTCGAGCAGCACCAGCTTCTCGCCCTCTTCGGCCATGCGCACGCGGATGCCGCCATTGATTTCGGCAAGATCGAAAGCGTGCAGCGGCTGACCCAGTTCCAGCATCACGTAGTTGGTGATGTCGACGGCAGCGTCGATGCTGCGCACGTCAGCGCGACGCAGACGCTCGACCATCCACAGCGGCGTAGGCTTGGACAGGTCGACGTTACGGATCACGCGACCCAGGTAACGCGGGCAAGCGGCGGGTGCCAGAACCTCAACCGAACGCACTTCATCGTGCGCGGCTGGAACACAGGCAACGACCGGACGCGTGACTTCGGCAGCATAGAGCGCACCGACTTCACGAGCCAGACCGGCCAGGGACAGGCAGTCGCCGCGGTTCGGGGTCAGGTCGACCTCGATGCTGGCGTCGTCCAGGCTCAGGTATTCACGAATGTCCTGACCGACCGGCGCATCGGCCGGCAATTCCATCAGGCCGTCGTTGCCTTCACCGATTTGCAATTCGGCTTGCGAGCACAGCATTCCGTTGGACTCAACGCCACGCAGCTTGGCTTTCTTGATTTTGAAGTCGCCTGGCAGTTCGGCACCGATCATGGCGAACGGGATCTTCAGGCCCGGGCGCACGTTTGGCGCACCGCAAACTACCTGGAAGGTCTCCGTGCCATTGCTGACCTGGCAAACACGCAGCTTGTCGGCGTCCGGATGCTGCTCGGTGCTCAGCACCTCGCCCACCACCACGCCACTGAATTCACCGGCGGCCAGCGTAACGCTATCGACCTCAAGACCGGCCATCGACAGACGAGCAACCAGCTCGTCGCGACTTACCTGCGGGCTTACCCAGCCGCGCAGCCATTGTTCACTGAATTTCATCCTGCTCTCCTAAGAATTCGTTACGACTAGCGAAATTGCGCGAGGAACCGCAAGTCGTTGTCGAAGAACAGACGCAAGTCGTTCACGCCGTAACGCAGCATGGCCAGACGCTCAACGCCCATGCCGAAGGCAAAGCCCGAAAACTCTTCCGGGTCGATCCCGGACATGCGCAACACGTTCGGGTGAACCATGCCGCAGCCCATCACTTCCAGCCAGCCAGTCTGCTTGCAGACGCGGCAGCCTTTACCGCTGCACATCACGCATTCCATGTCGACTTCGGCGGACGGCTCGGTGAACGGGAAGTACGAAGGGCGGAAACGCACTGCCAGTTCTTTTTCGAAGAACACGCGCAGGAACTCTTCGATGGTCCCTTTCAGGTCGGCGAAGTTGATGTCGCGGTCGACCAGCAGGCCTTCGACCTGGTGGAACATCGGCGAGTGGGTGATATCGGAGTCGCTGCGATACACACGGCCTGGGCAGACGATGCGGATCGGCGGCTGTTTCGATTCCATGGTGCGGACCTGTACCGGCGAGGTATGGGTGCGCAGCAACATGTTCGCATTGAAATAGAAGGTGTCATGCATCGACCGGGCCGGGTGATGGCCTGGGATGTTGAGCGCCTCGAAGTTGTGATAGTCGTCTTCGACCTCAGGGCCTTCGGCGATGCCGTAGCCGATATGGGTGAAGAACTGTTCGATACGTTCCAGAGTGCGAGTAACCGGATGCAGACCACCCGAGGTCTGACCACGGCCAGGCAGGGTCACATCAATGGACTCGGCGGACAGTTTGGCGGCCAGGTCGGCCTCTTCAAACAGTGCCTTGCGCGCATTGAGAACCTCTGTGACACGCTCCTTGGCAACGTTGATCAGGGCGCCGACTTGCGGGCGCTCTTCTGCCGGCAAATTCCCCAGGGTCTTCATCACCTGAGTCAATTCACCCTTTTTGCCAAGGTAGTGAACCCGGATTTGCTCCAGGGCATTGATATCTTCAGCGCTTTGCACAGCCTCTAGTGCTTGAGAGACCAGCGCATCCAGGTTTTCCATGTACAGACTCCAGATACAAAATAGGGGAAGAGCTTGAAGGCTCTTCCCCTATTTATGACGTTTAACACCTAGCCCCACAGAGGTGAGGCCGGGTGACTGTCGGGGGTACTTAAGCCAAGGTGGCTTTAGCTTTCTCGACAATCGCAGCAAACGCCGCTTTTTCGTTCACTGCCAGATCAGCCAGAACCTTACGGTCGATCTCGATGGACGCTTTTTTCAGGCCGGCGATGAAACGGCTGTAGGACAGACCGTTGATACGTGCACCAGCGTTGATACGAGCGATCCACAGAGCGCGGAACTGACGTTTTTTCTGACGACGGTCACGGTAGGCGTATTGGCCTGCCTTGATTACCGCTTGCTTGGCAACACGGAATACGCGCGAGCGAGCGCCGTAGTAGCCTTTAGCAAGTTTCAGAATTTTTTTGTGACGTTTACGGGCAATGACGCCACGCTTTACACGAGCCATGAGTTACTTCCTCTATTCTTAACCAAAAATTAACGAAGGCGCAGCATGCGCTCGACTTTTGCCACGTCAGACGGATGCAGCAAGCTGCTACCGCGCAGTTGACGCTTACGCTTGGTCGACATTTTGGTCAGGATGTGGCTCTTGAAAGCGTGCTTGTGCTTGATACCGTTAGCAGTTTTCAGAAACCGCTTAGCAGCACCACTTTTAGTTTTCATCTTTGGCATGTTCGGATACTCCGCATTCAGTTGATAAACATAATCGCAAGGCCTGCCGTGCCCTGTTGATTACTTCTTCTTTTTCGGGGCGATGACCATGATCAGCTGGCGTCCTTCCATCTTAGGATGCTGTTCGACCGAACCGTACTCGAGCAGGTCACCTTCAACCCGCTTGAGGAGTTCCATCCCCAGCTCCTGGTGGGCCATCTCACGGCCGCGGAATCGCAAGGATACCTTGGCCCTGTCCCCGTCACTCAGGAAACGTACCAGGTTGCGCAGTTTTACCTGGTAATCCCCTTCCTCCGTCCCTGGACGAAACTTGATTTCTTTTACCTGAATCTGCTTCTGGTTCTTTTTCGCTGCGGCAATCTGCTTCTTCTTTTCGAAGATCGATTTGCCGTAATCCATCACACGGCAAACCGGTGGGATTGCGTCGGCGGAAATTTCCACCAGATCCAGTTTGGCTTCTTCAGCAATACGAAGCGCTTCATCAATCGAGACGATGCCAATCTGCTCGCCGTCAGCGCCAATTAACCGAACCTCGCGTGCCGAGATATTCTCGTTGATCGGGGCTTTCGGTGCAGCTCGTTTATCTTGTCTCATTTCACGCTTAATAATAATTACTCCGAATCTGGGCGACCACGCCGGGAAACCGCTTGCGCGAGGAACTCAGCGAACTGGGCGACGGGCATCGAGCCCAGGTCAGCACCTTCACGAGTACGCACAGCGACAGTCTGCATCTCGACTTCCCGATCTCCAATAACCAAGAGATAGGGAACCTTGAGCAAAGTATGCTCGCGGATTTTAAAGCCGATCTTTTCATTTCTCAAGTCAGACTTGGCACGAAAACCGCTTTGATTGAGAGTTTTTTCAACTTCAGCGGCAAAATCTGCCTGTTTATCAGTGATATTCATGATCACTGCCTGAGTCGGAGCCAGCCACGCAGGGAACGCACCCTCGTAATGCTCGATCAGAATCCCGACGAAACGCTCGAAGGAACCCAGGATCGCCCGATGCAACATAACCGGGTGCTTGCGACTGTTGTCTTCGGAGACGTATTCGGCTCCCAGACGGATCGGCAGGTTAAAATCGAGCTGCAAGGTACCACATTGCCAGACACGACCGAGGCAATCTTTTAGCGAGAACTCGATTTTCGGACCGTAGAAAGCACCCTCGCCTGGCTGCAGATCGTACGGCAGGCCCGCACTATCAAGGGCTGAGGCCAGCGCCGATTCTGCGCGATCCCACAGTTCATCGGAGCCGACGCGTTTTTCCGGACGAGTGGACAGCTTCATTTCGACGTCGGTAAAGCCAAAATCGGCGTAGACATCCATGGTCAGCTTGATGAACGCAGCGGATTCGGCCTGCATCTGCTCTTCAGTACAGAAGATGTGTGCATCGTCCTGGGTGAACCCGCGCACGCGCATGATGCCGTGCAGCGCACCGGACGGCTCGTTACGGTGGCAAGCACCGAACTCGGCCAGACGCATCGGCAGTTCACGGTAGCTTTTCAGGCCCTGATTGAACACTTGCACGTGGCAAGGGCAGTTCATCGGCTTGATCGCGTAATCGCGGCTTTCCGACTGCGTGGTGAACATATTCTCGGCGTAGTTGGCCCAGTGCCCGGATTTCTCCCACAGGCTACGGTCAACCACTTGCGGAGTCTTGATCTCCAGGTAGCCGTTTTCACGCTGGACCTTGCGCATGTACTGCTCGAGCACCTGGTACAGGGTCCAGCCGTTCGGGTGCCAGAAAACCATGCCCGGCGCTTCTTCCTGGGTATGGAACAGGCCGAGACGCTTGCCGATCTTGCGATGGTCGCGTTTTTCGGCTTCTTCGATACGCTGGATGTAAGCCGCCAGTTGCTTCTTGTCAGCCCAGGCAGTGCCGTAAACGCGCTGCAGTTGCTCGTTTTTGGCATCGCCGCGCCAGTAGGCGCCGGACAGTTTGGTCAGCTTGAAGGATTTCAGGAAGCGGGTGTTCGGCACGTGCGGACCGCGGCACATGTCGACGTATTCTTCGTGATAGTACAGACCCATGGCCTGCTCGTTCGGCATGTCTTCGACCAGGCGCAGCTTGTAGTCTTCGCCGCGGCTGGTGAACACGTCGATCACTTCGGCGCGCGGAGTGACTTTCTTGATGACGTCGTAATCTTTTTCGATCAGCAGGTGCATGCGCTGTTCGATCGCCGCCAGGTCGTCCGGAGTGAAAGGACGCTCGTAGGCGATGTCGTAATAGAAGCCTTCATCGATGACCGGACCGATCACCATTTTCGCCGTCGGGTACAGCTGCTTGACCGCGTGGCCAATCAGGTGAGCACAAGAGTGGCGAATGATCTCCACCCCTTCTTCATCCTTGGGCGTGATGATTTGCAGGGTCGCGTCGCTGTCGATGACATCGCTGGCGTCAACCAGCTTGCCGTTGACCTTGCCGGCCACGGTGGCCTTGGCCAGACCGGCACCAATGGATGCGGCGACCTCGGCTACGGAAACCGGATGATCGAAGGAACGTTGACTGCCGTCGGGAAGAGTAATAGTGGGCATGGCGCCTCCTCTCCTAGTGGTGACCCCTACCAAAGGTCACGTGGGTTGGGATGAGCAGCCAGTACGCGATTCAGTCCAGGCCATTCAATAATGAACGCCTGCCTTACAGCGGCAGGAGCCTTGCGGCCAACCGGAAACCGAACCAGAGTGACTGGAGATCAAATCAGGGTTATTCGGGTATTGACCGCTACTGGCGAGCAGATCGTCCAGAGCCTGAAAATACCCAAGCGTTGGATCCTAGCACAGATGAACGGTCGTCGCCGCGACCTTGTTTGACCAACGCCGAATTCAGGGCTTTTGTATCAAAAAGTGAACTTGAGATGTACGGCCCACCTCAAATAGGCTGAGAATCGCCACACATTATCGACCTCACGGAGTTCCAGCTATGCGTCTTATCCGCCTTATCGCCCTTGCCTCCCCACTGATCATGCTGCTCCCGCTGAGCGCGCAGGCTGCCTGGCCTGCCGGGGTTCGCGAAAGCTATATGAAGGACTGCGTTGGTGCCGCCAGTCAGAGCGTCGACCAGAAGACTGCCGAACAGCATTGTGCCTGTGGCGCGGACAAGCTGAACGAGAAGTTTACAACGGCCGAAATCAGCGAGCTGATGAGTAAGACGAAACAGCCGAGTGCGGAGCTGCGAACCAAGGCGCTGGACGCCATTGCGGCCTGCAGAGTCGTTAAATAAGCTGCCGCCGGGCTAAAAACAACGCCTTTGGCGAGTAGAAAACCGCCGAAAACCCGCTATTTCAGACAAATTACGCAGCTTTTACAGCTTTTTTTACAGGACATGTATTTGGCTACAAGCCTTTTAAACCGGGGCTTCCAGCCATATACAGCGACAAAGAACAGACGATACGAAGGCAAACAGCACGTCCGGGGGGCTCCCAAATCGAACATTTCGACTATGATACTCCGGTGTGCCCAGTTGGCCTGAGCAGCACAGCACTACTGAAAATATATGTTTCTTGGAGATACACCATGTCTAATCGCCAAACCGGCACCGTTAAATGGTTCAACGATGAAAAAGGCTTCGGCTTCATCACTCCTCAAGGTGGCGGTGACGACCTGTTCGTACACTTCAAAGCTATCGAAAGCGACGGTTTCAAAAGCCTGAAAGAAGGCCAAACCGTTTCCTTCGTGGCTGAGAAAGGCCAAAAGGGTATGCAAGCTGCACAAGTTCGCCCAGAGTAATTTCCTGGCGCACTAAAAAAACCCCGTCCATGTGACGGGGTTTTTTATGGGCGCAACCAAAGCCTGAAGCAATCAGCCGCAGTTGACGCGGGTAATGACCAGGTTGGCATCGGTGTTGAGATTCAAACGATCCGAACGGTATTCCAGAGTGATCATGTCGTTCGGCCTAAGGACTCGTGCAGTCTGCGACCCGGAACGCGTGCGGGCCTGTTCCAGCAACTCTGGCGAAGCCTTTTTGCCAATGACGAATTCGGCAGCCTTTGCCTCACAACGACCGTTACCGGCCCCGGCTACCACAGGGTCTTTTGCCGACTCGGAGGTACTGCTGCAACCCGCTAACATGACGGCGGCCAGCAAAGTACCCAATGACGCGAGCTTCCAAGGCATGACGCCTCCTTTTCAATAGTTGAACTGCATTCGTGCGACAGCCGTTTGGGCGTTTGGTTTCATGGTCAGTGCCATCCCCCGCCTTCAAAGCCGTCAAACACGCAAGTTTGCCTGAGCTATCACCTGCTGTTCAGTGCGCAATCGTGACTGAATATGAGCAGACTCAGTAGATATCGATGTAATCAAAGGGTGGCTTCGGCCAGTTTTGCTTCAATGCGTTGAATATCTGCATGACCCAGACCTCATCACTGGCGGCAACCATGCCTACATACCCGGAGCCCTTGGCCCACGTCTCAAGGCGAAACAGCAGCCCGTCGATATCCGTTCCGCCGACAACACCTGACGAAATGTAGGCAATTCCTGACTTGGTGACCCGCAACTGGGTGTGCGTATCGTCGCTGGCAGACGCCAGCAGCTGGCGCACTGCCTCTAGCGTCAAGCCGTCCGGGGTATTCAAATCGATCTGCACAGCACTGTCCTTGAAATCTACAAAGCCCAAGTGTCGCATAGCCCTCCGTTCATGCCTAAGTCGGAGTGCCAAAAGCTGCGCAAGGTGGTTAACTCAACAGACAGACTTCCCGACCTCGCGAGACACTCATGACCACCGTGACCATCGACGCCGATATCAAAGTCAGCTGGCCCCAAGGCCACAGCTCTTACAGCCCCAGCAGCCCGGAAGAATTGGCGATTATTGGCATAGACCTGCTGGTCAAGGACCTGGGCACGAAAGCTGCTCAACAGTTCATCGAGCAGGTATTCGAAAAGTACCCCATCGACGACATGGGCGCACCCCACACGGAAAGGGAGTAAAACCCCGCAGACTGGCACCTGCGGGGGTATGGCTTACTTGAGACGGGCGAGACGCCCCGTCAGCAAGTCAAAGAAGCCCTGAGCATCGCCGTTCGCAACCCAGAACGCGTTCTTCGGGGCTTTCAGGCCGTCGTACCAGTCAACGATGGTCTGGCCAAAGGTCGGCCCTTCGCGACTGTCGACGACCACGTTCACCGCACGACCGGTAAACAGTTCCGGCTTGAGCAGGTACGCGATCACCGTGGCGTCATGCACCGGGCCACCAGGAATACCGTAGTGTTCCATGTCGCCTTTGACGTATTCGTTGAGAATATCGCCCACCAGTTTGCTGGCATTGTTGTTCAGCGCAGCAATCTGCTTCAGGCGAGCGTCACTGGTCAGAATCTTGTGAGTGACGTCCAGCGGTAGATAGGTCAGCTTGACGCCGCTTTTGAGGACCACTTCAGCTGCCTGCGGATCGGCGAACAGATTGAACTCGGCCACCGGGGTAATGTTGCCGCCGTTGAAGTGCGCGCCGCCCATGATCACCACTTCCTTGATGCCTTGGGTGATTTCCGGATCCTGAATCAGCGCCAACGCCAGGTTGGTCTGCGGCCCGAGCATTGCGATAGTGATGCTGTGAGGCTTGGCCGCGCGCAACGTGTCAATCAGGTAACTGACCGCATCGCCTTTGGCCAGACCTTTCTTCGGCTCGTGCACCGTGACACCCGACAGGCCTTCCTTGCCATGAATGTTCTCGGCATAGATTGGCGTGCGCATCAGCGGTTTCGGTGCACCCGCATACACTGGCACATCTTCGCGCCCTGCCCACTCGCGGGCCAGCCGCGCATTACGCGAGGTCTTGTCCAGGCGCACGTTACCAGCAACGGTGGTCAGCGCACGAATGTTCAGTTCTTCGGGCGACGCCAGGGCAAACAGCAGCGCCACCACGTCGTCGGCACCTGGATCGGTGTCGATGATCAGATCTATCTTTTCCGCCGCGTGGGCGCCTGTAGCGGTGAGCAAGGACAAAAGCAGCAGACTCCGGATCAGGTGATGCAGTCGTTGAGCATAGCGGTACATAGCGCACTCCTTGTGCGTGGATAAATCGAATCGGGATATGGCGGACTAGAAAGTCACTCCTGCGACCAGCACGATGTTGCAGTACGGCTGACATTCGCCCGTACGAACAATCGCCCGCGCCTGTCGGCTAAGGACTTTAAATTCTTCATGACTCAGCAACCGCCGCTGGCCCATCGCGGCATTGGCCGTCAGCTCGTCGATCGCCTGCAGCGCCGGCGGCTGCTTGAGCAGGACTTCTTCGGCCAGCACATGGCTTTCCACCTGCATTTCACTGAGTACGACGCGCAAGGTACTGACGAAGTCCGGAATGCCCGGGGTCAACGCCAGGTCGATCAACTCAACGCCGGGCGGCACCGGCAGACCGGCATCGCCAATCACCAGCATGTCGCCATGCCCCAAAGAGGCAATCAGCCGCGACAATGCGATATTGAGCAAGGGTGTTTTTTTCATGATGCTTTGAAGGCCTGTACGTCTGACAAGGAAGGAATCGAGGGTTGTGCGCCGGCCCGCGTCACCGACAAGGCTGCTGCGACCTGACCAAAACGAATGGCCTCGACTTCGCTTTTGCCAGCAGCCAATGCCGCGGCAAAACCGCCGACAAAGGTGTCACCGGCCGCCGTGGTGTCTACGGACTTGACCTTGGGTGCCGGAAAATGTTCGCAGCCCTGCCCGTTGGCAAACAATGAACCCTGGGGCCCCAACGTGATGATGACCTTGCCGGCACCGGCGGCAATCAATCGGCTCGCGGCCAACTCGGCGCTCTCCAGAGAGTCCACCGGCAAACCGCTCAGGGCCGACGCTTCGCTTTCATTGGGGATCAGGTAATCGATTGACGAATACCAGTCGGCCGGCAATGGGCTCGTTGCCGGCGCCGGATTGAGGATCACCGTCTTGCCCAGCTCACGACCGCGTTTGAGGGCATAACCAACCGTGTGCATCGGCACTTCAAGCTGACAGATGATCACGTCGGCCGCTGCAAGCACCGCATCGAACCCCGCGACCATGCCAGGTGTCAGCTGACCGTTGGCACCCGCAACGATAACAATCGCATTCTGGCTGTTGTCATCGACCACGATCAGCGCCACGCCGCTGGAGCCCTCGACCGATGTCAGCGCCTGACAATCGATCTGTTCTGCCAGCAGCGCCGCGCGCAATTGCTCGCCATAAGCATCGTCACCCACACAGCCGATCATCGACACCCGCGCACCCAGCCGGGCAGACGCGACCGCCTGATTAGCACCCTTGCCGCCCGACACGGTGGCAAACGACTCGCCATGCAGCGTTTCTCCGGCATGTGGCAACCGCTGGGCGCGGGTCACCAGGTCCATGTTCAGACTGCCTACAACCACTACTTTTGCTGGCATACATCCCTACTCATCAATTCGCTTCAGCGGTATTGGTCGAATACGCCGGCCAGCGGCGCGGTCGACTCTCGCATGACAATACTGGGCGTCACGATCCGCTGATCGGTCGCCAGTTCGGGTGTCGCGATCCGTCGCAACAGTACCTCCGCAGCCATTTCGCCAAGCTGCAGGATCGACTGGCCGACGGTGGTCAGCGCAGGATAGACATAACGACTCATCTGAATATCGTCGAAACCGATGACCGAAAGCTCGCTCGGCACCCGGATATTGCGCTCGGCGGCGGCCCGCAGTACGCCGATACCGATCATGTCGTTACCGGCAAAAATTGCGCTGGGCGGGTGTTTTTCCAGCAACATTGTCGCCGCGTTGTAACCGCCGATGCTGGTGAAATCACTCTCGAGCATCCAATCTCCCGGCACTTCGACGCCTGCCTCTTTCAAGGCCCGGCAGTAACCTGCCAGACGCATCTGCGCCACACTGGTATGTGCCGGACCGCCAATAGTGGCGATGTCGCGATGGCCCAGCTCGAGCAAATGCCGGGTCGCAAGATAAGCACCGTACTCATGATCGATGCGTACCATGTCCGCATCGAGCCCCTCCAGCCCACGATCGACGATCACCATCGGCGTGCGCACGCCCGCCAGCCCTTGCGCCAACCCGCTATCGCCGCCGGCGGACGCGACAATCAGCCCGTCGATGCGTTTTTCCAGCAGCACGCGCAGGTAACTGCGCTGCTTGTCGGGGTTGTCATCGGAGTTGCAGAGGATCACGCAATAACCGTTACGCTCGCAGTAATCCTCGATACCACGGGCCAATTCCGCGAAGTACGGGTTGAGACTGTTGGGCACCAGCAGACCGATAGTCGCGGTGGTTTTCGCTTTGAGCGAGCGCGCCACGGCACTGGGCACGTAATCCAGGCTTTTGATCGCGGCCTCGACCTTGAGCCGAACCTCTTCACTGACCGGCCGGGTCTTGTTCACCACATGGGAAACCGTGGTGTAGGAAATCCCTGCGAGCGCTGCCACATCCTTGATCGTTGCCATGATTCAGCTCCGTCGACTTGCACGTTGGCTGCGGTAGGTGTCCAGCACCACCGCGACCACGATCACCGCACCGGTGATGATGCGCTTGGTCGGCTCGGTCGCACCGATCTGTGCCAGCCCGGCAGCCAGTACGGAAATAATCAAAACACCGAAGAAAGTGCTGATTACCGAACCGCGACCACCCATCAGGCTGGTGCCACCGATCACCACGGCAGCGATGACTTGCAGCTCCAGGCCGGAACCGGCGTTCGGGTCCGCCGCTTCCAGACGCGATATCTGGAACAGCGCGGCAACACCCGCCAGCAACCCCATCAGACTGAACACCAGAATCTTGTAGGGTTTTGGGTTGATACCCGCCAGACGCACGGCCTCTTCGTTGGTGCCGATGCCGATCAGGTAGCGACCGAACACGGTGCGGGTCAACACCGCCTGAGCGATGAAGATGACCAACAACGCAATGATGAACGACGGCGAAATACCAAAGGCAATCGGATTGGACAGCCAGGCAAAGGCATCACCAATGTAGGCCGTGCGCGAGCCGGTCATCTGATAGGCAACGCCGCGAGCCATCTCCAGCACACCCAGCGAAACAATGAACGACGGAATGCGCCAGGCCACGGTGATCGAACCGGTGATGGTCCCGGCCAATGCGGCGGCGGCCATGCCCAGCAGCGCCGCCGGCAAGACACTCCAGCCCCAGCCAAGGATCGCCACGCTGACGGTCGAGGCTGCCAATGCCAGCACCGAACCCACCGAGAGGTCGATGCCGCCGATGATCAACACGAACGTCATGCCGACTGCCAGCACCATCAGGTCCGGAATCTGATTGGCCAGCGTGCTGAAGGTGTCATAAGAGAGGAAATGGCTGCTCAAGACCGAGAACAACGCAATCATCGCCAGCAAGGCACCAGCCAGACCCAGATAGGTACCGAGGCCGTAAAAATTGCTACTACGTTTGCCAGCAGACAGTGCAGTTATCATGGGAGATCCCTAGGCGCCGCTTCATGGAGCAACGCATCACGTTTTTGGTAGCCGGCAAAAGCGGCGGCAAGCAAATCATCCTGAGTCCAGCTGTCGCGCTCGAAGGTGTCGATCAAGTGTCCGGCCGACAACACGCCAATACGGTCGCAGATCAACATCAGCTCGCGCAGATCACTGGACACCACCACCAGCGCCTTGCCCTGACGCGTCAACTCGCCAAGCAACGCGTAAATATCAAATTTGGCACCGACATCGATGCCGCGAGTCGGCTCATCGAACAACAGCACCGAACACTCACGCTCAAGCCAGCGGCCAATCACCACCTTCTGCTGATTGCCGCCCGACAACTCGCAAACCAGCTGCGCAGGACTGGAGCTGCGAATGTGCATCGCGTCGATCTGACGCTGCGCCAGCGCCATCTCGTCACGCGCATTTACAATGCCGCCACTGGAGATCACCGGCATATTGCCCAGGGCGATGTTGGCGCTGATCGACTGAGTCAGCAGCAGCCCCTCGCCTTTGCGATCTTCGGTAATCAGGGCAATGCCGTGACCGACCGCATCGGCGGGCGAACGAATGCTCACCACTTGCGCCGGCGAACCCAGCGCGACCGTGCCACTGTCTGCCGCATCGGCACCGAAGATCAGCCGCAGCAGCTCCGTGCGCCCTGCCCCGATCAAACCGGAAATTCCGAAAATCTCGCCGCTGCGCACCTCGAAAGACACATCGCGAACCTTGTCCGAACGGCTCAGCCCTTTGACGGTCAGGGCCGGCGCGCCGATCTGCCGCGGACCGAGATCGATGTTTTCGCCCAATTCGCGGCCGACCATCAGATTGACCAGTTGCTCGCTGTTGTAGTTGGCCATCGGTTCGACGCAGATCAGATTGCCGTCACGCAATACCGCGATGCGCTGAGCAACCCGCGCCAGCTCTTCCAGCCGATGGGAAATATAAATGATCGCCACGCCACGAGCTTGCAGGCGGGTAATTTGCTCAAAGAGCATCTCGACTTCGCGAGCCGTCAACATCGCTGTTGGCTCATCGAGAATCAGGACATGGCAGTCGCCGATCAGGTTGCGCGCGATCTCGACCATTTGCTGATGACCGATCCCCAGCTCACCGACCAGCGTGTCCGGATCGATCGCATCGAGCCCGACCTGAGCCATCGCGGCGATTGCCGCTTTGCGCAGTTGCTTGCGACTGATCCATCCGCCATTGCTCGGCAGGTTGTCGAGAAACAGGTTCTCTGCGACAGACAGGGTCGGCAGCAGATTGAGTTCCTGCATAACCATGCGAATACCCAGCTCTTCTGCCTGGGTTCGGCTGCCAGGACGGTAATCGCGCCCCTGGAACTGCATTTGGCCGGTGGTCGGAGTGACCAGCCCGCCAATGATTTTCGAGAGCGTGCTTTTGCCGGCACCATTCTCGCCGGTCAACGCCAGCACTTCACCACGCATCAGCGTCAGGTCAATGCCGGTCAATACCGGTTGCGCATACGTCTTGCCGATACCGCTGACCGAAAGGACCGCGTTCGGAGCACAAACTGACATAAAAAACTCTCCATGCGCTCGCCCTTGCGAGCGAGCGCCGTTGTATCGCCAGAATGACTACTTGGTAACCAGCTCAACCGGAGTTTCGATTACGCCGTTGGTGCCGCTGTCGACCTTTTCGCCCTTGAGCATTTTCAGGGCAGTCTCGATGCCGAACACCGCCTGTTTGGCTGCAAACTGATCGGCAGTCGCCAATACGCGGCCATCCTTGAGCATTGGCTTGATGGCATTGATGTTGTCGTAACCGACCACTTGCACCTTGCCCGCCTTGCCTGCTGCGCGCACCGCCGAAACAGCACCGACCGCCATGCTGTCGTTACCCGCCAGCAAAGCCTTGGTTTGCGGGTACTCGCTGAGTATTGAGGCGGCAACCTTGTTGCCTTTATCGATTTCCCAGTCACCGGACTGCAACGAGACGACCTTGATCTGCGCCGCTTCCATTGCGTCCTTGAAGCCAGCGGTGCGAGCCTGGGCGTTGGTGGTGGTGGAAACACCTTCGATGATGCCGACTTCGTCACCGGCCTTCAGCTGTTTGGCCAGGTACTCGCCGACCAGACGCGCGCCTTTGCGATTATCCGGGCCTACGAACGGTACGGTCATGTTCTTGCTTTTGACGACGGCCGGGTCCAGCTGGTTGTCGATGTTGATCACGGTGATACCGGCATCGATGGCCTTCTTGATCACCGGAACCATCGCTTTGGAGTCGGCTGGCGCAATCACCAGCGCATTGACCTTGGCCAGAATCATTTGCTCGACGATGCGCGTCTGACCAGCGGTGTCCGTTTCGTCCTTGATACCATTGGAGATCAGGTCGAAATCGGCAGAATGCTCTTTCTGGTAAGCCTTGGCGCCATCCTCCATGGTCAGGAAGAATTCGTTGGCCAGGGATTTCATGACCAGCGCGACTTTCGGTTTTTCAGTGTCGGCAAAGGCCGAAGAGAGGGGCAAAGCGGCGGATGCGGCAGCCAGCATAGCGACAGCGAGAAGACGTCCAGCGAATGGCAGCTTCATGAGTTCACTCCGATCTTATGATTATTGTGAGCAACGCTTGCACTGCATACGCTTCAAATCCGTTCACCAGCGCTCTGATACGCGGGAACGAGGATCGCCGCGCCCACGGAACCAAACCGTCGACAGGGCTGCGCAAACGTTTGCGTAGACCGAACTATGCGAACCCTGTCGACATTTGTCAACGGTCAGAAAAAACCGTTTTGTGGTCTGTCAGGCGAAAAAACGGCAATGCCGATTATGCCGTGGTGTTGACCACCGATCCGCTATTGGAACCCTTGGCCAGCTCCTTGACCAGGCTGCTGGTCACCTCCATCAGCGCACCGTTGGTTTGAGCGATCTGCCCCTGAATCGCCATGACCGCGGTGGTCTTGGCTTCCGGCGTCGGATATGACGCGGCCTGGGCCGCAGCCAGTTGCTGTTGTTGCTGGCGCAATTGCTCTTGCAGTTCCTTCATGCGTTTGAGCAGCATCTTCACCGTGATGCTTTGGTTACCACCGTCATCCGCTTGGGTCTCAGTGCCCTGGTTTTGCCCTACCGGACCTGTCTTGACTTGCTTGCTGTCACCTTCCTTGCCAGTCGTCAGTTGTGTCTCGGCTTCTGCCCTCGCGTCGTTCAATGCGTTGATCGTAGCGAGCGACTTGCCGCCAATCGTGATGCCGCCTGCGTTTGGAAAACCTACTGAAATGGACATATGAGCTCCTGCACAAAAAATGATCCTGAAGGGATCATCGACCTCTGAGCGGTTTTCTTTAGCACTAATTCCCATTCAAAAATGTGGGAAATCCTAGATTTACGCTGTAGGAGATTTCGGACAGCCGAACGCTTCCATTGCACATATTCGGAAACCCGGACGACTATCGCCTCGAGCGCCACCGCACAAAAGATATAAATCTATATAAATCAAAAGGTTAAAAGATTTTTAAATCGAAGATATGACTGGTACAGATCCTGCTCTTACTGGGTACCCCGGCAACAGATCTGCTTGGGGTGTTTCTAGATGAACCTGCATCAGCACCGTCATCACTATTAGAGAGAAAACAATGAAATCTGCCTTCAACACCTTTATTCCGGGCGCTTTGGCCCTCCTGCTGCTCCTCCCGACTGCACTGCAAGCAAAAGAAGTCGAAACCCGACAGAAACTGGCAAACGTGGTCGTCCTGGCTACAGGCGGCACGATTGCCGGTGCTGGCGCCAGCTCAGCCAATAGTGCTACGTACCAGGCCGCAAAAGTCGGGATCGAACAGTTGATCGCCGGCATTCCTGAACTGAGCCAATTGGCCAATGTTCGCGGCGAGCAAGTGATGCAAATCGCCTCCGAGAGCATCACCAACGAAAACCTGCTGCAACTGGGCCGTCGCGTGGCCGAACTGGCCGACAGCAAAGACGTCGATGGCATCGTTATTACTCACGGCACCGACACCCTGGAAGAGACCGCCTACTTCCTGAACCTGGTGGAAAAAACCGACAAGCCAATCATCGTTGTCGGCTCGATGCGCCCAGGCACCGCGATGTCGGCTGACGGCATGCTCAACCTGTACAACGCCGTCGCCGTAGCGGGTAGCAAAGATGCTCGCGGCAAAGGCGTGCTGGTCACCATGAACGACGAAATTCAGTCGGGTCGTGATGTCAGCAAAATGGTCAACCTCAAGACCGAAGCGTTCAAAAGCCCATGGGGCCCATTGGGCATGGTGATCGAAGGCAAATCCTATTGGTTCCGCTTGCCAGCCAAGCGCCACACCATGGATTCGGAATTCGACATCAAAAACATCAAGAGCCTGCCTGACGTCGAAATCGCCTATTCCTATGGCAATGTCGACGGCACTGCTTACAAGGCCCTGGCCCAGTCTGGCGCCAAAGCCATCATCCATGCCGGCACCGGCAATGGCTCGGTATCTTCGCGCCTGGTTCCAACCTTGCAGGAACTGCGCAAGGATGGCGTGCAGATCATTCGTTCTTCCCACGTCAATGCTGGCGGCTTTGTCCTGCGTAACGCCGAACAGCCAGACGACAAGTATGACTGGGTCGTTGCGCATGACCTGAACCCGCAAAAAGCCCGCATCCTGACGATGGTTGCACTGACCAAGACGTCGGACAGTAAAGAGCTGCAACGGATGTTCTGGGAGTACTGATTCATTGCGTCCGACCGGATCCGGTCGGACGCTTGCCCCCCCACTCGCCCACTCGGGCGAGTGATCTACCCTCCCGCCTTCCCTGCCATTACTTGTGAATAATCACCAATCGGTTTACAGCAAACGGAAAAATTCGCTGTCAGAGGAATTTCTTGAACTTTAAGCAGTTGCGAAATCGCCTACAGTTAAATACTGTATGCACGTACAGCTTAATAAGGATTACCCCGTGGCCACGACCTCTTCAGCAGCGACTAACCCTCCAGGCTCTTACGAACGACTCGGTTTGCGCGTTCAGAAAATCATCAACTCCCCGACCGCCCAAAAAGCCAAGGCCGCCTTGATCTTCCGCCTCCCCGACGAGCCGGTAGATGAATGGGAACGCTTGCTCGAGGAAATCGCCGAGAACGACAACGTCACCCTCGCTTATCGCGACGATGGCGGCGTGCAGATTTTCTGGGTTGTGCCGAAGGAAGATTGAGTCAATGATTGCTCGCTGTTTTGCTTTGCTGTTGTTGCTCTTCGTTGTCATCAGCGCTCAGGCGGATGCGCCACGCACTTTCAACGAAGCGAAAAAGGTCGCCTGGACACTCTACGCCCCACAGTCAACCGAGTTCTATTGTGGCTGCAAATACACGGGCAATCGGGTCGACCTCAAAGCCTGCGGGTACGTGCCACGTAAAAACGCCAAGCGCGCTGCACGCATCGAATGGGAGCACATTGTTCCGGCATGGCAAATCGGTCACCAACGCCAGTGCTGGCAACAGGGTGGTCGCCAGAACTGCACACGTCACGACCCGACCTATCAGCGCGCCGAAGCCGACTTACACAACCTGGTGCCAAGCATCGGCGAGGTGAACGGGGACCGCAGCAATTTCAGCTTCGGCTGGCTCCCCGTGCAATCAGGGCAATACGGTTCGTGCCTGACCCAGGTCGACTTCAAGGCCAAGAAGGTCATGCCCCGCCCGTCCATTCGCGGGATGATCGCTCGCACTTATTTTTACATGAGCAAGCAATACGGTTTGCGACTGTCCAAACAGGATCGGCAACTCTACGAAGCCTGGAACAAGACTTACCCGGCACAAAGCTGGGAGCGCCAACGCAATCAGCGCGTCGCGTGTGTGATGGGGCGCGGCAATGAGTTCGTCGGCCCCGTCAACATGAAGGCTTGCGGTTAATCAGGTGGCGTCAATTACTGAGCCATGCTGTGCTCAATGACCATTGATTCGATATTCATCTTCTTCGCCTTGGCCAGTGCCGCGGTCAGCTCGACCTGCCTTGCCTCGGCTTCGGCTTTCGAGTTGAACGGCCCGACCAGCACGCGCTGTTTACCGTCTTGCGTGACCACGTAGGAAACAAAACTGTGTTCGATCAGCCAGCCAGTGAGATCGCTGATCGCCTGCACGGTCTCGCCCTGAACCAGAACATCCCATTGCGGGGCAGCAGCCACAGCGGGCGCAGAAACAACCGGCGCCTGAGTTTTTTTCGACTCCCCAGCCTTTTCCTGACCACATCCGGCCAATACCAATACCGCGACCACCAACGCCATTTTGCGCACAACCTTCCCCTCTGAATGCCAAAAGCCGGGATTTTATCACCCGAAAATGCTTCGCGACCCAGTAAACGGGCCTCAAAACAACGAGAATGATGTTTCTCGCCTCTGTATAGTCGCACCTTGGGAATTAATGCAGCGTCTGCACGTCAGAAAGAGGCACCCAAACCGTGACACTTCGCACTAATCTATAGGTACTACCGACATCTGCATTGTCTGAGTCAGGTGCCCTACAAAGCTATCAAGGAGAAGATCATGCTGATACTCACCCGCAAAGTCGGTGAAAGCATAAACATCGGTGATGACATTACCATCACCATTCTGGGCGTTAGCGGCCAGCAGGTCAGAATCGGCATCAATGCCCCGAAAGACGTTGCGGTGCATCGCGAAGAAATCTACCAACGTATTCAGGCGGGCCTTACTGCGCCGGACAAGCGCGAAACCCCCTGAGCCCGTCAGCAATCAGTAGCCAGCCTTTTCTCTCACGGCAACGGCTGGCTAAAGATTCTGTGCGCCCCTCCTTCCCCCATGACAACGACGCAGCACCGACACCCCCGTCGGCGATGCTGATACTAACGACATCGCCATATCCCTTACTGTCGGACGATTCGGATTCAGCCAGGTGAAAACTTCACCGCCGGCCTGGACGCATCAAGCCATAGCGCAACGTTAGCCGACTATCCAAACGTCACACCTCGCGCCATGCCTGTCGCAGCCACGACCATCAGGATAATCAACAGTGCCTCGATATGACTGATGCGCGCAAAGAGACGGACCCGCCCGACATCAATCAGCGAACCTCGACGCAAAGCTATCCGCCATTTGATCAAGGCCACCATCGGTGCAATCTCAAGCAGCAGGATGATGACGAATAAAGTCATTTTCAGATGGAACAGCGGTTGATGCAGGTAATAGTCCGCCCCCTTTTCGTACCCGCCAAAGGCACGGATCCCGCCGGTAACCAGAAGAATCAATGCGCAGACTCCCCAAACGTTATCTGCCAGCAAAACACTGCGAGCCCCCGCACCCTCTGCGTCCACTCGACGAAAAGCCATGCCACGCGTCAGAACACCCCAGAGCGCCAGGGCATAGGCCAAGAGATGGACCGCTGCGAGAAACCAGTGAACCAGCATCGAATTGCTCCCCCATTCAAGACGAAAAATAATCGGCCTGTCAGTTGTAGTCCAAAACGCCTCGCTTCGCTCACAAGCGCCTCGGAGCCCCTCAAGGAAAACCTGCAATTTTTAAACCGGGAACACGTTAATATCGGCGAGAATGCACACACTCAATCCAGGGATAACGGAGCATGAGCTCATCAGGGATGAATTCATCAGGAACAATCACACTGGTTCTCCTCCCGGGGATGGATGGCACAGGCGAACTGTTCGAACCTTTACTCTCGGCACTGGAAGGGCAATTCAACACGCTCGTCGTGAGTTATCCCAACGACCGGTCCTTGAGTTATGCCGAACTGCAGTCAATAGTGCTCAAGGCATTGCCAACCGACAGCCCTTTTGTCTTGCTTGGCGAATCGTTCTCGGGGCCGATTGCCATTTTACTTGCAGCGCTGCAACCCTCTCAACTCAAAGGGCTCGTATTGTGCAGCACGTTTGTACGTAACCCGCGACCGCGACTACGTGGCTTGAGTTTTCTGCTGAATATCCTGCCACTGCACCCTGTGCCTATCGGACTGATCAGCACACTATTACTGGGGCATTTTTCCACCCCTGCGCTACGCCGTTCATTGCATCGGGCAATATCGCTGGTCACACCTTCGGTGATGCGTGCACGGTTACGCGCCGTTCTGACTGTCGACGTGGCAAAAGAGCTCGCGTGTGTCAGCGTTCCAACCCTTTACTTGCGCGCAACTCATGATCGACTGGTACTTGCGACAGCCTCTGCGCTGATCTCGCAGCTAAAACCGGATATACGGATAACCGACCTGGACGCTCCACATTGCGCACTTCAGGCCGCGCCTCATAACGCCACAAAAAGCATCAAAGCGTTCGTGAGCAGCCTGTGAGACTTCGACTCTGACAGAAATTCGATGCGCGTTACCTATACTCGCGGCCAACGCCTCGACACTGCATTTTTTATTTCTGCGTTTCGTCGCCATTCAGTTGATTGGGCATGAGCCGCAGAGCACACTTGCGGCAGTTGAAGGATCAACGCCCCCATCGATCAAAAGCCCGCCCACCTGCGGGTTTTTTTTCGCCTGCGCGATGGTCGTTACCGACGCATGTGAAGAGCCCAGCACGATGGCTGGGCTCAGTTTATTGCCGGTGTTCCATCATCTTGTCAGCAAGAATCCTGGCCCTGTCGACCAATAGACTCTGCCACTCATCGTGACTCGACTTCGAGCCCCCTATCGTCGGCGCCGTGAGATTGCTTTCGGCTATCAGCGCAGCACAAAAATACTGATCCCAAACGACTCTTTCTCCAGCCGTACGTCTGTTCATTTGGTCGGAGTTCATATGCGGCTCCTTTTGATGAGGTAGCCCAGCTATTTTACGCCCGAACCACGCACATGCCGCACTTGAGTTGGCAGTTGGCGCGCGCCGCCCCAACAACCGTAGGTCGATCCCGACAGGCTGTCATTCCGAGTATCGGCAATCGGCCAAAAACATTCGGACTCAGACAGGAACGGTGCCAGAAAGACCACCCTCAATTTGATTTTTGAATGCGCCCAAGGCCGAAACGATTTGCTGACTGATCTGCGGGCTCGCTGCGATGTCTGCCTCATCCATTCCTTTAGCCAGCAAGTCGACTGTTATCGAGGCGGGCTCGACAATAATCGCGGACATCGTTTCCAGCACTAACTTGAGTGCCGCCTGGGCGTGACTTGCTCGTGGAGATGCATTGAAAAGTGCTACCGGCTTGCCGGGAAAGTCCTGACTGGCCACGAGCCAATCCAGTGCATTCTTGAACGACCCCGGAATTCCACGAGCGTACTCAGGGCACGAAATCAGAATGCCGTCTGCCTCGGCAATAATCCCACGCAACTCTGCGACGATCTGCGGCGGATCGTCAGCCAGATCCGGATCAAAGTGAGGTAATTGACCCACCTCCAGGTAGTGCCTGATCGACATCCCTTCAGGACTGAGCCTCTCGGCAGCACGCAGTAGCGCGGAGTTTGAAGAGGCTGCGCGAAGGCTTCCTGAGATCGCAAGCAGTTGCACCATGTGTATACGCTCCATGAATTGGTGGACGGATGAATTGTCGCATACGCAGGCCAAAGCCATCTTTAGCGTGAGAGCAATCCCGATCGGCAGGCGCACTTGATTGCCTCGCGGTCAGGCAGTCCGTTGTCATGGCAGATCTCGGGGGTAGAATTAATTGTGGACTGCCGGCATCAGTGGAACCGATGCACTTCGAGGGCAACATCATGCAAACGACTGAAGACGCGATCATTGCAGCAGCACGACTGCGCGCTGCAAGCCGGGGAGATAACGAAGCCCTGGCAGCAGCTTCAGCACTCGAAGTCGTGGAAGCCCTGAAAAAGTCCTTAACAGGAGATAAGTACCAAGAGGCTCTCGAAAGACTGTATCTCGAGTACACAGCCTCCTGAGCTCTGTAACCCACTCACCGGCCGCGCATTTCTGGATTGACCGTCGGCATACACTCGAGAGTAGCCAGATCAATCAGCGTGAAATGGCCGCCCATCCAGCCGCCAGTGTCGATGTGATAGACATTGCCCAGCACCGCAGGCTGAAGGACCACCGTGTGACCGACGATCACGGCCCTGATGCCACTGACGCCAGTAGCGTTTTCGCTGGTAATGCGAGAACGCGACCACTGGCAGATCGTCTGAATACTACGCTGCATCGCGCCTTGCTCCCGCTCAAGGGCGCCAAGCATTTGCGCCCAATCATCGAACGGGCAATCAGCATGCACGATTCCCACCGGCCCTATAGGCGTCATTACTTCAATTGCGATAGGCAGCTCGGTAAGCAGATCGACATAGAAGGCCTGCTCAGCGCTGGACAGACCGTACAGCCAGGCACCGCCGTTGATCATGTGTATGTAAATGGCCCGACCGTTATGACTGAGCCGATGGGCATCGACCGCCATTTGCTCATGATTGCCCTGCACGGCAAAGAACCACGGCTTGGCCAGCCACACATCAACGTCGGTAGATTCGGGGCCACGGTCGACCATATCGCCAACACTGAACAGGCGATCGGTTGCGGGGTTGAAGCCGACAGCATCAAGTGCTGCCTGAAGCCTGGTGAAATGGCCGTGAATATCACCCACGGCAAAGTCGCGGCCCGCGGTGTTGATTGTGAAACGCCGAACCTGGGTCATGCTGCCACCCCCGGTACCGTCTTAAGGCTCTGTTCAATCCAGTGTATTCGCCTCACCTGCGACTCTTATGCTACCCCCTTGAACGCTTCGAGCTCAGCTATTTACGAATGGTAAATGCTGACCCGAAGGTGTAGCGCGGTGGGGTGTGGCCTGTCCATGGGTGACCTAATACTTGAAATACCGGCGCGTTGTAGGTATTGGTCGAGATCAACTCAACGCAAGGAGCGAGACAGTGATCAAAATTCGAGAGGCGACCATTGAAGATATCCACGCACTTCGTGATATCGGCATAGAGACGTATCGGGACCACTTCTCCGACATCTGGAGCCCCTCAGGCATGCAGCATTTCTTGAGTGAAGACTTTTCAGTCCTGGCGCTTCAGGAATCGATAAGGGCACCCACGCATCACTGTTGGCTCATAGCCCTCGATGAAGACGACAGAGCGGTAGGGTTCTCAAAGGTTAACTGGTCGAAGCCAATGCCTATTACCGGCAAGGCCGGTGCGGAGCTCCAAAAAATTTACTTCCTCAAGACCCAAGCAGGCAAAGGCTACGGGAAACAGCTTCTGCAATTCATCCGCCAACTTGCCAAAGATCGTAAAGAGCATTTCATTTGGCTCGACGTACTAAAAACCAACGCCAGCGCGAGGCGCTTCTACGAGGGCTTCGGCTTCGAAGTACTAGGCGAGATCCCATTTAGCACCGACAAGACCGAGATCGGAATGGTTGTGATGTGCTGCGACATTTCCCGATAGGCGCATTCGATCGCCTCCCAGTCGGCTTGCTTGGTTGTCATAGCATTACTCTGGCATTTGAAATACTGGCGCAGATAACACAGGCGGCATCGTACAGCGCGCAGGCAGCGCTGGGATTACAAATTGAACCATTTAAAGGCTGGCAGGCAGCTCACATCATCTCGCTGTGCGCCTGCCCATGCAGCAGGCCACAATGAATCCTTGAGGCAGCCCGGCTTCACGCTGCGTGATTGCAATACAATTGACCGAACAACAGTTCCACGATCAATGGATGATCCTATTGAAGAGTCTCAAAAGCCGTTATTTAGCCATCACAATGACAACGCTCCTCAACATTACAATCTGGAGCGGTGCGGTATTTTTGATTTGGCTACTGATTGACCGCTCGGCAGTAGACTATTTCGAAACTTATGCAGCGCTTGCAGTCGCGAATATCTGCCTCTTCTACCTTGCCGCGTTTTTTGTGCGGTGTCCGGAGTGTAATAAATCGATGCATCATTTCTACAGACCAGGGGATGGATTGCTAATTAGTCGTGCGTTATTGCCACATGAAATCTTCACGGAAAAATTCATTCAGTGCTCCCACTGTGACAAGGTCGTAAGTCTTGGTGATTAGCACAGCTCGCCACACACTTTGCCTATTCGCGAAACGTGTCGCGACTTAACGTGCCACATCAAATACATGCCCACGCCGAGCCCAGGCATGGTCAGATCCACGGAATCGACCAGTGCCAGTTAAAAATTGTTACCTATGTGCTTGAACCGTTTTGTTACCTATGTGGGTGAGTCATACCCTTTGTGGTTTTTTCACTGTGTGTGGTCATTCTTGAGCTCGTCATACTCAATGACTGGGTGAGCCGCCGCCAGGCAAGGAGCTGGATGAGCTCACCCACCACTGTATCGCCCATCCACATCTGCTGACTCATGCCTGATCAGTTAAGTTTTCCAGTGCTGGGTACGCAGCCAAGCGCAAGTAAACCCTTCAATCGAGATTTACCTTGATGCATAGTGGTAAACCTCTCACGTCAAATGCTAATTGCTGAGGAAGCCTCATTGCACGATTCTAAGTATCTAGAAGATCTCCGCTCCCGCTTCAATTCTGGAGAGGAGCTGAAATATGCCTTTTTCTGGGGACACCAGCGAAGCAAGAGTGGAATTACATCTTCGTGCTTTAGCCAGTGGTTCAACGCCGAATTCATTGTCGAGGGGCAACGCTACCCAACTGCCGAACATTTCATGATGGCAGAGAAAGCAGCCTTGTTCGGCGATCAAGAAATTCGTGCTCAAGTGCTCCAAGCTCCAACCCCCGACGCAGCCAAAGCTCTTGGCCGCAACGTGCGCGGATTCAACGATCACGATTGGCTGCAACACAGATATGCAATTGTCGTCCGGGCCAACCAAGCCAAGTTCTCCCAAAACCCGGAGTTGAACGCTTTCCTCAAGGAGACCGGTTCTCGCATCATAGTTGAGGCAAGTCCGGTTGATAGCATCTGGGGCATTGGGCTCGCCCAGGACGACGAAAACGCGAGTAACCCCAACCTGTGGCGAGGCCTGAATCTGCTGGGGTTCGCGCTTATGCAGGTCCGCGACGAAACCTAATTTGCCCGTTAATGGGGCGTCGAAGTGTTCCGCATTTTCGTTCTCTGCGCTGCACACAAGGCGCGGAGCAAGACCCACGGTCTACTCCACCCTTCCAGAATCTATCAAGCCGCAATATGAAGCCCGCCATGTGCGGGCTTTTTTGAGTCTCAGGATTCGCGGGGAGGTCAGCCCTGGCCACACCTGTGGGGCGGGAGAAAGTCAGGTGAACAAAATCGCGCTGCCACTACTGGCGACCGGCGACAGACAGGCACGAAAGCCTGCCCACGATGGGATACCCCATACGGCTGTCGAGGTGCCAGCGGCACATATTGGTCAGTACCAGCAAAAAGGTAGTGAAGCCGTATCGGCCACGAAAGTGAATGGTAAGTCGATGAGTACAAACGGACCGACGAACTGCGCGAACACGTATTCACCCCTGACACCGTCATAGCAATCATACGGAGGGTTCGTAACGGCCCCAAGCCAGGCGCAGCCACTCAGTTGTGACATGGCAAAAATCAAGATGAGCTTGCGTAGCACGTAATTTCCTTATTACTTTTCCGTCGTGTTTCCCATCGACGCTATCGCGAAGCAACAAAAAAGGGCCCACCTTTCGGTGAGCCCTTCTAGACCGCCCAGCAGAGCGGATTTTGTTTGGTAGGCGCGATTGGACTCGAACCAACGACCCCCACCATGTCAAGGTGGTGCTCTAACCAACTGAGCTACGTGCCTGCTGTGAGGCGGCATTCTACGGAATTCCGTAGGGGTGTCAACACCTTTTTTTCACCTAACCCTATGAATATGCAAAATATTTAATTTCGGTACGGCAAAGAAGATATTCCGGGTATCTGGCAGTCGATTTTTAACTCAGGTAGGATCGGAGCACTCGTAAAATATATTAAACAGAGGCTGCAGGATGGCGAACACCCCCTACCCGGAATCCTATTACGCGGCGTCGGCCAACGCCGCGCCGTTGCGCCCAACGCTGCAGGATGACGTAGAAACCGATATATGCGTTATTGGTGCGGGCTATACCGGCCTGTCCAGCGCATTGTTTCTGCTGGAGAGCGGGTTTCGGGTGACGGTCCTGGAGGCAGCCAAAGTCGGCTTCGGCGCCTCGGGTCGCAATGGTGGCCAGATCGTTAACAGCTACAGCCGCGATATCGATGTGATCGAACGCAGCGTCGGCCCCAAGCAAGCGCAAATGCTCGGTCAAATGGCGTTCGAAGGCGGCAGGATCATTCGCGACCGCGTGGCCAGATACCAGATCCAGTGCGACCTGAAAGACGGCGGCGTGTTTGCAGCGATCACCAGCAAACAGATGGGCCATCTGGAGTCGCAGAAGCGCCTGTGGGAGCGCTACGGCCACACTCAGCTGGAACTCCTGGACAAGCGCCGCATTCGCGAGGTCGTCGCCTGCGATCAATACGTGGGCGGCATGCTCGACATGAGCGGCGGCCACATCCACCCGCTCAACCTGGCACTGGGTGAAGCCGCGGCCGTCGAGTCGCTGGGCGGGACCATTTACGAGCAGTCACCCGCCATACGCATCGAGCGTGGCGCCAATCCGGTGGTGCATACGCCTCAAGGCAAGGTCAGGGCCAAATTCATCATCGTCGCCGGCAATGCCTACCTGGGCAATCTGGTTCCAGAGCTGGCCGCCAAATCAATGCCGTGCGGCACCCAAGTGATCACCACCGAACCCTTGGACGATGAGCTGGCGAAGAGTCTGTTGCCACAGGATTACTGCGTCGAGGACTGCAACTACTTGCTCGACTACTATCGCCTTTCTGGCGACAAGCGCCTGATCTTCGGTGGCGGCGTGGTGTACGGCGCTCGGGATCCGGCGAACATCGAAGCGATCATTCGACCGAAGATGCTCAAGGCCTTCCCGCAGCTCAAGGATGTGAAGATCGATTACGCCTGGACCGGCAACTTCCTGCTGACCTTGTCACGCTTGCCGCAGGTCGGACGCCTGGGCGACAACATCTATTACTCCCAGGGCTGTAGCGGCCATGGCGTGACTTACACGCACCTGGCAGGCAAAGTCCTGGCCGAGGCCTTGCGCGGTCAGGCAGAGCGCTTTGATGCCTTTGCCGACCTGCCGCACTACCCTTTCCCAGGCGGCCAGTTGTTGCGCACACCGTTTGCGGCGCTAGGCGCCTGGTATTACGGCCTGCGAGACAAGTTCGATTTCTGATTGAATGCCAGCACACCTGTAGGAGCACGGCTTGCCGGCGATGGCGTCATTGAAATCGCTATCGCGAGCAAGCCTGACTCCTACGCACGGCGGGAACCAACATTCGGATTCCAAATTCCAGAAACAAAAAACCCCGGTCTTTCGACCAGGGTCTTTGCTATCGATTCGAAGTAGCCAGTGACTCTCTTCGTGCTTCAAGGCGTTCAGTGGGCCTTGAGGCAGATATGGCGCAGCGGACGGGACTCGAACCCGCGACCCCCGGCGTGACAGGCCGGTATTCTAACCGACTGAACTACCGCTGCGTATCGCTCAGACTTGCGTCTGTGTGAACCTTTGTCGGATTGAAGAGCTTGTAAGCTTTTCAATCTCAAACCGGGAAAGCCCGATCTGGAAAATATGGCGCAGCGGACGGGACTCGAACCCGCGACCCCCGGCGTGACAGGCCGGTATTCTAACCGACTGAACTACCGCTGCGCGTCGGTGGAGGCTTTTTACAGCTTCCTTCCTGCTTTCGCAAGACTCAAGAAGTGGTGGGTGATGACGGGATCGAACCGCCGACATTCTGCTTGTAAGGCAGACGCTCTCCCAGCTGAGCTAATCACCCTTTGCTTCTCTGAGGCCGCGAAATTTACGCAGATACCGAAGCTAAGTCAATAGCCTGCTTGAAGTTTTTCTGAAAAAGACAAAATCATGTCATCTCCCAGGGCGCCAATCCGCGACACCCTCAACCTCAAGCCCTCTCCAGCCCCGCCCCGGAACCTCGGTTAATCGCTATAAATCATTTTCTTGGTCATGCCACCGTCGACCACAAACTCCTGGCCCGTGACAAACCCGGCATTCTTCGACAGTAGCCAGGCCACCATCGCCGCCACATCCTCGACGGTCCCTACCCTGCCCGCCGGATGCTGAGCATGATCTGCATCACTCAGCGGTTCGGCACGCCGCGTCGCTGGATCACGCGTATCAATCCAGCCGGGGCTGACCGCATTGACCCGAATCTCCGGCCCCATGCTGATGGCCAAGGCGTGAGTCAATGCCAGCAAACCGCCCTTACTCGCCGCGTAAGCCTCGGTATCCGGCTCCGACTGCGCCGCTCGGGTCGAGGCCAGATTGACGATGGCGCCGCTGTGAGCGCGCAAATAAGGCGCACAGTGCTTGGCCAGCAACATTGGCCCACTGAGGTTCACCGCCAACACCCGATTCCAGTAAGCCAGATCGAGGCTTTCCAACGTGATGTTGTGCGGGTCGGCGACGGCCGCATTGCACACCAGCGCGTCGATGCGACCGAACCGCCCAAGCACCTCGGCGACACCCTGAGCCACCTGCTGTTCATCGGCCACGTCCATGCCAATGAAGCAGGCATTGTCACCCAGCACCTTGGCAACCTTCGAGCCACGCGCACGGTCCAGATCGGTCAGTACCACCTGCCAGCCTTCGCTGACCAGCCAGGCGGCAATCCCCAGACCTATGCCGCGCGCAGCACCGGTGACCAGTGCAACCCGACCATTAGCGCCGCTTGCAGGCGCGGACAACTCGATCACAAGGCAGCCAACCCGCGCGCCAGATCCGCTTGCAGGTCAGCCACATCTTCCAGGCCGACCGCAATGCGGATCAAGCTGTCACGGATCCCGGCCGCCTCACGTTCTTGCGGCGTCAGACGACCGTGAGAAGTGGTCCCCGGATGGGTAATAGTGGTTTTGCTGTCACCGAGGTTGGCGGTGATTGAAATCAAACGCGTGGCATCGATAAAGCGCCAGGCGCCGTCTTTGCCACCCTTGACCTCGAAACTCACCACGGCGCCAAAACCTTTCTGCTGACGCAGGGCCAACTCATGTTGCGGATGGCTCTTGAGACCGGCGTAATGGACTTTCTCGATGCCGTCCTGCTGCTCCAGCCACTCGGCCAGTTGCTGAGCATTGGCGCAGTGCGCCTTCATGCGCAGGTTCAACGTTTCCAGACCCTTGAGGAAGATCCAGGCGTTGAACGGGCTCAAGGTCGGCCCGGCGGTACGCAGGAAACCGACGATTTCTTTCATCTGCTCGCTGCGACCAGCCACTACGCCACCCATGCAACGGCCCTGGCCGTCGATGAACTTGGTTGCCGAATGCACGACCACGTCCGCACCGAGCTTCAGCGGCTGCTGCAAGGCCGGCGTGCAGAAGCAGTTGTCGACCACCAGCATCGCGCCCTTGGCGTGAGCGATTTTCGACAACGCAGCAATATCCACCAACTCGGCCAAAGGATTGGACGGCGATTCGACGAACAGCAATTTGGTGTTGGCCTTGATCGCCGCGTCCCAGCCGGACAGTTCAGCCAGAGGCACGTAATCGACTTCGATGCCAAAACGCTTGAAGTACTTTTCGAACAGGCTGATGGTCGAGCCGAACACGCTGCGCGAGACCAGCACATGATCGCCAGCACTGCACAGGCTCATCACCACCGCAAGGATCGCAGCCATACCAGTAGCCGTTGCCACTGCTTGCTCTGCACCCTCGAGAGCGGCAATCCGCTCTTCGAACGAGCGAACGGTCGGGTTGGTGTAGCGCGAGTAAACGTTGCCCGGCACTTCGCCAGCGAAGCGTGCCGCCGCATCGGCAGCGGTACGGAACACGTAGCTTGAAGTGAAGAACATCGGATCACCGTGTTCGCCTTCCGGCGTACGGTGCTGACCGGCGCGTACGGCCAGGGTATCGAACGCTACGCCATCGAGGTCGCTGTCCAGCCGACCGGCATCCCACTCCTGACTCATGCTGTCACTCCTTGCCTTGTTCTTTATGGGTAGATACAAAACCGGCCCCTCAGGGCCGGTAGAAACTCAGTTGTTGTACAGATCGATGATCGCACTGACTGCCTGCGTCTTGACCTTGGAGGCATCGTTACGCGCCTGTTCGATCTTGTTCAGGTAAGCCTCGTCGACGTCACCGGTGACGTACTTGCCGTCGAACACCGCACAATCGAAGCTCTCGATCTTGATCTTGCCGCCACCGACCGCTTCGATCAAGTCAGGCAGGTCCTGATAGATGAGCCAATCAGCGCCGATCAGATCAGCCACGTCTTGCGTCGTACGATTGTGGGCGATCAGCTCGTGCGCGCTTGGCATGTCGATGCCGTATACGTTCGGGTAACGCACGGCTGGCGCTGCCGAGCAGAAGTAGACGTTTTTGGCGCCCGCTTCGCGAGCCATCTGGATGATCTGCTTGCAGGTGGTGCCGCGAACGATCGAGTCGTCCACCAGCATCACGTTCTTGCCGCGGAATTCCAGTTCGATGGCGTTGAGCTTCTGGCGTACGGATTTTTTCCGTGCGGCCTGGCCCGGCATGATGAAGGTCCGGCCGATGTAGCGGTTCTTCACGAAGCCTTCACGGAACTTCACGCCCAGGTGGTTCGCCAGCTCCAGCGCTGCGGTGCGGCTGGTATCCGGAATCGGGATGACCACGTCGATGTCGTGCTCTGGACGCTCGCGCAGGATCTTCTCGGCCAGCTTCTCACCCATGCGCAGGCGAGCCTTGTAAACCGAAACGCCGTCGATGATCGAATCCGGACGCGCCAGGTAGACGTGTTCGAAAATGCACGGAGTCAGCGATGGGTTGGTCGCGCACTGACGGGTGTGCAGCTTGCCGTCTTCAGTGATGTAGACCGCTTCGCCCGGTGCGAGGTCGCGAATCAGGGTGAAACCGAGCACGTCAAGGGAAACGCTTTCGGAGGCGATCATGTATTCAACGCCTTCGTCGGTATGACGCTGGCCGAAGACGATCGGACGAATGCCGTGCGGGTCACGGAAACCGACGATGCCGTAACCGGTCACCATCGCAACGACTGCATAACCACCCACGCAACGGTTGTGCACGTCGGTGACGGCCGCAAACACGTCTTCTTCGGTTGGCTGCAACTTGCCGCGCTGGGCCAGCTCGTGAGCGAACACGTTGAGCAGCACTTCCGAATCGGAGTTGGTGTTGACGTGGCGCAGGTCAGATTCGTAAATCTCCTTGGCCAGCTGTTCAACGTTGGTCAGGTTACCGTTGTGCGCCAGGGTGATGCCATACGGCGAGTTGACGTAAAACGGTTGAGCTTCGGCCGAAGTCGAGCTGCCTGCAGTCGGATAACGCACATGGCCAATGCCCATGTGACCGACCAGGCGCTGCATGTGACGCTGATGAAACACGTCACGAACCAGACCATTGTCCTTGCGCAGGAATAACCGGCCATCATGGCTGGTCACGATTCCGGCAGCGTCCTGGCCGCGGTGCTGGAGGACGGTTAGCGCGTCATACAGCGCCTGATTGACGTTCGACTTACCGACGATACCGACGATGCCACACATGCGACGCAACCCCTACTTAATGAAACTGAACTGAACACATCTCACTGCGGCGTTTTGGCCGTCGGCAAGAGATGCTCCTTGAACGGTATGTCAGCGGGTACGCTGATACCGCTGGCCAGCCACTGACTGCTCCACCCTAATATGAGGTTTTTGGACCAGTCTGCAACCAATAGAAATTGTGGCACGAGCCTTGACTCCTGCCACCACTTATCCTGCTGTACCGGGCCCAGACTCAAGAGCCCGACGGCGGTGACCACCAGCAGCGCGCCACGCGCCGCGCCGAAGGCCATGCCAAGAAAACGGTCGGTCCCGGACAGGCCGGTGACGCGAACCAGTTCGCTGATAAGGTAATTGATCATTGCGCCCACTATTAAGGTGGCGACAAAGATGATGGCACAACCCGCGATCACGCGAGCCGACGGGGTTTCGATGTATCCGGCGAGGTACTCGGACAGTGAGCCACCGAACATCCAGGCAACGGCTCCTGCGATGATCCAGGTCAGCAGCGATAAGGCTTCCTTGACGAAGCCGCGGCTCAGACTGATCAAAGCGGAGATGGCGACGATCGCGACGATCGCCCAGTCAACCCAGGTAAATGGCACAGTGCAGCCTACAGACGGATAAGGCGGCGCATTTTAGCAGAGCCCAGGGCAGTCGGTAAGCTGCGATTGCAAGTGCATTTGAAATCAGTCAGTTAGCGTTAGCCGCGCTCAGGCTGAAAGCGAACGACAAAGCCCTTGAGGTTCTGCTGCCGACCCAGCAGATCACGCAGACGATCGGCTTCCGCACGCTCGATCAACGGCCCGACAAACACCCGGTTCTTGCCATCGGCGGTACGGATATAGGCGTTATAACCCTGGCTACGCAGGGTTTTCTGCAAGCTTTCAGCACTTTCACGGCTCGACAGGCTGGCCAACTGCACTGACCAACTGACCGACAGGCCATTGGCATCGACACGACTCTGACTGGTGTCAGGCTTGCTCGGCGCCGCAGCGATCGGTTGCGCCGGAGCCGGTGCCGGTGCTGGCTTGGCGGCAGGAGCCGGCGCTACAGGCTTGGCGACAACCGGGGCTGGTGCGATGGGAGCGCTGGGGGCAACCGGCTTGGACGGTGCTTGTTGGGCAGTAATCTCTTCATCGCTTGGAACCGGCTCCTGCGGCAACGCTTGCGGCTCCGGCACCACCACGGGCTCGATCTGCACCTGCGGCATTGCCGGGGCTTGAGGTGCAGCCGGGGCATGAACCACCACCTGACGCTGCTCATCTTCCCGGGAAAACAGCATTGGCAAGAAAATCACCGCCAATGCCACCAGAACCAGAGCCCCAACCATCCGCTGCTTGTACGCGTTATCCAGCAAAGCCATGTGCAGCTTCCTCCGTGGAGCGCCGAGCCAACCATTCGAGGGCCTCGGCAACACAATAAAATGATCCGAACAGCAGAATTTCATCTTCCGCCGTTGCCAGCGCGCACTGCCCTTCCAGGGCATCGGCGACACTTGCATAGGATGTTACCGACGCCCCAAGGTTCTGCAACGCAGCCTGCAAATCCGCAACCGGACGTGCGCGCGCAGAATCGAGAGGGGCGACAGCCCAATGCTGGACACTACCACTCAATTCGCCGACAACTCCATCGAGATCCTTGTCAGCCAACAAACCAAATACCGCCAACCGTCGACCTGCTATTGGCCGGCGAGCCAAACGCTGGGCCAGATACTCGGCCGCATGCGGGTTATGACCCACATCCAGCATCAGGTTCAGGCGCTTGCCATGCCAGCTGAACTGGCGGCGATCCAGACGCCCAACCACTTTCGTCGCTTTCAACGTAGCGACAATTTGCTCGGCCTGCCATGGAAAACCCAGCAGCGCATAAGCCTGCAACGCCAGCGCGGCGTTCTCCATCGGCAGATCGAGCAGCGGCAAGTCGTGCAGTTCTATCGCAAGCCCTTGGGGATCGACGCCCCGCCACTGCCAGTTCCGCTCGGTAACGCCCAAATCGAAATCACGCCCCCGCAAGAAGAACGGGCAATTGAGCTCGCGCACTTTATCCAGCAGGGGTTGAGGCGGATTGAGGTCACCACAGAGCGCAGGCGCGCCCTGACGGAAAATGCCGGCCTTTTCGAAGGCTACGGATTCGCGGGTATTGCCGAGGTAATCTGCGTGATCGACGCCAATACTGGTGACCAGCGCGATGTCGGCATCCACCAGATTGACGGTATCCAGGCGTCCGCCTAGGCCGACTTCCAGCACCACCGCATCCAGATCAGCACGCTGAAACAGCCAGAACGCCGCCAGAGTACCCACTTCAAAGTAGGTCAGGGAAATTTCACCGCGTCCGGCATCGATTGCCGCAAAGGCCTCGCACAGCTGCGCATCAGTGGCTTCGACACCATTGATCTGCACCCGCTCGTTGTAACGCAGCAGGTGCGGAGAATTGTAGACACCAACCGTGAGCCCTTGCGCCCGCAGCAATGATGCCACGAACGCACAGGTAGACCCTTTGCCGTTGGTGCCGGTGACCGTGATCACCCGAGGCGCCGGCTTGCCCAATCCCATCCGGGACGCTACCTCTTGCGAGCGCGCAAGCCCCATGTCGATGGCTGACGGATGCAACTGCTCAAGGTAGGCGAGCCAGTCGCCAAGGGTACGTTCGGTCATAGGTTTGCAGGCACCGGCGGAACCACAACAGCCTCGACTGGCGCAGCCACGAACTCAGGCGTCGGCAGGCCCATCAGTTGTGCCAGCAGGTTACCCAGACGCGGGCGCAGTTCCTGACGCGCAATGATCATGTCGATTGCACCGTGCTCCAGCAGGAACTCGCTGCGCTGGAAGCCTTCCGGCAGTTTTTCACGCACGGTCTGCTCGATAACACGCGGACCGGCGAAGCCGATCAGGGCTTTTGGCTCACCGACAATCACGTCGCCGAGCATCGCCAGACTGGCGGAAACACCGCCGTAGACCGGGTCGGTCAGTACGGAAATGAACGGAATGCCTTCTTCGCGCAGACGCGCCAGTACCGCGGAGGTCTTGGCCATTTGCATCAGCGAGATCAGCGCTTCCTGCATCCGCGCACCGCCGGAAGCGGCGAAGCAGATCATCGGGCAACGGTTTTCCAGCGCGTAGTTGGCCGCACGCACGAAGCGCTCGCCGACGATCGCGCCCATCGAACCGCCCATGAAGGAGAATTCGAACGCCGACACCACAACCGGCATGCCCAGCAGGGTACCGCTCATGGAGATCAGTGCGTCTTTTTCACCAGTCTGCTTCTGCGCAGCGGTCAGGCGATCCTTGTACTTCTTGCCATCGCGGAATTTCAGACGGTCAACCGGCTCCAGGTCAGCACCCAGTTCGGCACGGCCTTCGGCGTCCAGGAAAATATCGATCCGCGCACGCGCGCCGATGCGCATGTGGTGGTTGCACTTGGGGCAAACATCCAGGGTCTTTTCCAGCTCCGGACGATACAACACCGCCTCGCAGGACGGGCACTTGTGCCACAGGCCTTCAGGCACCGAGCTTTTCTTCACCTCGGAACGCATGATCGAAGGGATCAGTTTGTCTACTAACCAGTTGCTCATGCTTTCTTTCTCCAGTACCGGCGGCCCGAACGCTTTGGTTCGCAGCCCCGCGTATGCCCTTGAGCTAAATTCATGTGTGCGGCGATGATCGGTGGATAGCCGGGTCAGCAAGACTGACCTTCGTACAACCCAACAACCCTCAGCCATGCCTGCCGTATGCAGTACACCTGTTTCGTACAGTGCAATGGACGGCGGCAGACTGCCAGCCGTCACATCGACTACACGCTACTGCGCACTGCCTGTATAAACGCGCGAATCTTCGCGTGATCCTTGATGCCCTTGCTCTGCTCTACCCCACCGCTGACGTCCACCGCGTACGGGTGAACCCGGGCAATGGCCTCGGCCACATTGGCCGCCGACAGCCCGCCTGCAAGGATGATCGGCTTGCTCAAACCTTGCGGTATCAATGACCAGTCAAAGGCCTCGCCGGTTCCACCGGGAACACCTTCGACATAGGTATCGAGCAAAATGCCGCTGGCTTTAGCGTAAAGATTACAACTGGCAGCGATGTCGTCGCCCGCCTTGACCCGCAATGCCTTGATGTACGGCCGATGGTAACCCTCGCAATCGGCCGGGGTTTCGTCGCCGTGGAACTGCAACAGGTCCAGCGGCACCGCGTCGAGAATCTCACCGAGTTCGCAGCGGCTGGCGTTGACGAACAAGCCCACCGTGGTCACGAATGGCGGCAACGCGGCGATGATCGCGCGGGCCTGCTGCACCGTCACCGCCCGCGGGCTTTTGGCATAGAACACCAGACCGATTGCGTCCGCCCCGGCATCAACCGCCGCCAACGCATCTTCAATGCGGGTAATCCCACAAATTTTGCTGCGAACGGCTGACATGTCGTTTGAACCTCAGGGCAAATCCGGGAAAGTCCCGGATGGTAGCAAATGCATTCGAGGGCGTCAGCCGTCAAGTTCCGAGAAGCCGGTCAGGAAGTGCGGACCGATGTAACGCTCGGGCAACTCGAACTCGTCGCGGTACTCGACCTGCACCAGGTACAGCCCGAATGGATGGGCCGTGACGCCACCGGTACGGCGGACCCGGCTTTCCAGCACTTCTTTGGCCCACTCCACCGGACGCTCACCGGCACCGATGGTCATGAGCACGCCGGCGATATTGCGCACCATGTGATGCAGGAACGCACTGGCGCGGATATCCAGCACGATCATCTTGCCGTGCCGGGTGACGCGCAGGTGATGGATTTCCTTGATCGGCGACTTGGCCTGACACTGCCCGGCACGGAAAGCGCTGAAATCGTGGGTACCGATCAGATGTTGCGCCGCCTCGGCCATGCGCTGGACATCCAGCGGCCGGTGATTCCAGGTGACCTCTTCGTTGAGGTGCGCCGGACGGATCTGATCGTTGTAGATCACATACCGATAACGCCGGGCAATCGCCTTGAAGCGCGCATGAAAGTGCGCGGGCATGACCTTGGCCCAACTGACACTGATGTCGTGGGGCAAGTTGATGTTGGCGCCCATGACCCAGGCCTTCAATGAACGGTCGACCTGGGTATCGAAATGCACCACCTGGCCACAGGCGTGCACGCCGGCGTCGGTACGACCCGCGCAGTGCAAGGACACCGGCGAGTCCGCGACCTTCGACAGCGCTGTTTCGAGGGCTAGCTGCACGGTGGCCACACCGGACGCCTGACGCTGCCAGCCGCGGTAGCGCGAGCCTTTGTATTCAACGCCCAACGCGATCCGGAAAAAGCCGTCGGCCGCCATTT
The DNA here is from genome assembly GCF_018986375.1 of Pseudomonas sp. CVAP#3. NCBI lineage: Bacteria > Pseudomonadati > Pseudomonadota > Gammaproteobacteria > Pseudomonadales > Pseudomonadaceae > Pseudomonas > Pseudomonas sp. CVAP#3. Next base: position 56,623 of record NZ_JAHMSC010000019.1, read on the forward strand.
CGGCGGCCGGGTTATCTATATTTGCCAAGGAATGACAGCCTGCTGATCTACGCAAAGGCGGGCATTATAAGGCCGTGGTGCCGGGACGCCATGTTCATGGTGTTTTTTGTTCGAGCCCCGATAAGCGATTTGACATTTGCATGCGCCGTCGCAGTTTCGCTATATAGATAAACACATAACGAAAACCAAAAACCTGACGAGACCTGACACATGAGCGCCATACAAAAGGAAGCTGTTGGATTGGCCTACAGCCTGGAGGGAATGCTCCATGCCAAACGCAAGACCTGGGAAGCCATCGAAGAAATGGCCAGCCGGATAAAACCCGGCATGCTCGAGTCCGAAGCCCTGCAGATGGGACTTGAAGTACTGACCGGACTGGGCATGGACCGCATCTGGCACCCGACCAAGATCCGCTTCGGCGAGAACACCCTGAAAACCTTCAAGCAGCCTTCCAGCGGCGATCCGGTGCTGGGCGAAAACGATATTTTCTTCATTGACCTCGGTGTCGTGTGGGATCGCCACGAAGGCGACTGTGGCGCCACGTTCACCACCGGCAACGACCCTGAAATGCAGGCCTGTGCAGCGGCAGCGAAAACCCTGTTCGATCAGGTCCACGACTATTGGCGAACCCACCAGGTCGCCGGCCCCGAACTGTATCGCTACGCAGAAGAACAAGCGTCCGTGATGGGCTGGGTGTTGAACCTGGACATCAAGGGTCACAGGGCCAGCGATTTCCCCCATGCAATCTATCGCGCAGGGGATCTGGGCAATTTCGACGCCTGCCCGAATGTGGGACTGTGGATCCTCGAAATTCAGCTGGCCCACCCTACCCGACCGTTCGGTGCGTTTTACGAAGACTTGCTGGCTTAAGGTGATGCACTTGTGGCGAGGGAGCTTGCTCCCGCTCGATTGCGAAGCAGTCGTAAAGCCTTCTGGCGAGAAGTACCTGAAAGAGTGCGATTACAGATTTCGGGGTCGCTTCGCAACCCAGCGGGAGCAAGCTCCCTCGCCACGGGTTATGTGACCAATCCCTAAACCCCCGAAACAAAAACGGCAGCCTCGATGGGCTGCCGTTTTCGTTATGCGTTACCGGTCATCAGGCCATACGCGCCAACATGTCCTTGGCTTCGCTCTTCTGACCGTCATTACCCTCGCTGAGCACCTCACCGAGGATGTCCCGTGCGCCGTCGTTGTCACCCATGTCGATGTAAGCCTGCGCCAGATCCAGCTTGGTCGCGACTTCGTCAGTGCCCGCGAGGAAGTCAAACTCAGGCTCATCCATCCCGATCGCCGCATCTTCAGCGGTGAAGCTTGGCTCGGCGATAGGCGGATGCTCCAGGCTACCGGACAAACGATCCAGCTCGGCATTGACATCGTCCAGTTCGGACATGAAGTCGTCCGGCTCAGGCTTGGCTTGAGCATCGAGCTCATCCGCCAGGGACAGGTCGAAATCCGCCGGCAACTCCAGATCATCAAGCGCCGCCTCTGTGACCGCTGGCGACTCGGCCGCTGGCAGATCTTTCAGATCGTCGTCGAGGTTGAGTAGGAACTCGTCGTCAGCCAGGGTCGAATCCGGCACGTCGCCACCCAGATCCAGGTCGAAATCCGACAGGTCATCCAGACTGTCCTTGGCTTCGGTCTGCTGCTGCAGAACGGATTCGAAACTCAGATCGTCGTCGAGCGGAAAAGCGTCCAGTTCCAGCGTCGGCTCTGGAGCGACTACTGCGGGCGATGCAGCTTCCAGATCGTCCAGGCTCAGGTCGAAGGCACTGTCGAAGTCGTCATCGGCAGGTGCCGGGGCTGGTGCGGCTTCAGGTTCCGGGGCTGGCGCTTTAGGTTCCTCGTGCAGCAGGTCCTTGACGTACTGCGCATCCAGCTCGGCGGCAACCGCTGCGGCGGCGATGCCGCCAACAGCTGCCACGGCAACCATCGCCGGAAAGCGGCTTTTCAGCTGTTCAACGTCAGCATGATTTTTGCCATTGGCAACCAGCTGACGCTCTTGCGCCACGAACGCACTGCGATCGCCCTGCTGGCCGTAGACTTCCATCAGCTTCAAGCGCAGGTCGCTGCGTTGCGGCTCTTGCTTGATACCCTCTTCAAGCAGGCTGGCAGCCTGATTCAAACGCCCGGCATTGATGTGCGACTGGGCTTGCGCCAGGACATCATCCGAACGCTCGGCCGCCGGCGCGACCAATGGTGCAGCAATCGGCGGCGTCACTACCACCGGCGCCACGACTGGAGCTGGAGGCGTTGCAAGCTTGACGACTGGTGGCGGCACTTCGAGGCCTTCGAAGCTGCTTTCCGGCAGATCGAGATCTTCCGTCAAGTCCGACTCTTCAGCCAACGCCTTCGCCATGCGCTTGTGCTTCTCGGCTTCCTGCTGAGCCTTGCGCCGACGTGCCAGCAACAACAGCAGCAACAGCACCACCACCGCACCGCCACCCACCAGACCCAGGAGTATCGGATTGGTCAGCAGTTCGTTGTACTTTTGCTCATCACTCGCTGCCGGGGTTGCCTGAATCGGCGCCTCGGCAGGCACTGCGGCCGGCGTTGCCTCTGGGGTTACCGCGGGTGCAGGCGCCGCCGCTGGCTGGGTAACCAGATCAGCCGAGATCGACGCCGAAGGTTGAGCAGCAGAGTTTTCCCCCGCGCCTTCTGCTTGCATCTTGGCCAATTGATTATTTTTCAGCTCGATCAAGCGCTGGAGTTTGTCCATCTGACTCTGCAAGTCAGTTATGCGGCTTTTCAGCTCGGCATTGTCACGACGAGTCGTATCGAGGCCTTCCTGGGCTACCGCCAGCTTATTGCCGATGGCCTTGCTATCGCCCGCTGCACCTTTACCACCTTTCTTGCCGGATTCGGCCGAGACCAGGCTCAACTTGTCCTTGGCAGTGCCTTGCGGCGCGACCACATCATGCCCGCGCTTGGTTGCATCAAGCTGTTGCGCCTGCGCCCGGTGAACCGAGCGGCGCCCTTGACGCCAGGCCGTGTTCTGCGCGGCGACTTCGGCAATGGCTTTAGGCTGCGGCAAGCTGGTGCTTTGCGTGGCGTCCGGCAGGCGCAAGACCTGACCGGTTTTCAGTCGATTGATGTTGCCATCGATAAAGGCGTTCGGGTTCAGCGCCTGAATCGCCAGCATGGTTTGCTGGATCGAGCCGCCATTGCGTGCTTTCGCGGCGATTTCCCACAAGGTGTCGCGCGGCGTCGTGACGTGCTGCTTAGGCTTGCTCGCGCCAGTCACTGGTGCGTTGATCGCCGGCGCTTGAGCCGGTGCGGATTGCGCAGCAGCGTCAGCCGTCTGCGGCGAGAATTTGGACGGATCGAGCAGTACGCTGTAGTCGCGCAGCAGTCGGCCGCTTGGCCACATCACCTGAACCAGGAATTTCACCATCGGCTCGGAGAGTGGCTGACTTGAAGTCACCCGCAGGATGCTTTTACCGCTGGCATTGAGCACTGGCGTAAACGTCAGGTCATTGAGGAACGCCTGACGATCAACCCCGGCCTTGGCGAAATCATCGGCCGACGCCAGGCTCGGCACCACTTCGGCAGCGGTGAGGTCCTTGACGTCGAGCAACTCGATTTCTGCCACCAGGGGTTGGTTCAGGGTCGACTTCAGGGTCAATTCCCCAAGCCCGAGGGCATGCGCCATACCGGAGGACAGCGCCGAGGCGGCCGCTATTGCTAACACCAGTTTGCGAACTTGAACCATAGCCTCATCCTTTGTTGAACTTTCCTCGGCAAGCGAGAAGGTGTTGATACCGCTGCCGTAAGGCATTGCGCGCAGCCTCGAAGAGTCTCTGCGCGCGCTTATTTCACTGATGCCCTTGGAAGCCCCTGATGGCGGCTCGCCTCCAGCATTCAGGCCTTGCGGCCTGTACGACTAGAATAAATTTGCAAATTGTTGCCAAGTATCTTTTACACAAGGTCTTTTATCAACAACTCAGCCACCTGCACCGCATTGAGTGCGGCGCCTTTGCGTACGTTATCTGACGTCAGCCACACATTAAGTTCCGCCGGATCGTCGATACCGCTGCGAACCCGACCGACGTAGACCACGTCCTGCCCTACCGCATCACCTACCGGCGTCGGGTAATCGCCCGCCTCGACCAGCTCGACACCCGGCGCCGCCTCAAGCGCAGCATTCACCGCCGCCAGGTCGACAGCCTTGGCTGACTGCAAGGTCACGCTAAAGCTATCGCCGAAAAACACCGGGGCTTGAATGCAAGTGACAGAAATCTTTAATAAAGGCTGTGCCATGACCTCGCGCAGCTCTCGAACCAGGCGTTTTTCCAGCAGCGTATGGCCCTGAGCATCCGGCATGCCGACTTGTGCCAGCAGGTTGAAGGCCATTTGCCGATCAAAGAAACGCGGTTCCAGTGGGCGAACATTCAGCAGCTCTGCTGTCTGCCGTGCCAGCTCGGTGACTGCTTCGCGGCCCTGAGCGGAAACGGCCAGGCTGGCAGTGACGGTCACTCGCTGCAGGTCGAGCAATTCGCGCAATGGCGCCAGCACCACGGCCAGGGTGGCGGCCGATGCACTTGGACTGCTCACCTGAAATGGCTTTTTCAAGCCGGCCAGCACTTGGCTGTTGGCTTCCGGCACCACTTGCGGCGCTTGTTCGGCCGGCAAGGCACCCGACAAATCAATCAACGCGCAACCGGCGGCAGTGGCACGCGGCGCAAAGCTCAGGGTGACCGCAGGACCGGCGGCGAAGAACACCAGCTGGACCTTGCTGAAATCAAATTCGTCGACTTCCCGCACCCGTACGTTCTTGCCACGAAATGGCACCGAATGCCCCGCCGACTCACTGCTGGCCAGCAGGTGCAGGTTGGCAACCGGGAAGTCACGCTCTTCAAGAATCTGGACGAGGGTTTCGCCGACAGTACCGGTGGCGCCGACGACGGCGATATCAAAGGACTGGCTCATGGTTCTACCTCAGGCGAAACGGGGGAGCGGCACTTTACCGGGTGGCTGGCACGCAGGCAATTCACCGCAACACCGATCGTTCCCACGCTCCTGCGTGGGAACGCCTCAATGGACGCTCTGCGTCCGCTTTTGGGACGCGGAGCGTCCCGGGCTGCATTCCTTTGCTGCGCGTGAGAACGATCAATTGGCCCGAAATAAAAAACCCGCAGCTCTTTCGAGAGGCGGGCTTTTTCATTACATCAGCGAATCAACGTTCCAGCAGAATCCGCAGCATGCGACGCAGCGGTTCGGCTGCGCCCCACAGCAGTTGGTCGCCGACGGTGAAAGCACCGACGAACTGCGAACCCATGTTCAGCTTGCGCAGACGGCCAACCGGTACGTTCAGGGTGCCGGTGACCTTGGTCGGGCTCAGCTCCTGCATACTGATTTCGCGCTGGTTCGGCACCAGCTTGACCCATGGGTTGTGCTGGCTGATCAGCCCTTCGATATCGGCGATCGGCACGTCTTTGTTCAGCTTGATGGTCAGCGCCTGGCTGTGGCAACGCATGGCGCCGATGCGCACGCAGATGCCATCCACCGGGATCGGGCTCTTGAAGCGACCGAGGATCTTGTTGGTCTCGGCCTGGGCCTTCCACTCTTCGCGGCTCTGACCGTTCGGCAGCTCTTTGTCGATCCACGGGATCAGGCTGCCGGCCAATGGCACGCCGAAGTTTTCAGTCGGGTAGGCATCGCTGCGCATGGCTTCGGCGACACGACGGTCGATGTCGAGGATGGCGCTGGCCGGATCGGCCAGTTGATCGGCGACAGCGCCGTGGGTCACACCCATTTGCTTGATCAGCTCACGCATGTGCTGCGCGCCGCCACCGGAGGCCGCCTGATAGGTCATGGCGCTCATCCACTCCACCAGACCGGCTTCGAACAGACCGCCCAGGCCCATCAGCATCAGGCTGACGGTGCAGTTGCCGCCGATGTAGTTCTTGGTGCCCGCGTCGAGTTGCTGGTCAATGACCTTGCGGTTCACCGGGTCCAGAACGATTACCGCGTCATCCTGCATGCGCAGGCTGGAAGCGGCGTCGATCCAGTAACCCTGCCAGCCGGCTTCGCGCAGTTTCGGGAAGACTTCGCTGGTGTAGTCGCCACCCTGGCAGGTCAGAATCACGTCGAGGGTTTTCAGCTCTTCAATGCTGTAAGCGTCCTTGAGCGGAGCAATATCCTTACCCACGGACGGGCCTTGGCCACCCACATTGGAAGTGGTGAAAAACACCGGCTCAATAAGATCGAAATCCTGCTCTTCCAGCATCCGCTGCATGAGCACGGAACCGACCATACCGCGCCAACCGATCAGACCTACACGTTTCATCGCAACTACACCTTTTACAAAAAGTGGGCTCGCTTGCCGGCATCAGCGACAAGCGGGGCCAGAGAGATTACAGATTCCGCAGCGCTGCGACTACTGCGTCGCCCATTTCCTGCGTACCTACTTTCACGCAACCCGGCGACCAGATGTCACCTGTGCGCAGCCCTTGGTCCAACACCAGGCTGACGGCCTTTTCGATAGCGTCTGCGGCCACCAGCTGGTTGAAGCTGTAACGCAGCATCATCGACACCGACAGAATCGTCGCCAACGGGTTGGCGATGCCTTTACCGGCGATGTCCGGCGCCGAACCGTGGCACGGCTCGTACATGCCTTTATTGTTGGCATCCAGCGAGGCCGACGGCAACATGCCGATGGAACCGGTGAGCATCGAAGCTTCGTCGGACAGGATATCGCCGAACAGGTTGTCGGTGACGATCACGTCGAACTGCTTCGGTGCACGCACCAGCTGCATGGCGGCGTTGTCGACGTACATGTGGCTCAGCTCGACGTCCGGGTAGTCCTTGGCCACTTGCTCGACGATTTCGCGCCACAGCTGGCTGGACGCCAGAACGTTGGCCTTGTCGACCGAGCAGAGCTTCTTGCCGCGTACGCGCGCCATGTCGAAACCGACGCGGGCGATACGGCGGATTTCGCTTTCGCTGTATGGCAGGGTGTCATACGCCTGACGCTCGCCATTCTCCAACTCGCGCACGCCACGCGGCGCGCCGAAGTAGATACCGCCGGTCAGTTCACGGACGATCAGAATGTCCAGGCCTGCGACGATTTCGGCTTTCAGGCTCGACGCTTCAGCCAGTTGCGGGTACAGGATCGCCGGGCGCAGGTTGCCGAACAGGCCCAGTTGCGCACGAATCTTCAACAAGCCGCGTTCTGGACGAATGTCACGTTCGATGGTGTCCCATTTCGGACCGCCCACCGCACCCAGCAGCACCGCATCGGCAGCGCGCGCACGGGCCAGGGTTTCGTCGGCCAACGGCACGCCGTGCTTGTCGATGGCTGCGCCGCCGATCACGTCGTGGCTCAATTCGAAGTCCAGTGCAAACTTGTCGTTGGCCAGTTCCAGCACCTTGACCGCTTCGGTCATGATTTCCGGGCCAATACCGTCACCTGGGAGAATCAGAATCTGCTTGCTCATGCGTTCCTCATGTCATCAGTCGGCGCGCTCATGGGCGCGCCCGGAAAAATTCCAGCGCTCGGCGCTTATCGTTCAGCCATCAGCACCAGCACATCGGTGCTGAACGAACCATCGGCTTCAATCTCGAAATACTCGCGCACTTCATTGCCCATCGCCTGCTGCAATTCGCGGATCGCCACGCGCAACGCTTGGGGTGTACGCATGCGCTCGACCCAGGAGTTGTACTCCAGGCGCAGCCGCTGGCGCGTGGTGCTACGGGTATGCAACCCCGCCTCGCTGACCTGGCGCAACCACTCCCCGGCGGAATAATCACGCACGTGGCTGGTGTCGCGCAGCACTTCAACACTTTGCAGGTAAGTGTCGAACAACGGACTGCCCGGCGACAAGACATCAATAAATACTGCTACCCCTCCCGGCTTGAGCACTCGGCGCACTTCGCGCAAGGCCAGGCCAAGGTCGCTCCAATGGTGCGCCGAATAACGGCTGAAGACGAAATCAAATTCACCCTCGGCAAACGGCAAGCGCTCCGCCGCACCCAGCACGGTGGTCACATTGTTCAGACCACGATCAACCGCGGCGCCAGCCACCACGTCGAGCATCTGCTGCGACAGGTCGTAGGCGACCACTTCCTTGACCAGCGCAGCCACATGAAAACTCACATGACCGGCGCCGCAGCCCAGGTCCAGCACTCGCGCATCACTGCGACCCGCCAGCTCGGCCTGTAGCAGTGCGAATTCGGTGCCCTGTGCGTGTACTGCACTGCTCAGGTAGGCGGCAGCCTGTTCACCGAATTGCTTTTGTACTACGTCGCTGTGCTGGGCAGTGCTGGTCATGATGACTTCCTTAAGGGGTGAGTCTTGAGTTGTTTGTGCAGGCTCGATCGCGGGCAAGCCTTGCTCCTACAATGGATCTGTGGCGCTCACAAATCCCGTGGCAGCCGAGCTTGCTCGCGATGGCGTCATTACGCCTTACACACAATCACGCGTCGCGGAACAACCATGGCTGGCTGGCGCGGTGCTTGGCTTCGAATGCGGCAATCGCATCGCCGTCCTGCAAGGTCAGGCCGATATCGTCCAGGCCGTTGAGCAGGCAGTGTTTACGGAAAGCATCGATTTCGAAACTCAGGACCTTGCCGTCAGGACGGGTCACGGTCTGGGCCTGCAAGTCGATCTGCAACTGGTAGCCCGGATTGGCTTCCACTTGCGCAAACAACTCGTCGACTTCAGCGTCGCTCAGGATGATCGGCAGCAAGCCGTTCTTGAAGCTGTTGTTGAAGAAGATGTCGGCGTAGCTCGGCGCGATGATGCTGCGAAAACCGTACTCTTCCAGGGCCCACGGCGCGTGCTCGCGGCTCGAACCGCAGCCGAAGTTTTCCCGGGCGAGCAACACGCTGGCACCTTGATAACGCTCGGCGTTGAGCACGAAGTCCTTGTTCAGCGGACGCTTGGAGTTGTCCTGATACGGTTGCCCGACATCCAGATAACGCCACTCATCGAACAGATTCGGACCGAAACCGGTGCGTTTGATCGACTTCAAGAACTGCTTGGGAATGATTTGGTCGGTGTCGACGTTGGCACGATCCAAAGGCGCGACAAGACCAGTGTGCTGGGTAAAAGCTTTCATGCTGCGCTCCTTCAGATCAATTCACGGACGTCGACGAAACGACCGTTGACAGCGGCGGCGGCGGCCATTGCCGGGCTCACCAGGTGCGTACGGCCACCGGCGCCCTGACGGCCTTCGAAGTTACGGTTGGAGGTCGATGCGCAATGCTCGCCGGACTCCAAACGGTCCGGGTTCATTGCCAGGCACATCGAGCAACCCGGCTCACGCCATTCGAAACCGGCTTCGAGGAAGATCTTGTCCAGCCCTTCAGCTTCGGCTTGTGCCTTCACCAGGCCCGAACCCGGCACCACAATGGCTTGCTTGATGGTCGAAGCCACTTTGCGGCCCTTGGCGATCACTGCCGCAGCGCGCAAATCTTCGATCCGCGAGTTGGTGCAGGAGCCAATGAACACGCGATCCAGTTGAATGTCGGTGATCGCCTGATTGGCGGTCAAACCCATGTATTTCAAGGCGCGGACGATCGAGTCGCGCTTGACCAGGTCCATCTCTTTAGCCGGGTCCGGCACGTTCTGATCGACGGCGATGACCATTTCCGGGGACGTGCCCCAGCTGACTTGCGGCTTGATCTGCGCAGCGTCGAGCTCAACGATGGTGTCGAACTTGGCGTCCGCATCGGACACCAGGTCTTTCCAGGCTTCGACAGCCAAGTCCCACTCAGCTCCTTTCGGCGCGAACGGACGACCCTTGACGTAGGCAACGGTCTTTTCGTCAGCGGCAACCAAACCAACCCGCGCACCGGCTTCGATGGACATGTTGCAGATGGTCATGCGGCCTTCGACCGACAACTCGCGAATCGCGCTACCGGCGAATTCGATCGCGTGGCCGTTACCGCCGGCAGTGCCGATCTTGCCGATAACGGCCAGAACGATGTCCTTGGCGGTCACGCCGAACGGCAATTTTCCTTCAACCGATACCCGCATGTTCTTCATTTTCTTGGCGACCAGGCACTGGGTGGCGAGCACGTGCTCGACCTCGGAAGTGCCGATACCGTGAGCCAATGCGCCGAAAGCTCCGTGGGTCGAGGTATGGGAGTCACCGCAGACCACGGTCATGCCCGGCAAGGTAGCGCCCTGCTCCGGGCCGATGACGTGGACGATGCCTTGACGCACGTCATTCATCTTGAATTCGACGATGCCGTATTCGTCACAGTTGTCATCGAGGGTCTGAACCTGCAAACGCGAGACTTCGTCAGCGATGGCAGCAATGCCGCCCTTGCGCTCTGGAGTCGTCGGTACGTTGTGGTCCGGGGTCGCGATGTTGGCATCGATGCGCCACGGCTTGCGCCCGGCCAGACGCAGACCTTCGAAGGCCTGCGGCGAGGTCACTTCGTGAATGATGTGACGATCGATGTAGATCAGCGCCGAACCATCGTCGCGCTGCTTGACCAAATGCGAATCCCAGAGCTTGTCGTAGAGCGTTTTGCCGGCCATCAGACGTTTCCTCATCAGCTTGTTTCTATGCCCTGGATTACTGAAGCGAATCAATAACCCCTTGGCTTGTGAGGTCGATCCTATGGGGTTACATTAAATAACTCAAATTCATAATTTTTATGCTTTGGATAACCAACTGGAATACGACCATGGACCTGGCCAACCTCAATGCTTTTATAGCCATCGCCGAGACCGGCAGCTTCTCCGGCGCGGGCGAACGGCTGCACCTGACCCAGCCAGCCATCAGCAAACGCATTGCCGGGCTGGAGCAACAGCTCAATGTACGGCTGTTTGATCGACTGGGCCGCGAAGTCAGCCTGACCGAGGCCGGACGCGCCCTGTTGCCGCGCGCTTATCAAATTCTGAATGTGCTGGATGACACGCGCCGGGCGTTGACCAACCTGACCGGCGAAGTGACTGGCCGCCTGACCCTGGCGACCAGTCATCACATTGGCCTGCACCGCCTGCCGCCCTTGCTGCGGGCGTTCACCCGACGCTATCCCGAGGTCGCGCTGGATATTCAGTTCCTCGATTCGGAAGTCGCCTACGAGGAAATTCTTCACGGCCGCGCCGAACTGGCGGTGATTACCCTGGCACCCGAGCCACACACGCTGGTGAAAGCCACGCCGGTATGGGACGACCCGCTGGACTTTGTGGCGGCCCCCGAACACTCGCTGATCAGTAACGGTGCGGTCAGCCTGGCCGATATCGCTCGTCATCCGGCGGTTTTCCCCGGTGGTAACACCTTTACCCACCACATCGTGCAACGACTCTTCGAAGCCCAGGGGCTGACACCGAACATCGCGATGAGCACTAACTATCTGGAAACTATCAAGATGATGGTTTCCATTGGCCTGGCCTGGAGCGTGTTGCCACGCACCATGCTCGATGATCAAGTGGCACGCATTCCTTTACCGGGCATACAACTCACTCGCCAGCTAGGCTATATCGTGCACACCGAACGGACGCTGTCGAATGCTGCACGGGCTTTCATGGCCTTGTTGGACGCACAAATCGATTTGCCAGGGAGTGAAGGCTAAGTTGTGCTAATCCTTAAAGGTTGAAAATCCCAGCGCCAAACACCCAATTCAGCCCAAGGCTTGTTACCCATGCCCAAATCTGCTGACCGCACTCGCTCACGCACGCCCCCAATGCCGCGCATTCAGGCGCTCGATCCGCGTACCTCGGAGCAGAGTTGGGAGAGCGCGCCACAACTGCTCGCCGCCTTGAACGGTGCACGCTTGGGGGCCTGGTACTGGGACATTGAACGCGGGCTGATCAGTTGGTCACGTGGGACTCAAGCCCTGTTCGGGTTTGACCCAAAAAAGCCACTGCCGGCCGACCTGGAATACCTGGATCTGCTGCCGGTGGAGGATCGCGCCAAAACCCTGCGAGCCTTTAACGCCGTAGTGGCCGGTGCACCGCTGGAACAGGCGATGCATCACCGGATCCGCTGGCCCGACGGCAGCCTGCACTGGCTGGAGATCAACGGCAGCCTGATACCGGACAAACAAGGCCGGCCACGGATGATCGGGGTAATCCGCGAGATCACCCATCAACGCCAGCGCGAACAGGCCCTGAGCAGCTCGGAGAAACGTTTCGCAACACTATTTCATCTATGCCCGAACATGGTGCTGCTGACCCGTCAGGAAGACGGCCTGATCAGCGAAGCCAATCAATACTTCGAAAGCCTGTTTGGCTGGCCCGTGCATAGCGTGATCGGCCGCACGACACTGGAGCTGGGCCTTTGGGTGAACCCGGAACAACGCGCCAAACTGGTCAAGGCAACCAAGGCCAAGGGCGAGCTGGTCAGCATGGAGGTGCAGTTTCGCGCCAGTAACGGCCAGGTCCACGATGGCATTCTCAGCGCGCAAAAGGTTGAACTCGAAGGCCAGCCCTACCTGCTCAGCACTTTCCTCGACACCAGCGAACGCAAGCTCGCCGAGCAAGCGCTCAAAGACAGTCAGGAGCGCCTGGACCTGGCCCTCGACTCGGCGCAACTCGGCACCTGGGACTGGCACATTCCCAGCGGCATGCTCTATGGCTCGGCCCGTGCCGCACAGCTGCATGGCCTGGACCCGGTGCCCTTTCACGAGCCCTTCGATGCGTTTTTCGAAGGCGTGCCCGACGATGAGCGCGACAGCATGCGCGACGCCTATCGCAGTTTGCGCGAAGGCCCGGCTGGTAATTATCAACTGACCTACCGCGTGCAATTGCCCGACGGCAGTTCGCGCTACCTGGAAAGCCGTGCACGGCTCTATCGCGATGAGTCCGGCGTCCCCCTGCGCATGGCCGGTACGTTGCTCGACATCACCGACCAGGTGGAGCGCGAGCAGCGCCTGATCACCTCCGAAGAAAAATTCGCCAGCCTGTTCCAGGTCAGCCCGGACCCGATCTGCGTGACGCGCCAGGACACCGGTCAGTTCATCGAGATCAACCCCGCCTTCACTCAGATCTTCGGCTGGACCACCACCGACGTCATCGACCGCAGTGCCGACGAGATTGGTCTCTGGGACGCTTCGGTGAAGCGTCAGCAACGCATCGAGCAGGTGATTCGCGAACAGGCGCTGAACAACGTCGCAATCATTGTTCACCACAAGGACGGGCAACCCTTGACCTGCGTGATTTCCAGCCGTCAGATCAGCGTCGGCAACGAACCGTGCATTGTCACCACCTTGCGCGATATCACCCAGCAGCAGCGCTCCGAGGCCGCCCTCAAGGCCAGTGAAGAGAAATTCGCCAAGGCGTTTCACTCCAGCCCCGACGCCATCACCATCACCGAGCGCGACAGCGGACGCTACCTGGAGGTCAATGACGGCTTCTGCCGCTTGACCGGCTACCGCGCCGACGAAGTGGTGGGCAAAACCGTGTATCAGATCGGCATCTGGGCCGAAGAAAAACAACGCTCAAACCTGCTGGCCGCGCTGAAGGCCAAAGGCCGGGTGCATCACCAGGAAATGCTCGGCCGCAACAAGCGCGGCGAAATTCTCACCGTCGAAGTGTCGATCGAGCCTATCACCCTGAACGAGACCCCCTGCCTGCTGATGACCGCCCGGGACGTCAGCCTGTTGAAAAACGCCGAAGCGCAGATCCGTCACCTCGCCTACCACGACCCACTGACCAACCTGCCCAACCGCGCCCTGCTGATGGATCGCCTGAGCCAGCAGATCGCCTTGCTGAAACGCCATAACCTGCGCGGCGCCTTGCTGTTCCTCGATCTCGACCACTTCAAGCACATCAACGACTCGCTCGGTCACCCGGTGGGCGACACCGTGCTGAAAATCATCACTGCGCGCCTCGAAGCCAGTGTGCGTATGGAAGACACCGTGGCGCGACTGGGTGGCGATGAGTTTGTGGTGCTGTTGAGCGGCCTGGAAGGGACGCGCAACGAGGTCAGCGAACAGGTTCGCGAGTTGGCCGACACGCTGCGCGAGCTGTTGTCCGAGCCGATGTTCCTCGACGGTCAGCGCCTGCAAGTCACCCCGAGCATCGGCGTGGCCTTGATCCCCGATCACGGCTCAACCCCGACCGACCTGCTCAAGCGTGCCGACATTGCCCTGTACCGAGCCAAGGATTCGGGACGCAATACCACGCAGATGTTCCACAACACCATGCAAAAAGCGGCCAGTGAACGCCTGCGGATGGAAACCGACCTGCGCCTGGCGCTTTCGCGTGGCGAGTTCAGCGTGCAATACCAGCCTCAGGTGGACGCCCTGGACGGTCGCATTATCGGTGCCGAAGCCTTGGTGCGCTGGCGCCACCCGCGGCTGGGGGAGCAATCGCCCAGCGAATTCATCAAGGTACTGGAAGACAGCGGGCTGATCCTTGAGGTCGGCGCCTGGATCCTCGATGAGACCTGCCAGGCCTTCAGGCAATTGATCGATAGAGGCCTGATCGATCCGCTGAACTTCAGCCTTTGCGTGAACATCAGCCCACGGCAATTTCGCCAGAACGACTTTGTCGAACGGATTGAACAAACCCTGAGCAGCCATGGACTGCCGTATTCGCTGCTCAAGCTGGAGGTCACCGAAGGCATCGTGATTCAGAACCTGGACGACACCATCAGCAAGATGCGCCGCCTGAAGAAACTTGGTGTCAGCTTCGCCATGGACGACTTTGGCACCGGCTACTCCTCGCTGACGTACCTCAAGCGCCTGCCGGTGGACACCTTGAAGATCGACCAGTCGTTCATCCGCGATGCGACCAGCGATCCGAACGACGCGGAAATCATCCGCGCCATCGTGGCCATGGCCCGCAGCCTTGAATTGACGGTGATTGCCGAAGGTGTCGAGACCACCGAACAGCTCGATTTCTTGCAAGGGCTGGGCTGCCACTTGTATCAAGGCTACCTGCACAGTCAGCCGCTGCCGCTGGAGGGTTTCCTGAAACTGCTCAAATGACGGGCACAAAAAAGGGCGCCAGTGGCGCTAATACTGGTCAGTTAACGGAAAAATTCGCCGAGCACAAAACCTGTGGCGAGGGAGCTTGCTCCCGCGGGTCGGTCCGCGTTCGGGCGAAGCGCCCCTGAAATCAGCCACCGCGAGTATCCAGATGGAACGCGATTACCGGATTACGACCGCTTCGCGGCCGAGCGGGAGCAAGCTCCCTCGCCACAATTAATCACCAAGCGATAGATTGCCGTTAAGTGACCGGCATTAGCCGATGGCGCCCTTGTTCATTTTCAGGCCGCTTCAGAGACCTGGACACCCAGCAAACGCGACACTTGATCCAGCTCGGTCTCACGACGCAGGACCGTGAACAGCTCCACCGCTTCGGGATAATTGCGAGTCAGCATCGCCAGCCACTGTTTCAAGCGACCCGGCGACTGGCGCGGCGTCATCTGCGCCTTGGCTTGCAGCCAGAAGTCCTGAATCAGCGGCAGCAGCTCGGCCCAGGTCATCTCGACCACCTCTTCACCGGCCCGTGCGGCTGCGATTTGCCGCGCCAGGTCGGGGCGCGACACCAGGCCACGACCCAGCATGATGTCTTCCACGCCGCTGATTTCGCGGCAACGGCGCCAGTCTTCAACGCTCCAGATATCGCCGTTGGCGAACACCGGCACCTTGACCACTTCCTGCACCCGCGGGATCCATTCCCAATGTGCTGGCGGCTTGTAACCGTCAGTCTTGGTCCGTGCGTGCACCACAATGTGCGCAGCACCGCCCTCAGCCAATGCCGTGGCACACACCAGCGCGCCGTCGGGGCTGTCAAAACCCAAACGCATCTTGGCAGTCACCGGGATGTGTGCCGGCACTGCGCGGCGTACATGTTCGACGATTTCGTTGAGCAGCTCCGGTTCTTTGAGCAGTACAGCACCGCCGCGCGATTTGTTCACGGTCTTGGCCGGGCAACCGAAGTTCAGGTCGATCACCTCCGAACCCAGCTCACAGGCCAGCGCCGCGTTTTCTGCCAGGCATACCGGATCGGAGCCGAGCAATTGCACGCGCAATGGCACGCCTGAAGCGGTTTTGGCGCCGTTCAGCAGTTCAGGGCCGAATTTGTGGAAATAGGCAGGCGTGAGCAGTTGATCGTTGATCCGAATGAACTCGGTCACGCACCAATCGATACCGCCAACACGGGTCAACACGTCCCGCAGGATGTTGTCGACCAACCCCTCCATGGGCGCCAAAGCAATTTGCATGGAAAACACTCAACGAAAAACGTGCGGCAGTTTACTGGTTTCGGCGCGTAGAAGGTATTTCGTCAGAATGGACGGTAGCGCCCGTCCAGGCGATTAAATCGCGACGTGCAACGCCGGGCCGTAGCCTTCGATGAACTCCGCCGGCATGCGCCTCGGCTTGCCGCTGGAAAGCTCGATGCAGACAAACGTGGTTTGCGCCCGCAGCAGCGTGGCGTTGTCGCTCGGGCGTTTGAGCTGGAAGTGCCGGGTCATCTTCAGGCGCTGATCCCAGTCGACGATCCAGGTCGCCAACTGCAACTCGTCACCTTCATAGGCGGCAGCCAGGTAATCGATCTCGTGGCGCACCACGGCCATCGCCCGGTCCAAGCGCCGATATTCGGCCAGGTCCAGCCCTAGACGCTGCGAGTGGCGCCAGGCGCAGCGCTCGAGCCAGGTGACGTACACCGCATTATTGGCGTGCCCCAACCCATCGATGTCCTCGGCAGCAACCTGCAGGTCGATGATAAACGGCGTTGCCCGATCCCAGCCCATGCCCCACTCCCGGTCAGATTATTCGACCGGGGCAGTGTAACGGATGATCAGGCCGATTGGCGCGCCTGCAAGCTCCGACCGGACAGCAGCGAGAGCACGCCTTCGATCACTCGCGGATCCGCCAGCACCCGCTGATGACCACCCTCCTCCAGGCGCAACAGCCGGCTGTCGAACCAGGCGTCGTGAATCAATTGCGACTCATTGACCGAGACAAAGACGTCGTCTTCGGCGTGTACGATCAGCCCCGGCATATCCAGCTGGTAATGGGCGACATCCAGTCGTGAGGCCTGGATACCGACATCCCGTTCGATTTTGCGGATAAACGCCGAGCGCGCCTTGGGCGGCATGCGAACGTGGCGGGCAAAACCGCGCAACACGGCGAGAATCCGTGCCGGTGCGGCGATGCTGACCAGGGTTTCAGTACGCAAACCCAATTGAACGGCAAGCATCGCACTGGCGCCGCCCATGGAGTGACCGATGACTGCTTGCAACGGGGGCAGCTCCGCCGCCGCTTCGAGCATCGCCCGAGCAAAAAGCACAACGTTGGCCTCGCGACCGGGCGAACGACCGTGAGCCGGACCATCCAGCGCGACCACGGTGTAGCCGGCGTCTACCAGCGCGGTGATCAGGCTGGCGAATTGTGTCGGCCGACCTTCCCAGCCGTGCATCAGCAGCACTGTCGGGCCCTGCCCCCAGCGCAACGCTGAAAGGCCGAAGCGCAGGGTGATCCGCTCGGACTTCGCCAGCAGCGGCATTTCCCAATCACGCGGAGGCAGCTCGCGCGGCGTCATGAACACCGAACGCATCTTGCTCGCCACCCATTGCGGTGCAACCCAGCCCAAGGTGCCGTTAACGCCACGAACCCAACTTAACGTGCTCATCGCTCATCTCCAAAGGCTTGTGCTTCAGGTCATAGCACCGCCGACTTGGCGGCACGCAGCAATCGATCGGACAACTCACCGGCACCCAGCGCCCGCGCCAGGGCCAATCCACCAACCATCAGCGCCAGGTCAGCCAGCGCTTTGTCGGTGTCTTCCGGGCTGGCGGCCAACTGCGCGACCATCAGCTCGATGTGTTCATTCAAGGCCAGACGGAAATCGTCCGGCAGACGCCCCAGCTCCCCTATCGACGCCGGAATCGGGCAGGCGTGCCCGGTGGAATCACGGTGTTTGCGTGACAGGTAAAACGCAGCGACCAGCGCCCGGCGTTCTTCGCCGGTCAGCGTGGCGTCCATTTCGGCGATCATCGCCCGGCGCTGGCCGAGCAATTGCGTGAAGGCCTCCAGCATCATGGCGTCCTTGCTTTCGAAGTGCGCGTAGAAGCCGCCAACGGTAAGGCCCGCAGCCCCCATCACTTCACCCACGCTAGGCTCTGCCGGGCCGCGCTGGATCAGCGCAGAGCTGGCGGCCTGGAGAATGCGTTCACGGGTTTGAGCTTTTTTATCGTTCATCGTTGCCTCCGAATATTACGAATAGAATATTATTCTCATAATAATTTTTCACAAGTCGTTGATGTGACCGTTGGTCAGAAGAACAGCGCGGGGAGAAAGAGAGGATTGGCCAAACGCCAGACAAACAAAAGGGCCATTCAATAATTGAATGACCCTTATAAATCCCGCAGAGCGGGTAATCGTGGCGTCCCCTAGGGGACTCGAACCCCTGTTACCGCCGTGAAAGGGCGGTGTCCTAGGCCACTAGACGAAGGGGACGCAAACCCTTCTATACAACTGATCAGTGCTGAGTACTGATCGATTCAAGGCCGGTGTGGCCAGACCTTGAACTGTAAAATTGGTGGAGCTAGACGGGATCGAACCGTCGACCTCTTGCATGCCATGCAAGCGCTCTCCCAGCTGAGCTATAGCCCCGGATTTTTCGCCTCGCGGCGGAGTGACATCTTGCAACATCACTTCTGTAAAACTGGCGTCCCCTAGGGGACTCGAACCCCTGTTACCGCCGTGAAAGGGCGGTGTCCTAGGCCACTAGACGAAGGGGACGCAAACCCTTCTATACAACTGATCAACGCTGAGTGTTGATCGCTTCAAGACCGGTGTGGCCAGGCCTTGAAGTGTAAATTGGTGGAGCTAGACGGGATCGAACCGTCGACCTCTTGCATGCCATGCAAGCGCTCTCCCAGCTGAGCTATAGCCCCTCATCGCTGAGGACGGGGCGAATCTTAATGGCGCATCGGAAAGCTGTCAAACTTATTTTCAACAATTTTCAAAATTTTTTGCCGCCATAACAATCACTTACCGCCCTCCCCCCGAAAAATGGGGGGTGACGCCGAAGAGCAAGATCAAAAGATCGCAGCCTTCGGCGATTCCTGCACGGGGTCAAACACCTCAGGCGATAGCGCCCAGGAGCTTTTCCCACTCTTTGTTTTCTTTCTTCGACACGCCACCGAGCAAGTCGATGGCCTGGCGCAGACGGAAACGCGTCAGGTCCGGACCAAGAATTTCCATCGCATCCAGCACCGACACCGAGCTGGCCTGGCCGGTGATTGCCGCGAACATCAGCGGCATGGCATCACGCAGCTTCAGCTCCAGGGATTCGACCACAGCCTGAATGGTCGCCGTGATGCTGTCCTTCTCCCACTGACGCAGGCTTTCGAGCTTCCACAGGATCAACTGCATCAACTGGCGAACCTGATCGCCCGAGAGCTTCTTGGATTCGAACAGCTTGGCATCCGGGGTCACGCCACCGGCGAAGAAGAATCCGGCCAACGGTGCAATCTGGCTGAAGGTTTCAACCCGACCCTGCACGTGCGGCGCGATCTTCATCATGTATTCAGGGTTCAGCGCCCACGCCTGCACGCGACTGGCAAACTCTTCCACCGGCAGATCACGCAGCCATTGGCCGTTGAGCCATGACAGCTTCTCGATGTCGAAAATCGGCCCGCCGAGGGAAACGCGTTTGAGGTCGAAGTTGTCGACCATTTCCTGCAACGAGAACTTCTCGCGCTCGTCCGGCATCGACCAGCCCATGCGACCGAGGTAGTTGAGCATCGCTTCCGGCATGAAGCCCATGCGCTCGTAGAAGGTCACCGAGGTCGGGTTTTTGCGCTTGGACAGCTTGCTCTTGTCCGGGTTACGCAGCAACGGCATGTAGCACAGCTCTGGTTGCTCCCAGCCGAAGTACTCGTAAAGCAGGATCAGCTTCGGCGCCGATGGCAGCCATTCTTCGCCGCGCAATACGTGGGTGATGCCCATCAGGTGGTCGTCGACCACGTTGGCGAGGAAGTAGGTCGGCAGGCCGTCGGTCTTCATCAACACTTGCATGTCCATGCGATCCCACGGGATCTCGACGTCGCCACGCAACATGTCCGGCACCACGCAAACGCCTTCGGTCGGGACCTTCATGCGGATGACGTGCGGCTCGCCAGCGGCCAGACGGCGCGCCACTTCTTCCTTGGAGAGCAACAGCGCACGGCCGTCGTAACGCGGGGTTTCGCCACGGGCCATTTGTTCGGCGCGCATCTGGTCAAGCTCTTCAGCGGTGCAGAAGCACGGGAACGCGTGACCCAGATCGACCAGTTGCTGGCAGTACTTCTGATAGATATCGCCACGTTCGCTCTGGCGATACGGACCGTGCGGGCCGCCTACATCCGGGCCTTCGCTCCAGTTGATGCCCAACCAGCGCAAGGCATCGAAAATCTGCTGTTCGGACTCGCGGGTCGAACGCAATTGGTCGGTGTCTTCAATCCGCAGGATGAACTCACCGCCATGCTGCTTGGCAAAGCAGTAGTTGAACAAAGCGATGTAAGCGGTGCCGACATGGGGATCGCCGGTAGGCGATGGCGCGATGCGAGTGCGGACGGTGGTCATGGCATGTCTCGAAAGAATATAAAAAGCGGAGATGAAACAAAGGGCGAATGGTAACAGGCGTTGCCCGCCCGGCTCCAGTGAGCAGGGCATTTAAGCCAACGTTGGGGCTACAAAAGGCTCTGGCACCGCTCAACGGCTGATTATCAATAAGTGGCATTTACCGCTTATCGGCTATATGACAGATTCGAGTACTGATAAATCTCCTTACACTTTCTCGACTACAGTCTGCCCATGCCTGCCCAACTCAAGCGTCGCCTGTTTACTTTCCTGCTGATCGTCCTGCTGATTGCCGGGGGCTTCTTCGCTCAATGGTTCTTCAAGGGACGGTTTTATGAAAGCACCGACAACGCTTATGTCCAGGGTGAAATCACCCGTGTCTCCAGCCAGTTGGGCGCGCGCATCGAGGAAGTGCTGGTGCAGGACAACCAGCACGTCGAAAAAGGCCAACTGCTGATCCGACTTGAAGGCGATGACTTTCATCTCGCCGTCGACCGCGCCAACGCGACCCTCGCTACTCGCGAAGCCGAGCGCCTGCAAGCCCAGAGCAAACTGACCCAACAAGCCAGCCTGATCGCCGCCAGCGAAGCTCAGGTCGCTGCCAGCCAGGCCACCCTCGGCCGCTCGCAAATCGACTTGTCCCGCGCACAAACCCTGCGCAAACCGGGCTATGTCTCGGAAGAACGGGTGACCACCCTCTCCGCCGACAACCGCATCGCTCGCTCGCAAGTCGCCAAGGCCCAGGCTGACGCCCAAGGCCAGCGTCAACAGGTCAACGCCTTGACGGCCGAGATCAAGCGCCTGGACGCGCAGATCGCCAACGCCAAAGCCGATCTGGCGCAGACCCAACTGAACCTGACCCGCAGCGAAATCCACGCACCGATCAGCGGCCTGATCGGCCAACGTGCCGCCCGCAATGGCCAATACGTACAGGCTGGCGCTTACCTGCTGTCGATCGTCCCGGACCAGGACATCTGGATTCAGGCCAACTTCAAGGAAACCCAGATTGGTCACATGCAGCCCGGCCAGAAAGCCGAACTGACCTTCGACGCCTACAGCGACACACCGATCGAAGCCCGGGTCGACAGCCTGTTCGCTGCCTCGGGCGCGCAGTTCAGCCTGCTGCCACCGGACAATGCCACCGGCAACTTCACCAAAGTCGTGCAACGAATTCCGGTAAAACTGACCTTTGCCGCCGACAATCCGCTGCACGGCAAGATCCGCCCAGGCATGTCGGTCACCGTCAAAGTCAACATCAAAGACCCTGGCGATGGCCGGTGATCAACTGATCCGCCCGGTCGGCGAACCGACCCGCAGGGACTGGATTGCAGTGATGAGCGTGATGCTCGGCGCCTTCATGGCGGTGCTCGACATCCAGATCACCAACGCCTCGCTCAAGGACATCCAAGGCGCACTGTCAGCGACCCTGGAAGAAGGCTCATGGATTTCCACCTCGTACCTGGTGGCGGAAATCATCATGATTCCGCTCACCGCATGGCTGGTGCAACTGCTCTCGGCACGACGCCTGGCGGTGTGGGTTTCGCTGGGCTTTCTGGCCGCCTCGCTGCTCTGCTCGATGGCCTGGAGCCTGGAGAGCATGATCGTGTTCCGCGCCTTGCAGGGCTTCACCGGCGGCGCACTGATCCCGCTGGCGTTCACCCTGACACTGATCAAACTCCCCGAACACCATCGCGCCAAAGGCATGGCTATGTTCGCCATGACCGCGACCTTCGCGCCCTCCATCGGCCCGACTCTCGGCGGCTGGCTGACGGAAAACTGGGGCTGGAAGTACATCTTCTACATCAACATTCCGCCGGGGCTGATCATGATCGCCGGCCTCATGTACGGCCTGGAGAAGAAAGAAGCCCACTGGGAATTGCTCAAAAGCACCGACTACATGGGCATCCTCACGATGGGTGTTGGCCTCGGGTGCTTGCAGGTATTTCTTGAGGAAGGTCATCGCAAGGACTGGCTGGAATCGAACCTGATCGTGACGCTGGGTTGCATCGCCCTGCTGAGCCTGATCACCTTTGTGATCGTGCAGCTCTCCAAACCCAATCCGCTGATCAACCTCGGCATTCTGCGCAACCGCAACTTTGGCTTATCGAGCATTTCCAGTCTGGGCATGGGGGTCGGGTTGTACGGCTCGATTTATCTGCTGCCGCTGTACCTGGCGCAGATCCAGAACTACAACGCCTTGCAGATCGGCGAAGTGATCATGTGGATGGGCGTACCGCAGCTGTTCCTGATTCCGCTGGTGCCGAAACTGATGAAGTTCGTTTCGCCGAAGTGGCTGTGCACGCTCGGTTTTGGCCTGTTTGGCTTGGCGAGCATTCTTTCGGGCGCGCTCAACCCCGACTTCGCCGGACCACAGTTCAATCAGATCCAGCTTGTCCGGGCGCTGGGCCAGCCGCTGATCATGGTGACCATTTCACTGATCGCCACCGCCTACATCCTGCCGCAGGATGCAGGCTCCGCGTCGAGCCTGTTCAACATCCTGCGTAACCTCGGCGGCGCGATTGGTATCGCCCTGCTCGCGACCCTGCTGGATGCCCGAACCAAGACCTACTTCGATTATTTACGCGAATCGATCGTGCCGACCAACCCGCAGGTGGCCGAGCGCATGGCGAGCATGATCGATCGATTTGGCAGCGAAACGGCGGCGCTGGGCAAGCTCAGCGAGATCACCCATCAGCAGGCCTTGATCATGGCCTACAACGATGCGTTTCACTTTGTCGGGATTGCGCTGGGGGTGAGCATGCTGGCGATCCTGCTAACCAAGGCGTTGCCGCCCGGGTTGAAGGCCGGGGAAGCCCACTAAGCCTGAGACATGCACACACCTGTGGCGAGGGAGCTTGCTCCCGCTCGGCCGCGAAGCGGTCGTAATCCGGCAATCGCGCTCCATCTGAATACTCGCGGCGGCTGATTTTAGGGTCGCTTCGCCCGAGCGCGGACCGACCCGCGGGAGCAAGCTCCCTCGCCACAGGGACCG
This sequence comes from Pseudomonas sp. CVAP#3, assembly GCF_018986375.1. NCBI lineage: Bacteria > Pseudomonadati > Pseudomonadota > Gammaproteobacteria > Pseudomonadales > Pseudomonadaceae > Pseudomonas > Pseudomonas sp. CVAP#3. Next base: position 80,093 of record NZ_JAHMSC010000019.1, read on the forward strand.
CGCACGATCATCAGACGGTCAACAACCGCTCGCGCATCTTGGTGATTTCGTCGCGTGTCTGCGCGGCGGCTTCGAACTCCAGGTCGCGGGCGAGCTGGTACATCTTCTCTTCCAGCTGACGAATGCGCTTGGCGATTTCGCTCGGCGAACGCAGCTCGTTTTCGTACCGGGCACTTTCCTCGGCAGCCTTGGCCATGCCTTTGCGCTTCTTGCTGCGCGAGCCGGGCACAGTGGCGCCTTCCATGATGTCGGCAACGTCCTTGAATACGCCTTTGGGGGTGATGCCATTGGCCAGGTTGAAAGCGATTTGCTTGTCGCGTCGGCGCTCGGTCTCGCCAATCGCCCGCTCCATCGACCCGGTGATCCGGTCGGCATACAGAATCGCCCGGCCATTGAGGTTCCGCGCCGCGCGACCGATGGTCTGGATCAGCGAACGCTCGGAGCGCAGGAAGCCCTCCTTGTCGGCATCGAGAATCGCCACCAGCGACACTTCCGGCATGTCCAGGCCTTCACGCAGCAGGTTGATCCCTACCAGCACATCGAAGGTGCCCAGACGCAAATCGCGGATGATCTCGACCCGCTCCACCGTATCGATGTCCGAGTGCAGATAACGCACGCGGACACCGTGGTCGGCAAGGTAGTCGGTCAAGTCTTCGGACATGCGCTTAGTCAACGTAGTGACCAACACCCGCTCCTCCAGCGCCACACGCTTGGTGATTTCCGACAGCAAGTCGTCGACCTGAGTCAGCGCTGGACGAATCTCGATTTGCGGATCGACCAGACCGGTCGGCCGCACCAGCTGCTCGATCACCCGACCGGCGTGTTCCGCCTCGTAGTTGCCCGGGGTCGCCGAGACGAAGATCGTCTGCGGGCTGATGCTTTCCCATTCATCGAAACGCATCGGCCGGTTGTCCAGCGCCGAGGGCAGCCGGAAACCGTATTCGACCAGCGTCTCTTTACGCGAACGGTCACCCTTATACATCGCGCCAACCTGCGGCACGCTGACGTGGGATTCGTCGATCACCAGCAAGGCATCGGCGGGCAGATAGTCAAACAAGGTGGGAGGCGGCTCACCGGACTCGCGGCCCGAGAGGTAGCGCGAGTAGTTTTCGATACCGTTGCAGTAACCCAGCTCCAGGATCATCTCGAGGTCGAAACGGGTGCGTTGCTCCAGCCGCTGGGCCTCCACCAGTTTATTGTTGGAGCGCAGGTATTCCAGGCGCTCCTGCAGCTCGACCTTGATCCCTTCGATGGCTCCCAGCAGGGTTTCTCGCGGCGTTACATAGTGGCTTTTCGGATAGAAGGTGAAACGCGGCAGCTGGCGAATCACTTCGCCGGTGAGCGGATCGAAAGCAGAAATCTTCTCCACCTCATCATCGAAGAGCTCAATACGGATCGCTTCAAAATCGGATTCCGCCGGATGGATATCAATCACATCGCCGCGCACGCGGAAGGTCGCGCGGGCAAAATCCATGTCGTTACGGGTGTATTGCAGGTCAGCCAAACGGCGCAGCAAGGCGCGCTGATCGAGCTTGTCGCCGCGATCGACGTGCAGCACCATTTTCAGATAGGTTTCCGGGCTGCCCAAACCGTAGATGCACGACACCGTGGTGACGATGATCGCGTCCTTGCGCTCCAGCAGCGCTTTGGTCGCCGACAGTCGCATCTGCTCGATGTGATCGTTGATCGAGGCGTCTTTCTCAATGAAGGTATCGGACGACGGCACGTAGGCTTCGGGCTGGTAGTAGTCGTAGTAGGAAACGAAGTACTCCACCGCGTTGTTCGGGAAGAACGCCTTGAACTCGCCGTACAGTTGCGCGGCCAGCGTCTTGTTCGGCGCCAGCACCAGCGTCGGTCGCTGCACCTGGGCGATCACGTTGGCGATACTGAAGGTCTTGCCCGAACCGGTCACACCAAGCAACGTCTGGTGCGCCAGCCCGGCCTCGATGCCCTCGACCATCAGACGGATGGCTTCCGGCTGATCGCCGGCGGGCTCGAAGCGGGTGACTAGCTGGAATTCAGACATATCGTACCTATTGGTTTCCAAGGAGCGACGCACTCCGGCGCTGGCGGGCGCGCCAGAACGGTGAAGGTCGCTCACGACGAATGTCGCAGGGAAAAATCATGATAACCGTTGATGTGGTGCCGAATACCTCTAGTTTCAAGGCAAACGTCCTACATGCCCCTAAGCCATTGACATGACAATAAGGCTGACGAGCAAAAAATAATCCGAAAAAACCTGCCCGAAAAGCGGAAACGCCTGTCGCCGCGCCCGGTGTTGGCCTCTATACTAGCTCCCCGTTTGTGCACCGCTCTAGTGCATTCGGCTGGAGCGCTACACGTCCCTCCACATTCCATTCAGAGCCGCCGCAATAATGAGCCTCTTCTCCGCTGTCGAAATGGCACCACGCGATCCAATCCTGGGCCTCAACGAAGCATTCAACGCTGACGCCCGCACCAATAAGGTCAACCTGGGAGTCGGTGTTTACTGCAACGAGGAGGGGCGAATTCCACTCCTGCGAGCCGTTGTCGAAGCCGAGACGATTCGCGCTGCTCAACATGCTTCCCGTGGCTACCTGCCGATCGACGGTATCGCCGCCTACGACCAGGCCGTGCAAAAGCTGCTGTTCGGTAAAGACTCGCCACTGCTTGCCGCTGGCCGGGTTGTCACCGCCCAGTCCGTCGGCGGTACCGGCGCACTGAAAATCGGCGCTGACTTCCTCAAGCAACTGCTGCCGAACGCCGTCGTTGCCATCAGCGACCCAAGCTGGGAAAACCACCGCGCGCTGTTCGAAACCGCCGGCTTCCCGGTTCAGAACTATCGCTACTACGACGCCGCGACTCACGACGTGAACCGCGCCGGCCTGCTGGAAGACCTGAACGCCCTGCCGGCTGGCTCCATCGTTGTGCTGCACGCCTGCTGCCACAACCCGACTGGCGTCGACCTGAGCCCGGCAGACTGGAACAACGTGCTGGACGTGATCAAGGCGAAAAACCACGTGCCGTTCCTCGACATGGCCTATCAGGGCTTTGGCGACGGCATCGACGAAGACGCCGCTGCCGTGCGCCTGTTCGCCGAGTCGGGCCTGAACTTCTTCGTTTCCAGTTCGTTCTCCAAATCGTTCTCGCTGTACGGTGAACGTGTTGGCGCACTGTCGATCATCAGCGAATCGAAAGAAGAAAGCGCTCGCGTGCTGTCGCAAGTCAAACGCGTGATCCGCACCAACTACTCCAACCCGCCGACCCACGGTGCAGCGATCGTTGCGGCCGTACTGAACAGCCCTGAACTGCGCGCCCAATGGGAACAGGAACTGGCTGAAATGCGTCTGCGCATTCGCGGCATGCGCCAGCAGATGGTCGATCTGCTGGCGAAAAACGCGCCTCACCAGGACTTCAGCTTCGTCGGCCGTCAACGCGGCATGTTCTCGTACTCGGGCCTGACGGTTGAGCAAGTGACCCGTCTGCGCAACGAGTTCGGCATTTATGCCCTGGACACCGGCCGCATCTGCGTTGCCACGCTGAACCAGAGCAACATCGACGTAGTGACCAAGGCCATCGCTCAGGTGATCTAAGCCACACGCGCGACAGAAAAGGGGAAGCCGTTTGGCTTCCCCTTTTCGTTGGCGAGCAGATAATTATCAACACTGCGAACGAGCACTCTAGACTGCACACGTACTGCGTATTTCCGATACTTCAGAGAACCGACATGAAAAACGATGATTTACGCGCTGACCGCGATGAAGACCTGGATCACTTCGTGCCGCGCCCCCAGACCAAACGCAGCAGCGGGCTGGTGTGGCAGGTTGCCTTGGGCGTATTTCTTGGCGGCCTGGCCCTATGGCTGGTGCAACTGGCCGCTACGTCGCTGTACGCCAAGTTCCTGCTCGGCACCTTCACCTTCGGCGGTTAAGGTCGATCAGCCCGCCAGTTCGCTCGAACGTTGACTGGCGGCGTCGTCATAAGCCACATACAGCGATTCGGCAACCTGGCTTTTGATCGCCTTGGTGCTTTCCAGCCCCAGCACAAACCCTTCAGCCTTGCCGCCAGCGCGATTCAACTCATCAGCGGTGCTCGCCTGAGTGATTGCATCGAAGAGTTTCTCGGCATGCGGCCCGACGCCTTTTGGCAGGCTGATCTGAGCAATGCTCATACGAACACCTCGCGCAGCATTGACGACGTGAGCAGTGGTTGGTGAGTCATGACGCGTACCTTTTCGGCTGAGGGCCGGCAGCGCGTGAAACCACTTCCGGGGGACCATGGTAGACCTCTGCCACGATTCTGGTAACCGCCAATGGCTGACAACGCCCTCCTCGCCTGAAGAATCATCACCGCCCACCTGAAAATCCGCCATTCGAGCAATTGATGCTTGACTTGTCCTTTTTAATCAGTAACATACGGCGCATTCCGCGATAGCTCAGTTGGTAGAGCAAGTGACTGTTAATCACTGGGTCCCTGGTTCGAGTCCAGGTCGTGGAGCCAGACAGCAATATCGAAAAGCCCCTGAATCGAAAGATCCAGGGGCTTTTTTGTGGCTGATGGAAAATCAGAAGATCGTCCGAACGCGGCCCGAACCTGCGGCAGCTTCAACGCCTATGGCCGGGGGACACGAGGCAGTTCGCGTTTGTGGGCGGTTTTGATGTAGGCGCTTTCGATGATCTGCTGCGCCTGCTGCGACACCGTTTCGCCCATCAGATACGCATCGATTTCCTCGTAACTGCAACCATACGCCGCCTCATCCAGCTTGCCCGGTGCCAGGTCTTCCAGGTCGGCGGTCGGCGCCTTGCGCACCAGATGCGTCGGCGCGCCCAAGGCGTCGGCCAGCAACCGCACCTGGCTTTTGATCAACCCGGACAGCGGCGCCAGGTCGCAGGCGCCGTCGCCGAATTTGGTGAAGAAACCCATCAGCGCTTCCGCACCATGATCGGTGCCGACCACCAACCCGCTACAGAAGTTGGCGATAGCGTATTGCGCCAGCATCCGCGCCCGGGCCTTGACGTTGCCTTTGGCAAAGTCGATGAGTTCGGCCGAAGGCTGCAAACCGTCGATGGCGATATTGGCCATCAGGCCGTCGACACAGTCAGCGATGTTGCTGGTGGTGATCAGGTCCGGCTGGATGAAGTCCAGGGAGGCCTGGGCGTCACGCTCATCGGCCTGAGTCTTGTACGGCAGGCGCACGGCGATAAAGCGCGCCTCATGGTCCTCGGCGCGCAGTTGCTCCACCGCCAGCTGGCACAGGCGGCCGGCGGTCAAGGAGTCGACACCGCCGCTGATGCCCAGCACCAGGGCCTTGCAGCCCGACTCGCGCAGCACCTGTTTGATGAAATCGACACGACGGACGATTTCAGCAGCTTCGCCGCCCCGGGCGAGTTGCCGGGCGATGCCCAGCTCCCGGGCGATGCGCTCTTGCTGTTGCATAGTCATATCAGGCTCCCAGTTGTGGATTGATCAGGCTGACGTTGAATACCTGGGCCGCGTACCGCAGGAACGAGGCGTCTTCACAGACGTTCTTGATCGGGTCGTCGGAGAACTTCACCACCGGCTCGCCATGCACCCGCACCAGCTTCATGACGATGCTCAGCGGCTCGACGCCCTCGACATCGCAGGCCAGGCTGGTGCCCATGCCGAAACCGAATCTGGCCTTGCCACGCACGTGGCGCAGGATCGGCAGGCACTTCTCGAAGTTGAGACCGTCGGAGAACATCAGGTCCTTGGTTCTTGGATCGATGCCGAGCTCCTTGTAACGCCCCAGCACCTTGTCGGCCCAGACGATCGGGTCACCGGAATCCTGACGCAGGCCGTCATAGAGCTTGGCGAAGTACAGGTCGAAATCCTTGAGGAAAAAGTCGGTGCTGATGCAGTCGGTGAGCGCGATACCCAGCCTGCCACGGTACTCGCGCACCCAGTTTTCCAACGCGGCGTTCTGGCTCTCGCGCAACCGCCCGAGTTGCTGGTGGACCATTAGCCATTGGTGGGCCATGGTGCCGATCAGCGGCAGATCGAACTCGTAGGCCAGGTGAGCGTTGCTGGTACCGACGAACACCCCGGGGAAGTCACTACGCATGACGTTGACCACTTCGCGCTGGGCCCTGAACGACAGGCGCCGACGGGTGGAGAAATCCGAGACCCGGAACTCGGCGAGCTCTTCGCGGCTGGCGTTTTTTTCCAGCCATTCGAACTTCTGGTACAGCTTGCGGGTAACGTCGGCCAGCTCGACTTCCGGATACTTCTCGCGGTTGCGCAGCTCACTGACCATTGCCAGCACCGGCTGCTCGAACATGATGCAGTGCAACATCGGGCCACGGACGCGGATGTGCAGCTGGCCGTCGACTTCCGACACGTGGATGTAGCGCAGGTTGAAGCGAAACAGACCGAGGAACTGTTCAAAGTCCGGTGTCAGGTATTCACGGAAACGCTTATTGAACAGAAACCGCTGCTCACCTTCGCGCAACTGCAGACCGGCGAGCTTCTCCAGCTCATCGCGAATGTCCGGGATCAGGTGCCCGAGCCGCTCTTTCGAGCGCACGATGAACTGGTATTCCACCTCGACGTTCGGGTGCTGGTGCAGCACCGCCTGCATCATGGTGAAGGTGTAGTAGTCGGTATCCAGGAGACTCTGGATGACGCCGTTGCTGCTATCGAATGCACTTTCCATGTTTTCTTCCTTATGCGCTTGCCAGACTGGCGGTTTCTTCGCGGGTCGCGGTCACCGAGATTCCCGCTTGTTGCATGTCTTGGATGGCTTGAGTCGCACCCTCTTTACTAATGGCCCGGCAGGCTGGCAAGTGGATGATCACCTTGAAACCGGCAGCGGCCAGTTGCAGGGCGGTGGTCTTGACGCAGAAGTCCAGCGCCAGGCCGCCGACGATGACCTGCTTCACACCCTGGCTGTTCAGATACTCGATCACGCCGGTGGAGAGCTTGCCGTGCAGGTCGTGGTAGCAGGCGCCGTAGGGGTGCAGGTCCGGCTCGACACCCTTCCAGACGAAGTAGTCGTAGTCGTACGGGGTCGGCAACTCGTCCAGCAGGGTGAAGCCTTCGGTGCCAGGGACACAGTGGCTGACCCAGGTGATATCGGCGTGTTCGAGGCCGGTCGACTGGAACATTTGCGAGTGCTCGGCCACCACCCACGGGGCCTGGGCCGTATGAGCGTCCTTGCTGCCGACACGCAGACTGGCCAGGGTGGCCATGAAGTTCAGTTCGCTGCCGATCTGCTCGCCGCCCGCCACGGGCAGCTCATCAGGGCACAGCGGCGTGAAGCTCTTTTGCGCATCGACATCGAAGGAAGCGGTTTTCAGGGTCTGACTGTTCATGTAGGGTCTCTCCTCTGCATGAGCCAAAAAGTACACGTCATGTACTCTTGTTGCAATACCCGGCCATGAAAATATTTTTACCGCGAAGAAGCCCGCCTATGTTCTATATGCATGAGAGCAATGGGAGATAGTTTCGTCTGAACGGATTCGGTGATAAGGTACACGTCATGTACCAATAGGAAGATCAGCCATGTTTGAAATAGCCCTCTATGGCGGCGCCTTCAACCCTCCTCACGCCGGGCACGCCCAGGTGATGATCGAAGCCTCATGCCAGGCCAGGCGTCTGCTGGTGGCCCCCAGTTTCAGGCACCCTTACGGCAAACGAATGGCCGACTATGAACTGCGCCTGAACTGGCTGGAATCGATCGTCAAGCACGTACAACCCCAGTGCTGCGCCGAAGTGCGTGCCAGCCGGGTCGAACAGATCGTGGCGCGCGGCGTCGAAGGTCCGATCTACAGCTACACCCTGCTCGCTCATCTCGCCGACAGCCTGGCCATGGACGGTAAACAGATTGCCCTGGTGGTCGGCCAGGATGTGGCTGACCTGCTGCCAACCTTCTATCGCGGCCCGGAGTTGCTGGAGCGTTTTTCCATCATCTGCGTCGAGGAACAGATCCACGTACGCAGTACGCTGCTGCGCGAACGACTGGCCTTGGGCGAGCCGCTGCCCACCCATTGGATGGCACCCGGAATGGATCCGGTAAACTATGACCTCTACGCTGCCCACGGAAGCTGACATGCCAGACCGCATCCCCCATTCAAGCGCCTACCTGCACACCATCGACCTTTGTGTGCTGCGCTACTGCCGGGAAACCCAGGCGCTGGAAATCCTCCTGAACCGACGCGAAACCGAACCGTTCGCCGGCCATTGGGCGCTGCCCGGGATCGTGGTCAATGGCGGGGTCGAAGACCTCACGCTGAACGACGCCGTGGAGCGTCTGCGCGCCTCGAAAAAAGTCGGCATGCCGCTGGCCTGGATCGAGCAGGTCGGCACTGTCGGCGACGCGTTCCGCGATCCGCGCTGCTGGTCGTCGTCGACCTTCTACCTCGCCATCGTCAGCGATGCGGTCCAGCCGGCCGAACACCAGGGATTTTTCCCGCTCAAGGACGTGGCCGATGCCTCGACCAGACTGCCCTTCGATCACAACAGCCTGGTGGCCTCGGTGCAGGAGCGCCTGCTCTCCAAGTCGTTGTACAGCAGCCTGCCGTTGATGTTCCTCGGCAACGAATTCAGCGCGCCTGAAGCGGTGAGCATTTTCTCCCTGGTGCTTGAACGACCGGTGCTCAAGACCAGCATCCGCCAGCGCCTGCTGAAGATGATCGAAGCCGACTACCTGCAAGAGACCGGGCGCAAAAAAAGCCGCGACGGCGGCCGCCCGCAAGCCACGGTGGAAAACCTCAAACCCGCCAACCTCTACCTTTTCGATCGCTGCTTTCTGGAGTAATACCGCGCATGAAGCCTGTCACCGAATCCCAGTGCCTGCTGGAAACCCCATACTTCAACGTGGTCCGCGAGAACGGCTACTTCATCATCAAGGAAGCCCGGGCTATCAATGGCGTGGTGGCCGTACCGACCCTGGAAGACGGCCGGTTGATGCTGGTCAACCTCAAGCGCCGAGCCATTGGCGGGATGTCCATCGAGTTCCCACGGGGCGCCATCGACGAGAACGAAACCGCCTGCGACGCGGCGGCCCGCGAGCTGCTGGAGGAAACGGGCTGGCAGGCGCTGAAGGTCAAGGAGTTGGGCTTGCTGCACAGCAACACATCGCTGATTGCCAGTGCGGTTGCGGTGTGCCAGGTCTACCTCGATACACAAGCCACTGACGCAACCGATGGCGAGGTGGATGATCTTTTGTTCATCACCCGCCAGGAACTGATGGCCATGATCACCGCCGGCCAGATCACCGATGGCCACACGCTCTCGGCGGCAATGATGCTGATCGCCAGCGAGGCCGCTCGCCCCTAGCGCCCCCACCGAGGTTTGTCGACTGTCAGTCGAAACGCGCCATGCAAAAAGGGCAGAAGGGATGCGATCCCCTCTGCCCTTCTGTTTATCGGTTGTGAGCGCGTCGTCGGTCAGGCGCCGCTCTGCACAGTGTCGTCAGACATGCTCACTGCTTTTGGCATGCTCCGCATGATGCTCCGTCGGGCCGTGGGATGAATCCACCACCACCGGGACTTCGTTACCGTCGCAGTCATGCAGCTTGCCGCGACTGAAGTAATCCCCTTCGCGCAACGCCGCCAGATCCTGGAAACGCAAGGTCCGTTCGGTGCCAGCAGCAAAGACCGACTGCTGGTCCGAGTTACCGGTGGTGAAGTGATTGAAGGTCAGGTTGAGCGCGATCGCCATGATCGCCGACGAGCTGATGCCGGAATGGAAGATGGTCGCAAACCAGCTCGGGAAGTGATCGTAGAAGTTGGGGGCCGCGATGGGGATCATGCCGAAGCCGATGGAAGTGGCGACGATGATCAGGTTCACGTTGTTGCGGTAATCGACCTTGGACAGCGTACGAATACCACTCGCCGCCACGGTGCCAAACAGCACGATACCAGCACCGCCGAGGACGGATGTCGGTACAGCGGCGATCACTCGCCCCATCACCGGCAACAGCCCGAGCACCATCAGGAACACCCCGCCGGTGGCCACCACATAGCGGCTCTTGATCCCGGTCACCGCCACCAGCCCGACGTTCTGCGCAAAGGCACTTTGAGTGAAGGAGCCGAAGATCGGCGCGATCATGCTCGACAGCATGTCAGCCCGCAGCCCATTGCCCAGACGCCTGGAGTCAACCTTGGTGCCGATGATTTCACCGACCGCCAGAATGTCCGCAGAGGTTTCCACCAGCGTCACCATGATCACGATGCACATCGACAGAATCGCTGCGAAGTGGAAGGTCGGCATGCCGAAGTGGAACGGTGCCGGGAAGCCGAACATCGGTCCTTGAGTCACCGTCGAAAAGTCGGCCATACCAAGGAACACCGCAATCACCGTACCGATCACCATGGCCAACAGAATCGACAAGCGGGAGATTGTGGCGCTGCCGATCTTGCTCAACATCAGCACCAGTGCCAGCGTCAATGCCGCCAGCCCGATGTTCGCCATGCTGCCGAAGCTCTCGGCATGGCTGTTACCGCCCATGGCCCAGCGCGCCGCCACCGGCATCAGTGTCAGGCCGATGGTGGTGATCACAATGCCGGTGACCAACGGCGGGAAGAACCTGGTAATTCGAGAAAACACCGGCGTGATCAGCAGCCCGATCAACGAGGCGGCGACCACCGCCCCCAGAATCGACTGAAAACCGCCCTCACCACCGCTGCCGACAATCGCCACCATGGTTGCGACGCCCGAGAACGAAACACCCTGAACCAGCGGTAACTGACAGCCGAAAAACGGTAATCCGAGGGTTTGCAGTAATGTCGCCAAGCCCCCCGCAAACAGTGACGCCGCAATCAACAAACCGATGTCGGCCGGAGAAAGCCCGGCCGCCTGGCCGATGATCAGTGGTACCGCAACGATACCGCCATACATGGTCAGAACGTGTTGCAGGCCGTAAGCCATATTCGCGCCGACCCCGAGGTTTTCATCCTCAGGCCGTTGGTGTGAAACAGAGGGCGTTTTCATCGTGAGGGGGTTCCCTGGTTTTTGTTATGCGCACACTGTATTCAATACTAAAGACAAATGTCCATAGAGTTGTATACAGTTTGCTGGGCAGCGCTCAGATTGAATTGTTACTGCAATCGTTCACAACCCTACCCAACGCACCACGCAGAGCAGTCGCGCTACCTCGAAGCGTGCCTCCTACGATAAGCTCCAGCCAATCAATCGATCCGAGCACCACCTTAAATGAAAGCGGTTGCACGCTTCGCCCTCGCGCAACATCAAGGTCCTTACGAAACCTGGCCGATACGCACATCCGTCATCATAGATAGCCAGCCATCGGATCTGACTATCCCTGGCTTTACCCTGCTGCGCCAATACGAAACCGCAGCCGGCTACCTACTGGTAACCGACTTCGACTGCCCATTTGAGGAGGCGGTGTGCTTTGCGCTGATAGACAAAGACCTACGAACAGTTCTTAGCGAGCGCACCGTCGGTCAATGCTACAACTCGTACATGCTCAATGAAGTTGAGTGGCTGGACGACGAGCACTTTTTCGTGACTTTCCACGGCCAACCCGAGTACCACTACGAGTTCACCATACGCAAATACAACATACCGCTGATCTATCCACGCCTGGGGGTGACCTGCCGATGTATCCACGAGTGGTAAGTAGAAGTGGGATGTTTGCTCAAGTGTCAGCGCGATTCGTTTGAGCTGACCAACTGCGCCAGCACCTGCCTCAACTCTGGATGCTGCGGCACGCGAATATCGAACTCGCGCTCCAGCACCGCAATCACTTCATCAGCATTCGTGAGCTGCCGGCGTTCGCTCTCCTGGCCCATCCGGTGAATGGCATAGCTGCCGTTGTTGAGCGTGCGGCGCATCCCTGGCCCGGTGCGCGCTACCTTCAATTGCCCCCGAAACGGAGAGTCAGGGTGGGTCGAGACATACCAATTGCCGATCTGATAGTCGATGTCTGACTGAACCTGAAGATCGAACACATACATCGGCCGCCACTCGTCCGCGACCTTCGCACGCAAAGCGTAGCTGCTGTCCTTGCGAACGATGCGGTACGGCTCATGGCCGGTCGGCTGCTCCTCTTCAGTATCAAGGCGCAGCGGCGCCGTGGGCACCATGCCGCCAAAGCCGACATCCGTGATGTAACGAACCCCGTCCAGGGTGACCAGGCTCAAGCGGTGAGCGCGCGGTCAACGCGTCCTCGGGGCCACCCATCACCACCCGCCCGCTGATCCCTCGGGCTTCGAACCCCAGTTGCTGAAGCAGGGCGAGGAACATGTTGTTGAGTTCGTAACAGTAACCGCCTCGCCCCTCGTGCAGGACTTTGCGCTCGACCGAAGGCAGGTCGATGGGCACCGGAACCCACAACATCGTCGACAGGGTTTCAAAAGGGAACGTTGCGGTATGACGCGACTGCAACTCGCGAAGGGTGTCGAGCGTGGGCGACGGCGGTGTGTCGTAACCGAGGCGTTTCAGGTAGAGGTCAACATTCGATAGTTCAGTCTGAATCATCAATGACTCCTTGCTCAGGACACGTGCGCCATCACCAAACGGGTGGCAGACGCCAGAACATCACGACGCGCTTCGGCGTCTTTTTGATGTTGGGTGAAGTAAACCGCGAGCACCACGGGTGCGCCTGTCTGTGGCCAAAGCACCGCCACATCGTTTGTGGTGCCGTAGTCGCCGCTACCGGTTTTGTCGCCGACGATCCACCCCGCCGGTGTGCCAGCCCGAATGCTCGCATCGCCGGTGGTATTGCCCTTGAGCCAGGTCGCCAACTGCTCACGCTGCGCTGTTGCCAACGCATCACCCAGCACCACTTTCTGCACGCTGGCGGCCATCGCTGCCGGTGTCGTGGTATCACGCGGATCATCAGGAATCGCCGTATTCAACTCCGGCTCCCGGCGATCAAGCCGGAACGCCGGATCACCCAGGCCTTTGGCAAACAGGTTAACCGCTGCCACTCCACCTAACTCCTTGATCAACAAGTTGGCGGCAGTGTTATCGCTGTATTGCAACGCCGCGGCGCACAACTGCGCAACGCTCATGCCCTGTTTCAGATTCTGTTTGGCGATGGGGGCGTAAGACAGCAGGTCGGCTTCAGCATAGGCAATATGCTTTTCCAGCAACCCCGGCTCAGCCATGCTTTTGTGCAACACAGCTGCGGCCAACATCAACTTGAAAGTACTGCAGAACGGAAAACGCTCACCGCCCCGATACTGAATCTCGTGACCATTGGCAGTGTTGATCAAGGCAACGCCCAATCGACCTTTCGCACTGTTCTCCAACTCGGCAAGTTTCTTGTACAACTCGGCCAGCGGTTTATCCGCAGCCGAAGCGTTAGCCCAGGCCGGAACTACCAGTGTGATCAATGGCAGTGTCAGACCTGCCTTCAACAATGAACGTCGCGAAGGTGAATAGTTCATGCGGTGCCTCATAAAAAACAAACATTACAGACGGGTCCGCTGTGCAACCGCGCCCCGCCCCTTCATCAGACTTCTGGATGCACGACCACTTCAGGATTCCCTTCCATCGACATCACCACCGTACGGTTTCGACCAAAATTTTTCGCCTGATACAACGCCGCGTCTGCCCGCTCGATAAACACTTCGATGCTATCCCCGTCTTTGGGCACAAACGCATAACAGCCCAGGCTCACCGTCAGATGCCCCGAAGGCGCGCCTGAATGGAAGATGTGCTTGTCCTTGACACTGTGGCGGATCTGCTCGGCAATCGTAAAGGCGCCGTGAATGTCAGTGTCGGGCAACAGCACCGCAAACTCTTCACCGCCATAACGCACCGCCAGGTCGGATTTGCGCAGACAACAACTGTTTACCGCGCGCGCCACTTCCGCCAGGCACTGATCCCCCGCCACATGACCGTAGGCATCGTTGTAACGTTTGAAAAAATCGATATCGAGCATGATCAGGCTCAACGAACTCTGTTGGCGCGCACCCCGTGCAAATTCGATGTCCAGCGCCCGCTCGAACAGCCGACGATTCGCCAACCCGGTCAGGCTATCGTGAGTCGCGATCACTTCCAGCTGCTCTTGCGCAGTCCGCAAATCCGCCTCGATAAGCTCACCATTGCGAACCTGCAGCACAAATACCCAACCGAACAAACCCACTCCGAGCACCACCAGGGCGACGACGACGCTGGATTGATAGGCGTTGGCGTACCAGCCCCGAAGAATCGTCTCCTTCGGGGTCGCCGCGGCAACCACCAGCGGGTAGGCGTCCAACTGACGATAGCCATACAGCCGGATCACGTTATCCACCACCGAACGGATCATCCCATTGCCGAAACTGGCATGGGGCAAGTACTTCTGGAAAATATCCCCATGCGCCAGCGACTCGCCTATTCGCGCTTCCTCGAACGGTCGCCTGGCCAGCAGCGTACCGTCCGACAACGCCAGAAACATCACGCCGTTGTCATCAATGCTGAAGCTCTTGAAGAACTGATCGAAGTACGACAGCTTGATCCCGGCCAGCAGCACGCCCTGGAACTCGCCATGCTGGTCGTTTATCCGCCGGGAAATCGGAATGATCCACTCGCCATTCTGCCGGCTACGAATTGCCGGCCCGATGTGCGCGAGCAAGGTAGGATTCTGCTGATGGAACTTGAAGTAGTCGCGATCGGCCACCCCCCCGCGACGCGGCAAGTCATCAAACGATGTCACCACCCACTGGCCGTTTTTATCGAACAGAAACAGCCCGTGTAACTGCTCGAGCGCCTGCACCCGACGTGCGAAAATCTGTTGCAGCCGCGGGTTCTGCACTACGCCAAAACCCTCTGCCTGAATCCAGTCGACCAGGCTGGTCATCACCAGGTCCGCGCTCAAAAACGTGTCCTGCGCCTGCTGCGCCATCGCCCGCGTCAGGTTCGACGAAGCCACCTCAGCCAACGACAAATCGTAGCGCCTGGACTGTTCCAGTTGCAGGTAAAGCAAACCACACAAACACAGGCAAACCGCCGCAACAAACATCATCGCAGCCTTGCGCAGCGGCAGGCGTTTAAGCGGGCCGCCGGGGGTGTAATGAGGGTCGTGAATGGGGGTAGGCAAAAGCGTCATCCTTGAAGGGTAAGGCATGAGCAAAAGCCCAGATCCCTTAATGGCGGGGGAGCTTAGCCTACAGGGGTGATGAGGAGCAATTGTGGTGCGAGTCATAACCCCGCTTCTTGTTTTCTCCTGTAATGTTCAACGCATTTGTTGATGCTCGTTTGAAACGCCAATGCTTCCCACCAATACTGCCCTGTGAGTGTCCACGCCCGATGAAATATAAAGACAGCACCGCATCGCTAGACACCGCCAGAAAGATTCTCAAGGTGAACCACGCCGGGGAATTCGGCGCTATCAACATTTACCGATCGCAGATCTTTGTTTCGCGCCTGCTACGCAAAGACTACGTGCCTCTTCTGGAAAGCTTCATGGAAGACGAAAAACGTCACATGAACCGGTTCTGGGAAGAGATACAGCGCCGCAACGGCATCAAGTGCAAGAGCTACTGGCTCTGCGGCGCCGGGGGCTGGTTCATGGGTTTTATCTCGGCACTGCTAGGCAAAAGCGGCGTCATGGCCTGCACCTGGGCCGTGGAATCGGTCGTGGTGAGCCATTTGAAAAACCAGCTCTCCTACCTTGAAAGCCGGAACGACCTGGCGGCCTATGAAACGGTCCAGTCGATTCTGGAAGATGAGGAAAACCACCGCGATACCGGTCGAGTCGAGGGCGGCAGCGCGCTGTTGTATGGGCCGTTCAGATGGATGATCAGTTTGTTTACGGAGGGTGTCATTCGGTTCGGGATGCGGTAAAAACAGGGGGTTCTCTAAAACCGTCTACACAAGCCAATCCATGGAGGAAAAGCATGAACACTCTGAACCGCCCGACAACCATCGACACCGTTGTATTCGATCTCGGCAATGTCCTGATTCGCTGGAACCCAAGAAACCTCTACCGAAAAATCTTCGGCAATGACGTACAGGCCATGGAGACCTTTCTTTCCGAGGTCTGCCCTCCCGAGTGGAACGAGCGCCAGGATGCAGGCCGGTCGTGGCAGGAAGGAATCGAGGAAGCCATCGCGCGGCATCCGTCACAAGAGGCGCTGATTCGTGCGTACCACGAGCGCTGGGAAGAGACACTCGGCGGCGTGCTGGAAGAGAGCGTGCAGATCCTCGATGAACTGCACGCCAAAGGCGTCCGCCTGCTGGCCCTGACCAACTGGTCCGCCGAAACCTTCCCGATTGCCCTTCAGCGCTTTCCCTTTCTGCACACATTCGAGGGCATTCTGGTGTCCGGCGAAGAAGGCCTCATCAAGCCCGACCCGGCGATCTTCCAGCTACTGAAATCTCGCTACCGGTTCGAAGGTCAGCATGCGGTGTTTATCGATGATCACGCGCCGAACATCGCAGGCGCACGCCAGGAAGGCTTCAATGCGCTGCAGTTCACCAGTGCCGCGCAACTGCGCATAGACCTGGCAGCGCTGGGGTTGCCGGTGCAGGCACTGAGCGAGCCGGCATAACGAACCGACAGGCAACACATTACAAGGCAACGAACACACAAAAATGGGCGACCGAAGTCGCCCATTTTTTATGCCAATAAATCGACAACGATCCCGATCAACGCATTGGCGGAACCCGAATATCACCCGCTCGACACTGACTTTTCACGCCCTTGCCGCAAGACCCGAACGACAAGTCCTTACCCAGGCACACTCGCACCTCTGACAACTCGGGTCCGTTGCAGACAATCGCGATGCCATTCTCTGGAATCCCGGGATTGCTCTGACGGAACATCTGCGCAATTTCCTGCGCCGGGAAGTAGATCTCGGTGCTCAAGGGTTTCAGCTTGTCCGGGATCTTCACCGTGCCAACCGCCTTATCCGCCATATCCAGATAACCCGAGGCGCCAAGACCGCTGCACGTGCCGTGTTTTGACCATTCATGCTGAAGCAATTTTGGCGTCACAAACAGCGTCAGGCCTTGTTTTTGCTCCGCTGGCGACAACGGCACCATCGGCGGACACGACTCCGGCCAACCGCCCTTGGCGTACTGCGGCCAGAGACCGTGGAGCACAAAGCCATAGCCTTTGCCCGAGCATTGCGGGTTGTTCTGATGAGTCAGGCAAAACGTCGGCGACCAGGACAGCGTCAGCAGGTAGTAATCAAACACCCCCGCCACCGACTCGGTCTGCTGCTTATCGCGATGGGACCGAGCGTCACTCATGCCGACGCTGCCAATCGTCAGCGCAAAGAGCGCAACCAGTGCATACAGTTTTTTCATTAACCCTCTCCCCGGAGGCGAATCGGTTGGTTGCCTCATTGTCGAGCTGACTTTTAATGCCAGCACGATTCTGCTCACACGGACATTTCAACCACCTGTTGCTCACAACAGGTTGTACATGCCGCGCCTATAGAAAAGCACAATGCGGTGAATTCGGTAGGATACTTAACGCAACGAAGAGTAACGCAACTGCCATGGCGGCATGGGAAATACAGCACATAAAGGACCGGCCACTCCTGACTTACAGACATGAGTGACCGGCCCCTTTTCCTTATGGCGTATACGCCATTAAGTGTTCAGGTGTATGAAATCACCGGGGCAATATTAACTATCATTGCCCAATGCCTGTTGCCTGGCATTTTTTTCATTCATACGTTCTGGCGTTGCATTGAGTTCCAGATCGAACTGCCGCTGTACCGCATCTTGATCGTAGAAACATCCAACCCAGTAGTTATCCGGCTCGCCAGTCGACATCGCCTGGAGCGTTCGGTCGTCCATGACCTTACGGAAATCGTTGGCCTCACCGCCGCTGCCGGTATTCGCCAGTTGCAACTGCTGAGCGGTTGTCCGGATATCCACACCGGGTTGAGTGGACGGCACCCGTAGGTAAAAACTACGATGGTCGTTCATCACCGCCACCGACGAACTTACGTTACCAAAGGACAGCGCAGGTTCGATGGTCCAGGCCAGACCGCCCCACGGTTCGAACTCCGACACTGCGGTCAGCGTCAGCTCTTTGCGTTCAACCAGACCGTTGAAGACCACAACGTCTTGCAAAGAGGCCGTGCAGTGCGTCAAACGCTCGATCAAATCCCGCTGATCCAGCGGCTGAGCGTTTACGGCCAGGCTCGCGAAGGCGGTGAACGCCAACACTGCCCAAGAGGATTGAACACGCACTTACGGCTTGAACACGCAGTCAGTCAGGGCCATGTATTCCGACCCCATCGTCATCGCCAGTACGCACACCGCTTTAAAGTCGGTACCGACCTCCATCGCGTCCATCTTGCTCGACTCGTCCGCGTCAAAACCCGTCAGTCTTGCCAGTACTTCATCAGAATCGGCAAGACCGGCCTCCATCACGGCATCGCCGGAGAAGTTCTTCGAAACGCCGAGAACGCTGCCGGAAATCAGAATCTCTTTCTTGAACTGCGGCATGTTCATGGAGGACTGATTGTGCTCAAGGTAGCTGTCATACAACTCCCCCAAGTCAACCTTCTCAGGAGCCGAGGCACAGGCGAGGCTCGCCACCAATACCAACCCGAGGGACGCGATGGATTTCACACTTTGCTTGATCATATTTAAAGTTTCACACGTATGTTAACCGATGAGATCGGTAGGCCAGATATCATTCCTTGAGCTGAATACGAGTTACTCTATCCAGTGACTCACTAACATCAACAACTCCGATTGCTACTCTATCGATAGATATAAATAGAACAGACACCTGCAAAGTACGCAGTAACTTTCAATCGAGTTTTAGTTCGACTCTCGAAAAGTCGAGCGCGGAGTTTACAGGACAACAGCAGCGCCCTTCAACCAAGCTTCCGACAGGAAAACAGGACAATAGCCACAGCTTCCCGCCGTAAAAACACAGTCCAATCGCGCTTTTTTCTCTGAGCTTTTTTCGGTCTGGTCATCGCATGCCCAGGTGAAGTACCTTGATGTGGCATCGCTAAAATTCACACCACGATAGGGAATCGGAATGGGTAAGGCAGATGAGCTCGCTACAAAACTGAAACAGAAACAACAAACCCGTGCGGACGCGGAAGCCTGCGCAGACACGGCGATTGAGCATTGGCCGATACAGGTCTATGCGATGTACCACCAGCTTGAAGCATGGCTGGAGCCACTGACCGAAGCTGGCTTGAACATTCGCCGCATCCCCACACACGTTATCGAAAACCTCCCCTCCGGCGAGACCTTCAACTACGCCATCGACAAACTGCTGATCGAGGGCAACCACCACAGCATCACCCTCGACCCCATCGCGCGTTTCGTCATTGGCGGCATGGGCCGTGTCGATATCCTCTGCAAAGGCCAAGAGCAGTATTTACGCCGGACCGAGACCGTACACGGTGAAGCGCATTGGCAGATCCAGACGATCCCGCGCAGCGGACAACCTCGACCGGATCCGGTCGAACTCAATGAGGACAACTTTCTCTCGGTGATACAGGAAGGTCTGGAGCTCTAAAGCAGAGCGCCACGCAGGGAAGAATTGCGGTGTGTCACCCTTCCCTGCCGATCCCGAAAAAATGGGCGACCCGTTGCGGTCGCCCATTTTCGTTTCAGCCAAGAAATCCACTCCCTGATGTCACTCACCGCGCTTTACCTGATATCCGACAATCCGTATATTCGCCAAACCATATATTTACCCCCCGGCCCGGCGCCCTACGGAGAAATCGATGAAAGTCCTGTTCATGTGCACGGCCAACAGCTGCCGCAGCATCCTGTCCGAAGCCATGTTCAACCACCTCGCCCCGGCAGGTTTCGAGGCGGTGAGCGCCGGCAGCTTTCCCAAAGGCCAGGTCCTGCCACGCAGCCTGACCACCTTGCAGGCCGCCGGCATTGCCACTGACGGGCTGAGCAGCAAGGGCAACGACGCCTTTGCAGACAGCCCGCCAGACATCGTCATCACCGTATGCGACAAGGCGGCCGGCGAAACCTGCCCGGTGTATTTCGGCCCCGCACTCAAGGCCCATTGGGGGCTTGAAGACCCGTCCGACGTCAGCGGTAGCGAAGAACAAATCACCGCCGCCTTCAGCGCCACACTGGCGACCATCGAAACCCGTTGCCGCGCCTTCCTCCAGTTGCCCTTCGAACGCCTCGACACCGCGGCACTCCAGCGCGAACTCGAGCGCATCGCCACCCTTTAGCCTGGAGCGCCGCATGAGCGATCAACTGCCAAACCTCGACTCGCTGCTGTCCGACACCCTGCACCACGCCGCAGTCGACAACCCCAAGCCACGCATATTGCTGCTCTACGGCTCGACCCGCCCGCGCTCATTCAGCCGCCTGCTGGTGGAAGAAGCGGCCCGGTTGCTGGAACACTTTGGCGCCGAAACGCGGATCTTCAACCCGTCCGGCCTGCCGCTGCCGGACGACGCGCCCAGCGACCACCCGAAAGTCCAGGAACTGCTGACGTTGATGCAGTGGTCCGAAGGACAGGTGTGGTGCTCGCCGGAACGCCACGGCTCGATGTCCGCCGTGTTCAAGGCGCAAATAGACTGGGTGCCGCTGGCGATGGGCGCCGTACGCCCGACCCAAGGCAAAACCCTGGCCGTGATGCAGGTCTCGGGCGGCTCGCAGTCGTTCAACACCGTCAACCAACTGCGCGTGCTGGGACGCTGGATGCGCATGTTCACCATCCCCAACCAGTCCTCCGTGCCAAAGGCCTTCATGGAGTTCGACGATCAAAACCGCATGAAACCCTCCGCGCTCTACGACCGCGTGGTCGACGTGATGGAAGAACTGCTGAAATTCACCCTCCTGCTACGCGACCGCCCCGACCTCGTCGACCGCTACTCGGAGCGCAAGGAAAGCGCGGAGGAACTGAGCAAGCGGGTTAATCAGCGTTCGATATAAAGCCTCGAAATAAACAAGGAGCGACTGCAATGGCCGCTCCTGCACACTTTCTACAACTTCTGTAACACTTTAACTATTCACACCCCGCCTCCGATCACATTCTTTTACATCTAAGGTACAGTTTCTTAACAATTGCATTCCTCTCGTTGATTAGCATGGACACACCTTATGCGAACTCAGGGACGTCGCTATTCCAACGGATGCCTTATGAAGGAAAGCAAATGCCTACTGAGCAAATCATCATCCTTGTTGCCGTTACAGTCATCGGTCTTGTTTGGGCAGCCAGGAGAGATCTAAAAAATCGAAAGAAAGAACAGGCCACAAAAGAGGCCAATGAGAGCGTAGATTGACTGTCGGTTACTTTCAAAAATAACCAGACAGATATAGTAGGCACTTCAAAAAATAATAATCTGCCCGTCAATACGCTACAGCCTTATAAACAGGTCGACGATTGACAAGGGGCGACCGTTGCGGTCACCCCTTTTCGTTTACCGCTGCAATCGTCGCCCGATCACATCCATCACGTCACACCCATCGCGCAACGGAATCGCCAACACCCGCGCGAAGTCCTGCATCAGCAACGCATCACGGCCAAGCCCCTCGCCCAGGGAAAGCGTTTCCAGCAGTTGCGTCACGCTGCGAATGCGGTACGCCGCCGTGTCGTGCAGCACATCGACCGGCGCTTCGGTATCGATCAACAGCGACGCAATTGTGCAGTCAATGCCGGTGATCGGCATGTATCGAGCCATGGCAAAACCTCCAGTGAATGAATCAGCGTGAGCACTCAGTGACGAACCGCGGACGAAACCCCGGACGCCGCATTCGGCGTGTCGAAGTGCTCCAGTGCGCGGTTCACCAACAACTCGCTGAGTACCACCAGTTGCTGCATGGCCAACGCCACATGGCGGCGCGAACCTTCGAGCTCGAAGGCCAGGTCGGTGGTCATGGCGTTTAGGGATGCGAGGGTTTCGGAGGCGTGGATTAGCAGGGTTTCGGTGTCGACGTTGGGGGCGATGGTGAAGACGTGGGTGGTGGGGTCGGAAACGGTTGAGGTTTCGGGGGGATTGGGGGGGATCTTTTTCATGAGTGAAGCTCCTTTAGCAATTCAGTGAACCGCCAATCTCACTTCCACATGAGGGTGGCAGCTGTACGCAGGTGTGGAAGACCGGGGCTAAAGGAACCCGGCGCACTCGGGAGTGCCCCGCGCACAGCCGCCATAACACGACAATGTTGGCATAAAAAAACGCCGACATGTGTTTATGGGCGCTTGGGCGCCTTTAGCTATAGAACGGACTTCCACATCCGGCCGCTGATTTTGCAGCGACTGGGGAAGGCTATCTGTGAGGTGACTCGTTGCAAAGCGGCTAGAACCGATGCGGATTGCAGGAAATGTCCGATGCTGGTGTGGTGCGCTGGACACTGGATTCAATCGTAAAAAATTTGCTCTGCTTGTTCGCCGTCGCACTCCCTCAACGCCCCGTCGACACTGGCTAATCCGCTGCAACCAATTCACTTTGTAGCGATTTCTAAGCAAGCTGTAATAACTGCCTGACAGCGGCACTGCCGGTACTATGCTTGTACTTTTCTCGAAAGGAGTCGACGCCATGTCTGATGAATATTCGCTGTCAGATGTGCTGGAGAGGATCGACCACAACCAGCTGGCTCTGGAGGCGGCCTTGATGGAGTTAACATTGCGGGTCGAGCAGACGGACTCAGTAGAGGTTGGTCAAAACGTCCGAGGGGCACTGGAAACGATTGGTGAAAACGCGGGATATATCAAGCAGGGCTTGGCGCGATTAAGAAAAATGGAAAAGGACTAGCTTGTGACCGGCCTTCTCAATCGCAACTAACGGCTGTGGATTCAACCGGTCGTTCGTGAGTGAGACCCAAAGCGGCCACTGCAGAAAAATAAATTTGCCCCCATTTCCGGACCCGCGCTGGCGCCGCCGGCCACTCTGCACTAATGTTCAATCACTCGGCCTGAACCACTCAACGGGCTGCTCGACGCTCCATATTATTGCTACCACTACCGATAAATTCAGCGTCACCTCACTCAGGATTATCGGGGCACGACGTTAATCTCGTATAGGTCAGGTGGAGTATAAAAATAACATGCAGGATGTCCGCCCAAACCCAACGCTTCGTCTGGATTATTGTGTCGAACGTCCGATATTCATGGACTTCTTACAGCATGCGAGACGCTCGCCTGATGCAATTGCTGTAATCTCTCAAGACGCGACTTGCAGCTATCGTCAGCTTGAAGAGATAAGCCAGGGCATTGCGTCCTTCTTGATTGGAAATGGCGCTACCGAATCCGACCAGATTGTTATTGTTTCGAGTCGCTGTGCGGGGTTGGTCTATGCAATGCTCGGCGCGTCCCGTGCCGGATTGACGTTCACAGTTGCCGACAATGCATATCCACCTGCGCGCGTAGGTCAAATCATTCGAGCGCTTCAGCCTACCGTTGTTCTGCTATGCGGTGAGGCTACAGTCAATCTCAATCTCGAGCACTTTGAGCCAAGGGCAGAGAGTTCCTATCCGCGGGTCGTCAGAATTCCGGAAATTCCCACCGAATCACTGCATGAGTTCGCCTTTGATCAAAGGGTTTTGCCAGAAGTCGACCCTTGTCATCCGGCGTATATCACATTTACATCGGGCAGCACTGGCGAACCGAAGGGAATTGCGACACATCATGCGCCTTTGGTTCATTTTATTGAGTGGCATACCAAGCGTCATTCGTTATCTAAAGACGATTGCTTTTCCTTGCTTTCCGGGCTTGGTCATGACCCTGTATACAGGGACGTATTTACGCCTCTCTCCATTGGCGCGAAAATTATCTGTCCGGCACAGTCAACCGTCATAGATCCTTCGGCTTTGGCGGCGTGGATACATAAGAATGGAATATCCGTTATTCACCTTACGCCCCCTCTGGGAAAACTTATTGAAACTGGAGCAAAAATCAATGAACTAAAATTCAACGTTCTGCGATACCTGTTTTGGGGTGGAGATGCATTAAGCAGTACGTTATATGAGCAAATGCGCGTCGTTGCACCAAATGCCGTTAGTGTCAATTTTTACGGCACGACGGAAACTCCGCAGGCAATGGCGTACCATCAGGTCGACCCTGAAACCAATAATGCCAAGATTCCACTTGGCAAAGGAATTGAAGGCGCACAACTGCTGGTCGTGGATGACTCAAATAAATTGGTCTGCGAAGGAGAGGTCGGAGAAATTCTTATACGCAGCCCCTATTTGTCGCTGGGTTATTGGGGTGACATTGCGCTAACCAGGGAAAGATTTGTTGTGAATCCATTTGCGAATGTCGAGGACGACATTTGCTATAGAACCGGCGACCTTGGCACTTATCTTTCAGATGGCAGTGTCATCTTTCTGGGCCGAGGCGACAATCAGATCAAGATTCGGGGTCATCGAATTGAGCTTACTGAAATTGAAGGCGCAATATCACGGCATCCCCGAATCAAACAGTGCACTGCTCTGGCCGTCAATGACAGTTCGATCGTAAAGCTGGTTGCATATTGCATTTCAATAGAGCCTGTTTCATCTGTTGAATTGCGTGAATATGTCAGTAATCGACTCCCGGAATATATGGTACCGGCGTTGTTCGTTTTTCTGGACGCTATTCCACTTACGCCGAATGGAAAAATTGATAAGCGGGCGTTGCCTCTGATTGTCAGTAAGACGGATGCGGCTGCCGTACACTCGCGCCAGGCTCTATCGCCGCTCGCGCTAAAACTGGCGGATGCATGGTCTGAAATACTCGAAGTCCCGCGCGCCGATGCAAACTTATCGTTCGTGGAGCTGGGTGGGGATTCACTCTCGTTTGTTCAGGCGTCAATGGTTCTTGAAGAACTTATTGGCCACCTGCCAGATCAATGGGAAATGACGTCAATATGTGATCTTTGTGAGCTGGCCAACAAACCCAAGGTTTCGAAGCTGTCAGTTCGGGCAATGGAGGTTCCCGTTTTTTTACGCGTAACATCTATAATGCTTATTGTTGTCGCGCATTTTAATATTTTTTCAGAATGGCAGGTTTCAGGCGAAACAACGGTATTGTTTATAATATCCGGCCTCAGCCTGGCAAGATTTCAATTTAAAACCATAAGTGACCGTGGCAACGTGCGCACGCTTGTAAAGTCCGTTGTCAGTATCGCCGCACCGACAATACTTTACACTATTTTGATTCAGATGCTGTTCGATAGGATTCACTGGCAAACATTGTTGCTGATTTCGAATTGGTTCTCACCGAACCTCATAGACAACTTTGCGTATTGGTATATTGAAGTACTCGTGCAAATGATAATAATCATTGGGTTCGCCCTGTCGTTCGAGCGCGTTAGAAAAACAGTAACTTCCGACCCCTTTCGTTGCCTTGTCATTGCATCATGCGTATTGGCAGTGGCTGGCGTCATGATTAACGCGTACTTGTTTGATGCTGCAGAGCTTTATAACAGAGTACCACAGCACTACCTTGCGATCATGGTGCTCGGAATGGCAATTAACTATGCGAATTCAAGAATTCAAAAGTTGATCGTCAGCGCGGTTGCTGTCATTGTGTTGGGCGGGCAAGATATTCTGGCAATCTTCAACCATGGATTGCACGAATTTGCAATGAAGGAATATATTGACATGGCCGTGCCTGCCGTTCTCGCGTTGATTTGGATCCGGTCTATTCCCGTACCAGGCATCATCGCGCGGGGACTCGCATTAATAGCATCGTCAACGTTGTTTATTTATTTGACGCACTTTCAGTTTCAGTCCCTGGCCCGTCATATCGTTGACCAGCCGGCGCTCGCGGTAGTCTTTGCCATAGTCGGAGGAATTGGGGTTCGTTATGCCTGGAACAAGGGAGTTCGAATTGTTTTAATGCGTTTGAATGGAGGAGGAAAGAAGAGCAGTTCGGATACGATCGAGCGAGTTTCGTGACTGTGATTATTCCTGCGCTTCATGCCAACTGGCACTGCTTCGTACGTACCGGCTACTATCACTTGCGGTACGACCGTAAGCGCTCCATAAACCCCACATTCAAAGTCACCATCTGATCCCCGATGCTGTGCTCCCGATTCCTTTCCGGAGCCGGCACCTCATGATGCGTCCCGACGTAAAAGTCGAAAAAGTCTATCTCTACCCCAAGCCCGTCGACTTCCGAAAATCCATCGATGGCCTCGCCGCTCTGGTCGAACTGGACATCAAGGTCGCGGTGTTTGACCCGGTGCTTTTCGTGTTCCTCAACAAGCCTCGAAACCGAGTGAAGATTTTGTATTGGGAGCGCAACGGCTTTTGCCTTTGGCTAAAGCGGCTGGAGTCCGAGCGCTTCAAAACTTCGCCGGATTGTTCGGATGAAGCCATCGTGCTGACGGTTCAAGAACTCAACTGGTTACTGGACGGTTTTGATTTGTGGCGCAACCGTCCGCATCAAGTTTTGACGCCTCGATTCGTCGCCTGATTCGGTATAATCCAGAAAAAATGGGGACAGATCTATTTTCTCGCAGCAATTCAGCCCTGTCCCCACCATGCCCTCACCCAACTGCCCGAACAACCACTACTAGACTCACTTCAGCTCCACAACCCTATTCCTGATAAACTCCTCACCTCCCAGCCTCACCAATTCCAGATCCCTGATGCCCGCACCCATCGCTACACCTACGCCCCTCTCCCGCCGCTTCTCCGTCGCCCCGATGATGGATTGGACCGACCGACATTGCCGTTTCTTTCTGCGCCTGCTCTCCAAGCACGCTCTCCTCTACACAGAAATGGTCACCACCGGAGCTCTGCTCAACGGCGATCACGAGCGCTTCCTGCGTCACAACGAAGCCGAGCATCCACTCGCGTTGCAGTTGGGTGGCAGTGTCCCGGCCGACCTGGCCGCGTGCGCGCGCATGGCGCAGGAGCACGGTTACGACGAGGTGAACCTCAACGTCGGCTGTCCGAGTGATCGGGTGCAGAACAATATGATTGGTGCGTGCCTGATGGCGCATCCGGTGTTGGTGGCGGAGTGTGTGAAGGCGATGCGCGATGCGGTGTCGATTCCGGTAACGGTGAAGCATCGGATCGGGATCAATGGGCGGGACAGTTACGCGCAGTTGTGTGATTTCGTCGGGACGGTTCGGGATGCGGGGTGCACGAGTTTTACCGTGCATGCGCGGATTGCGATTCTGGAGGGGTTGTCGCCGAAGGAGAATCGGGACATTCCACCGCTGCGCTATGACGTGGCGGCGCAGTTGAAAACGGATTTCCCGGAACTGGAGATTATTCTCAACGGCGGGATCAAGACGCTGGAGGCCTGTCACGAGCATTTGCAGACCTTTGACGGGGTGATGCTGGGTCGTGAGGCGTATCACAATCCTTATGTGATGGCTGAGGTCGATCAACAACTGTTCGGCAGCACGGCGCCAGTGATTTCGCGGGCCGAAGCGTTGGCACAGTTGCGGCCTTATATCGCTGCGCACCTGGACGCTGGCGGTGCGATGCACCATATCACTCGGCATGTGCTGGGCTTGGGCACCGGTTTTCCGGGGGCGCGCAAGTTTCGGCAGTTGCTGTCGGTGGATATTCATAAGGCTAAAGAGCCTTTGGCGTTGCTGGATCAGGCGGCGGAGTTGTTGGAGGGGCGCTAGCCCGCGACGGCAAGCAGATCATTACACGATGGTAGCCACGTTTTACTGCTGCGTAAGTCAGATCACGCGGACAGGCGCGGTAGGAATCAGCCTTCGCCGGGCGGCTTCCTCCAACATTATCGAAAATTGGGCCGTAGTCAGCCGCTGGCAGCTTGCGGCCCTATCTCGGCGCTCTTGGTTCCCTCAATCCAAAAATTCGCCACTCTCGCCATATGGCCCTATACTTTCGCCAAATGGCACGCGCGAGGTAGCCTCCCATGACAGCTCAAGTCGAAACACATCATTACCAATCTCAGGATCCAACCAAGCCGCTGCAGCTATTATTTGGTAGCCGGCCACCCCACGCGCGAACTGCATTCGAGGTTCATGAGCTCATCGAAAAAGGGTTTCCTTCAGATGTGGTGATCAGCTTCGTTCAGTCCATCAATCGATTCAAAGACAAGCAGGTTTTCGTCAAAATCATTGGAATTTCTGATCGCACCCTTCAACGCCGCATCAAGAACCCGGAGCCGCTGACGTCCGAGCAAAGCAGCAGTGCCTGGCGGTTAGCCAAGATATTCAGTAAAGCAGAGGAGGTTTTTGGTGACCGGCAGGAATCGGCGAACTGGATGGTAACGCCCGCGCTTGGGCTTGAGGGGCGCGCACCAATGGATTTACTGACCACTCAGGTGGGCTTTGAGTTGGTCGATGACTTCCTGACCCGTATGGAATATGGAGTCTATTCTTGATGGGCTTACCGCTTGGAAGCAAGGAGGTATACCTCTGGAGACTGGACCGCAAGGAGCACTCTGCGACATGGTTCAGTGGGATCGGCGCAGAATTGGGTGGTGGTCGATGGAATTCGAAGGGAGTAAAAGCGGTATATAGCTCTGCCGATCCTTCTACGGCCATCCTTGAAGTCGCCGTCCATAAAGGCTTTCGTGCGCTCGATTCGGTCCCCCATGTACTGACTGGCGCACGCGTTATCGATCTATCCCATGTGCATCGCGTGACTCCTGACGATGTCCCAAACCCGAACTGGCTGGTACCGGGTACACCTAGCCTTGGCCAACAGAAATTCGGAGATGATCTATTGGCGCTACACCCGTTCATCCTGATTCCATCGGCAGTCTCTCGACATAGCTGGAACATCATAATGAATCCAGATTTGGCTGAAGGGTTGTTTGAGGTTGTCCGGCAAGAAAGATTTGCCCTCGATACGCGCTTGAACCCGCCAGTTCGCTGACTAGCCTCCCATTAGGGACAACTCGGATCGGCAGCTTCTCTCTTGCCGCTACCCGTCACCTCCTTTGAACCTGTAAGCCATTTCAGCATCGTATTTAACGGATAGCGCCGGGCCTTTCAAACGCCTGTTCTCAGGTTGTTGCCGCCCAGGCCGTTGTTACGCATTTGCGCCCTTGAGTGGCTGTCAGCGCTCGGGTAATGTCAACAGACCCACAGGATAGAGCACGCTCATGACTTCCAAGCTGGAACAACTCAAACAATTCACCACCGTAGTGGCCGATACCGGCGACTTCGAGGCAATCGCTCGCGTTAAACCGGTGGATGCCACCACCAACCCTTCCCTGCTGCTTAAAGCGGCGGCCATTCCTGCATACGCCAATTTGCTGAACGCCTGTGTCAGCGACTGCAAAGGCGACGTGGGCCTGGCCAGCGACCGCTTTGGGGTCGCGGTCGGTCAAGAGATTCTGAAAGTGATTCCGGGGCGTATTTCCACTGAAGTGGATGCGCGCCTGTCGTTCGACACTGACGCCGTCTTGAAGCGCGCGCACCGTCTGATCGAGCTGTACGAAAAGGCCGGCATTGGCCGCGACCGCGTGCTGATCAAGATCGCCTCCACCTGGGAAGGCATCCGCGCCGCCGAGAAGCTGGAACGCGAAGGTATTCAGACCAACCTGACGCTGCTGTTCTCTTTCGCCCAGGCGGTTGCTTGTGCCGAGGCCGGGGTGTTCCTGATTTCGCCGTTCGTGGGCCGCATCTACGACTGGTACAAGAAGGCCAACGGCAACGACTACACCGGTGCCGATGATCCGGGCGTGCAGTCGGTGACTCGCATCTACAACTACTACAAGGCCAATGACTACAAGACTGTGGTCATGGGTGCGAGCTTCCGCAATCTGAATCAGATCGAGCAACTGGCCGGCTGTGATCGCCTGACCATCAGCCCGGACCTGATCGAGAAACTGGCGGCCGACACCGGCAAGCTGGAACGCAAGCTGGCGCCGGGCCACTCCGGCGAAGCGCGTCAGAGCCTGACGGAAGCGCAGTTCCGCTGGGCGTCGAACGAGGACGCCATGGCGACCGAGAAACTGGCTGAAGGTATTCGTCAGTTCGCGCGCGACCAGGAAAAGCTTGAGGCGCTGCTGCAAGCCAAGCTGTGATCTGATCCGGGCAAGCGCAAAAAGGGCGAACCCTCACAGGTTCGCCCTTTTTTGTGCGCTGATTTTAGGGCTGATTCGCAACCCAACGGGAGCAAGCTCCCTCGCCACAGGTCCAGCCTTGCCTCAGTGACGCTCCAGGGCGTTCACCAAGTCATGGAATGCTTCGCGGTTGGAGTCGTTCAGGCCCATGAGGATCTTGTGCGCTTCCAGCACCTTGATCCGCACCACTTCTTCGGACTGATCCTGGTCAGGCAGGTCGGTCAGGCATTCCGGGCACGGAATCGGGCGGTCAACGATGTTGAACACCTGCTCGAAGCCCATGGACTCCAGCAACCGCGTGATGTCTTCGTGGGTGGTGACGACGGTCGGCAGCAGGCCGACCTTTTGCCGCGACATGATCGACAGCTTGGCCAGCAGGCCCAGCGTGGTGCTGTCGATGCTGCGGGTTTCGGTCAGATCGATCACGATTGCGTTGAAATTCAACGCGCTGAAGATCCGCTCAATAGTCGCATCCAACGCCGAACACAGGGTCAGGCGAACTTCACCGACGAACTTCAGGACGAAGGTGCCGTCCTGCTCGGCGAACTGGATTCTACCGGTACTCATTAAAGATTCCTGCTCAACACCAACAGGGCGATATCATCCGGCATCTCCCCTAGCGTGGCCAATCCAAAAACCTGCCGCAAGCCATCCAGGCTGCCGCCCGCCGTTCTTACCCGTTCAGGTAAGGCAGCCTCTTTCTCTTTGAGTGTAGGTTCTGGCAAAAGGTCCAGAATGCCATCGGACATCAGCGTCAGGCTGAACGTCGGTGGCAGCTCGATAACATGGTCTTCGTAGGTGGCTTCATTGAACAAGCCCACCGGCAGGCCGCGCCCTTCGAGATAACCCACACTGTCTGGCGTGTACAACACTGGCAACGGCAGGTGTCCGCCGATGCTGTAGGTCAACAAACCCGTCTCCTCGTCGATGACTCCACCGACCATCGTGACATGTTTGCCCAGCTTACAGCTGATCAGCCCTCGGTTGATATGACCAAGGACCTCTGAAGGGGTGAATTCCGGCAAGGTGCCGTTGCGCTTGGATTCGAACAGCAAGCGCGTGGTCATGAATTTCAGCAGCACGGTCACGAATGCCGATGAAGCGCCATGGCCCGAAACGTCCGCCAGGTAGAAGGCTACCCGGCGCTCGTCGACCCGAAAGTAGTCAACGAAGTCGCCCGACAGGTACAGAGACGGGATGATCTGGTGCGCGAACTTGAACTCGTCGATCGTCCAGGGACTGACCGGTAGCATGTTCATCTGCACCTGGCGCCCGGCGTTCTGGTCTTCCTGCAACAGGTTCAGGCTGGCTTCGAGCTCGCGGTTGGCGGTTTCGAGTTTTACCCGATAACGCTGGTTTTCCAGCAGCAGGCGCGCACGATCCAGGGCCCGGCGCACGGAGTGCTCGAGTACGGCCAGATCTTCCAGCGGCTTGATCAGGTAGTCCGCGGCGCCCAGACGCAAGGCCTCGACGGCGTCGTTCATCACGCCGGCACCCGACACCACGATCACCGGCGTTTGCGGCGAAAGGTCGGTGACCTGACGAATGAGTTCAAGCCCGCCCATCTGCGGCATGCGCAGATCGCAGATCACCAGATCGGGTTGGTTTTTCTTGAAGACCTGAAGCCCCTGCTGGCCATTGCTGGCCTGAAGGACGCTGAACCCACTGTCTTCCAAATAGGCCGCGAGACTCGCGCGTACTACTTCGTCGTCATCGATTATCAGCAGCGTGGCACTGGTTTTTTGCATGTGGGCAAACGGCGCCAGAATTAGGTTGGCGTAGCTGGCAGGGCATTCGGCCCGGCACACACTACTGGATTCGCTTTCTAGCCTCTCTGTCGCACCGCTTTCGAGCATTTGCCCTACAAGCGTGTTCATCAGAGGTGCCCTTCTAAGGCGCAGACGGTACTCCCATCCGCGAGGCGTTTCAAGCTCACGCCGATGGTCATCAGGCGTCTTTACATCGCAAATCACCGGGAGTTATAAGAACAGCCAAAACCGCAACACAATGGAAGGGTCGAGCCTATGAGCCAAACCGATCGTGACTACAGTGAAAAGCGCGATTACATCCGCATGCGGGTCGATGCGGACGTCACATTGATCCACGCCGGCGATTTGATTCCAGCCGTCTGTATCGACCTTTCCAGCAGTGGTATGCAGGTTCGGGCGAGCCGTTCGTTCCAGGTGGGCGACAAGCTGAATGTGCGCATCGATTCCGAACACGCCGCGCTCAAGGGCCTGGAAGCCGAGACCGAAGTGGTCTGGATCACTCAACAGGACACTGACGGCCAGAAACTTGGGCTTACAATCCTGAAAATGAATTGAGCACGAATAGAAACAAGGAAGGCGGCCAAATGGCCGCCTTCTTGTTGTGCAGGTGACGATTAAAAATCGTCTTCAACCTTGCCGTCTTTAACTTTGAATTCGCGGTTCTGCAGATAAGCGTTGCGAATGAAGGTGTATTTGTCGCCAGTGATCAGCTTCTCGGCCGACAACAGGCTGGCACGGGTGTCGATTACGCTCATGCCGTACGCCATGTTGCGCGCCGGAATGTCGTTCATGTAGCGGTAGGGTTGGGTGTAAGTGTCGACGTACTTGGACGGTGCATCACGCAATGTGCTTGGGCCGAAGAACGGCAGCATCACGTAAGGGCCGCTAGGCATACCCCAGTAGCCAAGGGTCTGACCGAAGTCTTCGTCGTTGCGGTGCAGGCCCATTTTGGTGCCCACATCGAAGAACCCGGCCAGGCCGATGGTGGTGTTCATCAGCACGCGAGCCGTATCGACGCCAGCGGCGCGCGGCTTGGCCTGCAAGATGTCGTTGGCCAGGTTGCCGACGTCACCGATGTTGCGGAACATGTTGTGAATGCCGTCCGAGAGAAACGTCGGCGTAATGAACTGATAGCCCTGAGCAATCGGCTTCAAGGCGTAGGTGTCCAGTACATCGTTGAACTTGTAGATCGGGCGGTTAACGCTTTCCCAAGGGTCATCTTCCGACGCGGCCTGGGCAGCGAACGGAACCAGCAACACGCTGGCACACACACATAGTCGAGCTAGACGATTGCTCCAGCGCATAGAAAAACTCCTTGGACCGTACTGGCGCGGGCCTCAATACCCGGGCGATAAGCGCGCTAGTATAAGACGGATAAGTATTTTTAGGCAGCCACCCGGAAAACGCCGATTCATCCCGATGTCACTCAACTGTCATGGTCCGTCCATAACCTCTAAGGTTATTTCAGGGACGTCGAAATGCCTCACGCCCAAGCCCTCCCCCACAGCATTCCCAACCCGACCGCAGTGCTCTTCGGTCTCAGCGGCTGCCTGGTGGATTTCGGCGCCTGTAGCCGTCAGAACAATAACGACGCGGCCGAACGGGCACACCTGACACCGGGCGCTCTGGAAGCACTGCACAGCCTGCAACTTCAAGGCATTCCGTGCGCCTGGCTCGACGAGTTGCCGCACGCGCAAAGCCACGCCCTGGCCACTTCGCTGCCGGACTGGATCACCGCCAGCCCACACACGCTGAATGTCGGGCAATGGCCTTCCCCCGATGCGTGCTGGCAAGCATTGATGGCGCTGAACATCGATCGCCTGGATGGCTGCGTACTGGTCAGCGGCGAACCGCGCTTGCTGCAATCGGGCCTCAATGCCGGGCTCTGGACCATTGGCCTGGCGTCCTGTGGCTCACTCTGCGGGCTGGCGCCCAGTGAGTGGCAAGCCTTGAGCCAGCAAGAGCGCGAGCTCAAACGCGGCAAGGCGACCCTGCAACTGTTCAGCCTCGGCGTGCATTCGGTGATCGATCATCTGGGCGAACTCGGCACTTGCCTGTCAGACATCGGCCTGCGCCGACACAAGGGTGAAAAGCCCTGATGGGCCGTTCTTGATCAAGATCATGCACTTCGCTCGCCAGTGGATTAATCTAAAGGTCAGATGCAGACCTTTGGCCCATCGCTGCGGTCTATGCCAGTGCCTATCGATAAAAGGAAGAACGCCATGCCTGCCCGCGAACTGCAA
This sequence comes from Pseudomonas sp. CVAP#3, assembly GCF_018986375.1. Taxonomy (NCBI): domain Bacteria; kingdom Pseudomonadati; phylum Pseudomonadota; class Gammaproteobacteria; order Pseudomonadales; family Pseudomonadaceae; genus Pseudomonas; species Pseudomonas sp. CVAP#3. The sequence goes on from NZ_JAHMSC010000019.1 coordinate 113,947, forward strand.
GAACAGCTCAACGCCCTGCGCGAGCAACTGGAGCAGAACCCACCGCTCACGCTGGAAGAACGTGAACACCTGCAAGAACTGATGCAGAAGATTGAGGCGCAGATCAAACTCGAAACCGCGACGCAGGACAGCAGCCTGGCGGACGGCGTCAACCTTGCCGTGGAGCGTTTTGAAGTGGACCACCCGGCGCTGGCCACCGTGTTGCGCAACATCGTGCAGACCCTGGGCAACATCGGAATCTGACCCTGCGAATGCAAAAAAGCCCCGCTAGCGATAGCGGGGCTTTTTCATTTTCGCGGCCAAAACAACGCTTAACAACCACCGCCCCCCATTGTGGCGAGGGGGCTTGCCCCCGCTGGGTCGCGAAGCGCCCCCAAACCAGCCGCCTAAATTTTTCGGGGATACCGCATCGAATGGTTTACGACTGCTTCGCAGCCGAACGGGGCGGTGCGGCGTTCCGACAAGCCCCCTCGCCACAGAACAGGTGCCTGATTTTACTGGCGGACCAGACGGTGGTTCGGCAGTTGTACTTCTTCAGTGCTGCGATACGGGTTGATATCCAGCCCGCCGCGACGCACGTAACGCGCATACACGGTCAGTTTTTCCGGTTTCAGCAAGCGTTGCAGGTCGAGGAAGATCCGTTCTACGCACTGCTCGTGGAAGTCCGAGTGCTGGCGGAAGCTCACCAGATAAGCCAGCAGACTGGCGTGATCCAGCGCAGCGCCACGGTACTCGACCGCGACACTGCCCCAGTCCGGCTGGCTGGTGACCGGGCAATTGGATTTGAGCAGATGGCTGTGCACGCTTTCTTCAACGATGCGCGAATCGTCGCAACGCAGCAGTTCCGGGCGCGGATGCTCGTAGTTGCTGACGCTGATATCCAGATCATCGATGCACACGCCCGGCAGCGCTACAACGCCTTCAGCCTCGACCTCGCTCAAACTGCGAATACGCACGCCCACCGGCTTGCCCGCAGCCGCCGACAAATCGCTCACCAGCGTGGCTTCAAGGCTTTGGGTATTGGCGAACGGCGTCTGGTTCAGCGAGTTCAGGTACAACTTGAACGACTTGGATTCGATGATGTTCGGCGAGTCCGCCGGGATGCTGAATTCGCCGATGGCCACCACCGGCTTGCCCGATGGCAGCAGCCAGGACAGTTCAAAGCAGTTCCAGAAATCCACGCCCTTGTACGGCAGGGTTTGCGCCGTCAGGCCCAGTTCGGCCCATTTCGCGGTGCGCGGGATCGGGAACAGCAAGGACGGCGTGTACGTGGCGATGTATTCGCTGGATTTGCCCAGCGGCGAATGTTCGGCTGCGGGATGCATGGCGGAAACCTGACTAAAGAATCAGCGGATTCTACCAGCCTTTGCTCCCGCCTTTGAGTGCTTACTGACTGACAGTCAATTTGCCGACCATACCCGCCTGATAGTGGCCGGGAATATTGCAGGCGAACTCCAGATTGCTGGCTTTCTTGAAGGTCCAGGTCAATTCGGTGGTTTTGCCCGGTTCAATCAGCACGCTGTTCGGATCATCGTGCTTCATGCTCGCGCCGTGATCTATGCCTGGCATCGAGTTGTGATCCATGCCCGCCATCGAACCGTGGTCCATGGGAGCGCTTTTCATCATGGTCGGGGTGAGCATGCCGCCCTGTTGCATTTTCAGCATTTCCTGTTGATGTGCAGCATGCATCGCCGCATCACCCAGGTTGAACTCGTGCAGTAACTGGCCTTTATTGATCAGTACAAAACGCACCGTCTCACCGGCTTTGATGTCCAGCGTCTTGGGCGTGAACGACATATCGCTCATGACGATTTCGACGCTGCGCGTAGCCTTCGCCGCCGGGGCCGGCGTGCCGAAGTCGTAGGTCTGTGCCGGCGAGGCCCTTACGGAAAAACTCAACACCAGCAAACAGCCAGCAAGCACCAATCGATGATGCAAAAACATGATCACCCTCCAACAAGATAAGGTTCAGCCTGTGGGAAACTCTACTGTTGCGCCCCTGCCAGCCAGCTGACGGCCAGATTACAACTTTGTAAGGTTGCACTGCATCGCCGCCCGCCACGGTATAACGCACCTGTTCCATTGACCTCGAGTTGCCCATGAAATTGCTGATCGTCGAAGACCAACCGAAAACCGGCCACTACTTGCGCCAAGGCCTGACCGAGGCCGGCTTCAACGCCGAACTGGTGGCCGACGGCAACACCGGCCAGCACCTCGCGCTGACCGGTGATTACGCCTTGCTGATTCTCGACGTGATGCTCCCCGGCCGTGACGGCTGGCAGATTCTGCAAGCGGTACGTAACGCCGGCCTGGACATCCCGGTGCTGTTTCTCACCGCCCGCGATGCCGTGGAAGATCGGGTTCATGGTCTGGAACTGGGCGCCGACGATTACCTGGTCAAGCCTTTCGCCTTTTCCGAGCTGCTGGCCCGCGTGCGCAGCCTGTTACGTCGTGGCAGCGCGGCACCGCAAGAAACCAGTCTGCAACTGGCCGACTTGCGGCTGGACCTGATTCGCCGCCGGGTCGAGCGCAGCGGCCAGCGCGTCGACCTGACTGCCAAGGAATTCGCCCTGCTGGAACTGCTCTTGCGCCGCCAGGGCGAAGTGCTGCCCAAATCGCTGATCGCTTCCCAGGTCTGGGACATGAATTTCGACAGTGACACCAATGTCATTGAAGTGGCGATCCGCCGGCTACGCCTGAAGATCGACGACGACTTCCCGAACAAGTTGATTCATACCGTACGCGGCATGGGCTACGTGCTTGAAGAGCGTCCCGCCTGATGCGCCGCCTGTCCCTGAGCGGCCGTCTGGCACTGTTGTTTGCCGCCTGTACGGCGGTGGTTTCATTGTTCGCTGGTGTGCTGTTCAGCCGCGCCAGCGAGACGCACTTCATTGAGCTCGACCAGCAATTGCTCGACGGCAAGCTGATCGCCCTGCGCAGTGTCTTGGCCGGCGCCGACGACCCGCAGTTGTTCGCCGAACGAAAAGCCGGACTGCAGGATGAAATGAGCCATCAGCCAGACCTGGCATTGCGGGTGCGCGGCGCCGATGGTCGCGTGTGGTTCGACAGTGCCGCGAACCTCCCCGACGACTTGCCAACCCGCTCCGGTCTTCACAGCTTGCACAGCGCCGACACGGCGTATCGGGTCTACAGCGCCGCGCTGGAGCCGGGCAAGACCGATTCCGCGCAGCTGATTCTGATGCTCGACATCACTCACCATCAGCACTTTTTGCAGCGCATGCAGCATTTGATCTGGCTGACCGTCGGCCTGTCGGCGCTAGCCACCGCGCTGCTCGGTGCGTGGGCGGCGCGCAGTGGTTTGCGGCCGTTGCGGCGCATGAGTGAAGTGGCCGCCGGGGTGTCCGCCAGTTCGCTGACCCAGCGCCTGCCCGAAGATCAAATGCCCGCCGAGCTCGCCAATCTGGCTCACACCTTTAATGCCATGCTCGGCCGTCTCGACGACTCGTTCCAACGTCTGTCAGCCTTCTCCGCCGACATCGCCCACGAACTGCGCACGCCGTTGTCGAACCTGCTGACCCACACTCAGGTCACCCTCACCCGCCCGCGCGACTTGGAAGATTACCGCGAGGCGCTGCACAGCAACCTCGAAGAGCTGCAATGGATGGCGCAGCTGGTCAACGACATGCTGTATCTGGCCAAGGCCGATCACGGCTTGCTGACGCCAAAACGCGAACCGCTGCAACTGGCCGAGGAAGTGGATCTGTTGCTGGAGTTTTACGCACCATTGGCCGAAGACGCACGAGTCAAGCTGACCCGTCTCGGCGACGCCAGCCTCAATGGCGACCGCAGCATGTTGCGCCGCGCCCTCTCCAATCTGCTGGACAACGCGCTGCGCTTCACCCCGCCAAACGGTGAGGTTCAGGTGCGGATTGTCGATGAGCCAAAGGGCTTGAGCCTGAGTGTTGAAAACAGCGGCGGGGGGATTTCTGAAGAGCTGTTGCCGCGATTGTTTGACCGGTTCTACCGCGCAGACCCGGCGCGCCATGAAGGCAGTAGCGAGCATGCAGGGTTGGGGCTGGCGATCACTCAGTCGATCATCCGCGCCCATGGCGGGACAATTCGTTGCGAATCAGGCCAGGAGTGGACACGGTTTTTGATGGAGTTGCCGAAGGGGGTTTGAGGCCAGACTGGCTCAGTGTTCGTTCCCACGCTCTGAACTGACCCCCAAATGTTGGACACAACCTTTGGGGGTGTCATGGGGAAGTACACAGAGCAAGCAAAACTCG